>BJGL01000032.1:15225-17575 GCA_014190475.1 Bacteroidota bacterium
GGGAATACGCCTCCGAGAAAGGAGAACTAATTTATATTTAATTCATTGAGCAAGGCATTGGATACTAGTTGGTGTCCTTGATCATTCCAATGCACATCTCCAGGTATAAAATAGGAACGAATGACGCGAGCAGCTTGCGCAGGATCGGTTTCTATAAAATATTCATACAGATTAATCAATGGGATTTTCTCCTGCTTGCAAAAATTAGTCCAAGCCCTCACATAGCTATCCGATAGATTTCTTCTGTGAATTTGCTCCGGTCGCGGAAAGATTACCAAGGTCAGCTTCCGTTGGTTAGACAGACACAATTGCTGTAGCTTTTTTATGTTCTGCAAGGCCAACGAAAATCCACGGCTAGCCCATTTCTGGTAAAGAGCAGGTTCGTACAACCACTTATCGCGTTCCTTGTAATAATCTTCCTGATCCCAGCTTATTGATGGTGTTATTATTTTATTCAACCGAATTTGTGCCTTTTCATAAACACTACCTGCAGTAGAATAATGCCAAAAGCCTGGGGTCCATTTTTCATAAACAATTTCATCTTGGATATCAGCATTGTCAAGTACCACTACCAAGTGATCAAAGGATAGGTGCTGATTCTCGATCCACTCTTTCATTTTCAAATAATATAAACGAGGTGAGTAGGTTACTACTCCGGCATTGAGCACTTCTATATTGCGGGATTTCCAAGTGGATGCAATTCTCCCCACAAAACTTGAGTCAAAGGAAACACCAACTCCCTCAGTAAACGAATCCCCAATAAATACAACCCGTTTTTTGGAAGTAGTTACTAATGCTATAGTACCCGTATCCCGATCCCGAAATCCCAATGAATTAGTTCGATACGGCTGTTTGAAATCGCCCCAATTATCAATTCCCAAAAATTGAGGACGAAGATCATGATGATAACGTGTACTCTTGACTCGAAGTTTCGATTTGTCTGCAAGCACTCGATGATAAAAAAATCCAACTCCCCAATCAAGTAAGAGGAATACCAATAGAAAATAAAGTGGATAGATTATTTTCTTCATGAGAAATATCCTATTCGTCAACCCCGATAGCGCGATAAATCGCATCTTGGATACGTCCTCTGATTTGCAGTTGGCCTAGCAAATTATTGGCACGGGTGGGATTAACTCGGTTTGAAAGAAATACATACACCAGCTCTTGTTTGGGGTCAACCCATACACAGGTTCCTGTAAATCCGGTATGACCAAATGTGGCAGGTGATGCTAAAAGAGAAGGATAGGGATCTTTTTTAAACTGATTGTCTTTTTCGGGTTTATCAAATCCCAGACCACGACGACTGCTCTCTAATTGATAATTCGTAAACAATTGGATGGTAGATTCTTTCAAATATCGTCTGCCATTAAACTTTCCGCCTTGTAACAACATCTGATAAAGCATGGCCAAATCATAAGCATTGGAAAATAATCCGGCATGTCCTGCTATACCGCCAAACAAGGAAGCGCCCTCGTCGTGAACATCCCCACGCATCGTTTGCTTTCTGAACTGTGTTTCGGTTTCTGTAGGAACAATTGACTGTACCGGAAAACGGCGGCGAGGAGTGAAGCCTGTAGTATACATCCCTAGAGGACGGTAAAAATTATCCTGTACATATTGCTCAAGTGTTTTACCAGTGAGCTGCTCAACAATCAACCCCAAAAAAATAAAATCATTATCACTGTACACATATTTTCCTTGTGGCCCCAGTGGACTCTTTAAAATACGTGCAAGCAGGGTGTCTTTCCAATCGTCTCTACGGTATAAATTTTCTGCAACTCGTACCGTGAACCCTTTTTTAGATACAGTGGAGTACAAACTCGTATCAGGGTTCCCCATTGCATCGATAGTTTCTTTATAAAACGGAATGAAAGGAACCAATCCAGCCTGGTGCAATAAGATGTCTTTTATATTCAATGATTCTTTGTCTGATCCCTTAACCCAAGGCAGGTAATCTTTGAGTTGTCCTGATAATTTTAACTTTCCTTCTTCCACTAATTTCATAACGGCCACCGTAGTTGCCGAAATTTTAGTCACGGAAGCCAGATCAAAAATATGCTCAGGCTTAATCGGCGTGGAATCTGCTATAGCTTGTTGACCTACTGATTTTTGGTAGAGAATGGCGCCGCGTTGAACAGCAAGTACCACAGCACCCGGATATGCTTTTTTTGCAAGCCCCTCCTCTAGTATGTAATCGACTTCTGCTAACCGCTTTCTGAGTTGAACGGAAGAACGCTTTCCTTTGGGTTGCTGCACTCCATCGCCCAATGAGAAATCACAAACGTTAACCTGTAAACGACCGCGGGCCGGAAAGTCACCTTGTAGCCAATCTGCTGCAACTTCATTA
>BJGL01000033.1 GCA_014190475.1 Bacteroidota bacterium
ATCACCAATTGAAGGCTGGATTAGATATTGAGTTCAGCAATTCCTACAATTTGTTTGTTCGTGATAATTATGGTACTTATACCTATAATTGGGTTGGAGATTTTCTGGCCGACAGAAGACCAGCGCAGTACAGCCGCTCTTTCTCTTTAAGAGATAACATCACAGGGGACGGAAGTGCTGCGGGTACGGAGTTTAATACTCTACGTGCGGGATTCTTTATAGGAGATCAATGGAGGGTAAATGATAAACTCACATTCAACTTAGGAGTACGTGCAGATAACTTTGAGTTTTTAACTACCCCTATCGAGGATACATATTTCAACAATACAGCACTTCCTGTAATCACCAACTTACTGCGTACCAATTGGGCACCTTATGTACTATTTGATATTCAAGACGCCCGCTCGGGTCAACGCCCGCAACCACAATTAAGCTTGTCTCCTCGATTAGGTTTTGGCTGGGAAGCAGGTAATGGCTGGAAAGTGCGTGGTGGGGTTGGCGCTTTCACTGGCCGAGTTCCATTAGTATGGCCAGGTGGAGTGTATAACAATACCGGGGTTAATATTGGAGGGGTTTTCCTAAATAATCCAAACATTACTTTTCGTCCGGATGCATTCAATCAATATAAACCATCTGACCTAGGTGTAACCGTGGCTTCTCCTTCAGGTCAAATTGATCTGATTGCTAAAAATTTCAGATTACCCAAAGTACTTAAAAGCTCAGTTGGATTTGATAAAACATTGGGCAATGGATGGAAGTGGTCTACTGACATTTTATACCAATGGAACCTCAATGAAATTGTATACTACAATATTTTTGGAATGCCGGGTGTAAAAAATGCACTGAACCAAGACACTTACTTAAATATTAGTGGTACCTCAACTGTTTATAATCGAATTGACTTTGATCCATTAACCGCAGGCGTACAAAATCCGTATTCTACGGGGATTTTTGTTATTGCCAATGGCAAGGGTCAAAAAGGCTATTCGTACAATTTGACAACTGCAATTGATAAGTCTTTTGCAAATGGTTGGTCAATTAATTTGAATTACGGATACGGTGATTCATATACACTATTTGATGGAACCAGCTCGCAGAATAATTCACAGTGGAGGTTTGTAGAAACTAAAAATGGAAGAAACAATATCAGCCTAAGTCGTTCTGATTTTGCACAATTGCATCGCATCAGTTCATTTGTTTCTAAACGCATCACATATGCAAAAGATAGATTAGCTACTAGTATTACATTGTTCTACAATGGGCAATCCGGTTCGCCTTATTCCTATGTATTCAGCAGAAGTATGATCTATGACCAGAATGGAGCAAACGGCGAAACATCAGATTTAATTTATGTACCTAAAGACTTAGCGGACTGGAGTCGTTTTGCAGAGTCTTATGTTGCAAATGGAGTTACTTATACGGTAGAGCAACAGTGGGCTGCTTTGGATCAATATATCAGCAAGGACAAACACCTGAATGAAAAAAGAGGCACGTATGCTGATCGTAACGGAGCTATTTTACCTTGGAGCCATGTAATTGATTTGAAACTGCAGCAAGATCTGATGCTGGGTACTGGAAAGCGTTCACATAAAGTATCTGTACAATTGGATATGTTTAACTTCACTAACTTCCTGAGTAGGAATTGGGGTAAAGTGTATGTAACACCTGGGTTTGATTCTTACTCTTTAATTAGCATGGAGGGTTATCGAGTTACCGGTAATACATTGACGCCCCGTTTCACCTACAGGAATTTATCAAACAGAACTGCAGCAGACATATTAGATATTCGGGGTAGTAATTATTTATCCACCAGATGGAGAGGACAATTAACCGTGCGGTACACATTTTAGTAAACCAACAACAGACCACGGTATGGGCAACAAGTGTTGCCCATTTTTTTTGTCTTATTTTACCTACTTTAGAAAAAAATTTTATGCGCTATCTTTTACCAATTTTAGTAAGTGGGTTCATTACACTAAATACATTACATATTTACGCTCAAAAGAAAAAAGAAAACACAAACCCATATACCGTTGCAAAAGAAACAGCACGTAAGAATATTCAAGATCGCTATGACTATTACAAAGAGCGCGCTTTACAAATTTGGGATTTTGCAGAGGTCGGATATAAGGAAGTTAAAAGTTCGTCTCTACTACAACAAACCCTCCGTGAAAATGGATTTACGGTAGAAGCCGGAGTAGCGGGAATTCCTACTGCATTTGTAGCTACCTATGGAAGTGGCGGACCTGTTATTGGAATTCTTGCCGAGTACGATGCATTACCAGGTTTAGCACAACAAGCTGTTCCCTCAAAAGAAAAAGCAGAGGGAATTGCGGGGCATGGCTGCGGGCATCACTTATTTGGTGTAGCATCAGTTGCGGGCGCAATTGAATTAAAAAACTTTATCGACAAAAATAAAATGGCAGGTACCATCAAAGTATTTGGAACACCTGCCGAGGAAGGGGGATCGGGTAAAGTGTATATGGTACGAGAAGGTTTATTTAATGGTGTAGACGTAGTATTACATTGGCATCCCGATAGTCAGAATGGAGCCAATCCCTATTCCTCCCTAGCTAACAAAACTGCTAAGTTTCGTTTTTATGGAATCTCCTCCCATGCAGCAGGATATCCTGAAAGAGGTCGTTCTGCCTTAGATGGAGTAGAAGCCATGAACTTTATGGCTAATATGATGCGCGAACACATGCCTTCTGATACACGTATGCATTATATAATTACTAGTGGAGGAAAGGCACCCAATGTAGTGCCTGACTATGCAGAGGTATATTATTATATGCGTCACCCCCGTCGTGATGTACTCATGGATCTTTTTGATCGGCTTGTTAAATCGGCCGAGGGGGCTGCAGCAGGTACAGGAACAAAAATGGATTACGAAATTATTGGTGGGGTTTACGAATTACTTCCTGTTGATGCGTTATCAAGAATGGTTTATGATAATATGCAAAAAGTAGGTGGTGTAACCTACTCCCCACAAGAGTTAGAATTTGGTAAAAAAATTCAGGAGAGTTTTTTACCGGGTAGCCGACCTGCTATTACTGATGCTGCTAAAATTGAAGAGTATAAAGTAGTGAACGAAGCTAATCGCTCAGGAGGTTCAACCGATGTAGGAGACGTAAGTTGGGCAGTACCCACCGTTGGATTCAGAGCAGCAACTTGGATTCCTGGAACACCTTCACATAGCTGGCAAGCGGTAGCTTGTGGTGGTACTGATATTGGTATTAAAGGAATGGTGGTAGCAGCAACTACCCTCTCGTTCTCAGGAATTGATTTACTGACTAACCCTGCCTTGTTATCCCAAGCGAAGGAAGAGTGGCAAAAAAACAGAGGAGTAGATTTCAAATACGTTCCGTTAATTGGAAACAGAAAACCTGCATTAAATTACAGAGATTAATTATTAAATAAGGTTTATAGAATGAACCTTGGCAACGATATAGTAGCCATAATATTTCTTACTACATGCACTGCTTTTATTTATAAGAGCTCACAAAGTAATTCACAATTATTTAAGACGGTCTACAAGTGGATCCCCGCTATTTTATGGTTGTATATAGTACCAGCGCTTGCCAACACGCTAAATTGGGTAACTGCAAGCGAGGGAATCAAAGATGTCACCAGCAATTGGGTGTTACCGTTTAGTATTATAATACTCACCGCCAGTATTGATATAAAATCATTATTCACAATTACCAAAAAGGCAGTAATTGTTTTTTTTCTTGGAACAATTGGAATTGTACTGGGTGGTCCACTAGCACTTGCGATAGTAGGCGCCTTTGACCCTTCACTTCTAAATGATATAGGAGAACATACGGCTTGGCGAGGCTTGGTTTGTATAACAGGGAGTTGGATAAATGGGAGTGCCGGTCAGTTAAGTATGAGAGAAGCCTTTGGGTGTAGTGAAGAACTTTTTTTTACGGCAGCAACAACTGATATTATTCTCCAGAATGGCTGGCTAGTGATATTACTTTACTCTTCGCGATTTCAAACACAGTTAAATAAGTGGCTAACAAAATCGATATCACAGGAATACGGAACAGAAACTTTAAAAGTAGAAACCGAACAAAGTACCGATCAAAAAAATAAACTCCCTGACCTACTTTCCATCTTTATAATTTTAGGTGCGTTAGGGGGAATTCAGTTTTTAGCTGATTCTACAACGCAGTTTGGGGTGGAGTTAATTGGAAATAATCCCACCGACTCCTTTTCCTTTTTAACAAAGAAATCCTTTTGGCTTATTATACTCGCCAGCTTGATTGGGTTAATCCTTTCGTTCACTCCTTTCTTAAAAAAACATAGTACCACATGGAGCTGGACAGGAAACTTAACAATCCTGTATATAATAGCATCCATTGGCTTGCAGTTTGACCTAGCTGTTTTTAATTTTCGATTTTCATTTTTTATGATAGGGATTCTTTGGCTTTTGATTCATCTTACGTTTATGTTAATAGGAGCCAAATTAATTAAAGCACCTTGGCATTATAGTGCTATTGGAAGCCAAGCTAATATTGGTGGCCCAGCCTCATCTTCAATTATAGCAGCAACTTTTCATCCAAGCTTAGTGCCTTTAGCAATACTACTAAGTGTACTCAGTAATTTAATTGGTAACTATGCAGGCATTATTGCCGGTATACTTTTCCAATGGATTATATAACACTACTATTTAGCAGCCAGCTTTACTACTAATACCTGATCGAGTTTCTCTTTACCACAATATTGATCTAGAAAAATTCGCAACCCGTTGGCGTTTTGCTCAAATCGAAGCTTTTCATCACTTTCAAATAAGTGAATTTCTGCTACCCTTCCATTCCAGTTTGGCAATAGAATAATACCGTCAGCCGGGCAAGCTAGAATGTGTACATATTGTGCTGTAGGCGTCCCCACCACAACACCCCATTCCTGATCAGCAATAATTTTTCCTCTTGTGTTATATAAAGCTTTGCCATATTGTTTGGTCCAGGCGCCAACCTTTTTTAATGTATCTAAAAACTCTGGTTGAATTTTTCCAGAAGGCATGGGACCCACATTCAACAAAAGATTTGCATTAACTCCTGCACCGCGAACCAAATAGTCAATGATAGTTTTTGTGCTCTTGTATTGTTTATCTGTGATGTTATAACCCCAAGAGTTGTTCATAGTTTCACAAGTTTCAAGTGGCATTGATTGTGAGACTTCCTGAAAGCTGAGTCCGTTTTTATTTTGCCCGGGTAAATCTTTTTCAAAAAGCTGAAAATCTTCACCAGGAAAAGGAGTCAGGTGATGATTATTCCCAATTAAACAAGCGGGTTGTAGGCGGTGTATAAGACTATAAAGTTCGTCATACTTCCAGTCAATACGAGAAGTTCTGTCTGCGTGTCCTTCGGGATTAGTCTGATCCCAATGTCCATCAAGCCAAATAGACATGATTGGGCCGTAATTGGTAAGCAGCTCCGTTAATTGATTTTTCATAAAGGACAGATAAGAGGCATAATTACCCTTTCCGGTTCGCCCTGTTCCTTTTCCAGTTCGTCCTGTTTCGTGGGGATAATCCTCCCGAAACCAATCAAGTGTTGAATAGTACAAACCCAATTTCATTTCCTGTCGTTGACAAGCCTCGGCTAATTGTTTCAAAATATCTTTTCCATAGGGAGTGTTTGTGATTTTCCAATCAGAATATTTAGTATCCCAATTAGAAAAACCATCGTGGTGTCGAGACACAAAAACAATATAGCGCATCCCTGCATTTTTAGCAGCGGTCACCCATTCGTCGGCATTAAACAAGTGGGGGTAAAACGCTTGTTGTAATCGTCGATAATCAACCACCTGAATATTCCGGTTATTCATTACCCACTCATTTGCTCCTAGCATACTAGAGAGCCCCCAATGAATAAATAAACCAAACTTAGCGTCTTGAAATTGTTGTCTTGCTGCTAAATTTTCAGGAGCTGGTGTATATGATTGCGCAAAAACAGTGCTCGAAAGCAGAATAAAAAATGCTACGATAATGTTTTTCAAAGGATTTGTTTAGAGTTTTTTCAGGAAAGAAATGACACCGTTGAAATAAGTTTCCTGATCGTCATACATAGACATATGACTTCCTTTTGCACAATACAAATAAGAACCCTTTTGTACAAGTGTGCTCATTTTTTCCATGGCCTTTGGGTCCATCGTATCAAACTCCCCGCCGATCGTTAAAGTTGGAACGGCAATTTTATTTAGATCATTAGTACGGTCCCAGTTTTTTAACAGTGCGTCTCCAACTACACCAAATTCACTAGGTCCTTGCATTTTTAAATAGAGCGGGTAGTTTATATTCTTAAAAGCACGATTTACCGGATTAGGCCACTCGCTAGGTTTCATGCGAAGTATGTGTTCGGGATAATAATATTCTTGAATCAATCCGAGGTAAGTGGGATTGGTATAGTCTCCTTTTTCCTCATAGGAGCGAATAGTTTTTAAAATTTCGGGAGGTAATTGTGGCCCCAATACTTCGTTGGCATATTTTACATAATCAGGAATCGAAGAAACCATGTTTGAAATAATTAGCCCCTTGAGATGTTGTTGATATTTCAACGCATACTCCATGGCGAGAATTCCTCCCCAAGAGTGTCCCAACAAAACAAAATTGGATGAATCAAGCCCTAATGCCACACGCACCTGTTCTACCTCATCCACAAAACGTTCAACTTCCCAAAGGCGTTCGTCATTCGGGTTATCACTTTTTCCAGAGCCTAGTTGATCATAATAATAATATTCAATATTAGCACCCGGGAAATAAGAATCAGCGGCTTCAAAATATTCACTCGTTGCACCGGGGCCTCCGTGTAATAGCAATACTTTCAGCGAAGGATTATTTCCTACTCGCTTGGTCCAAACGTTATAAACACCCAATGGTGTATTGATGGGAATTACCTTGTTACCACCACTGAGTTTTGAATCAGTTTGGTTATAATCAAAATAATTAGTTGTGGTTTTTTGATTGCTTGACTTACACGAAACTAATGTGGTAACAGCAAACAACAGGATAATTACTTTATACATTAGACTGGATTTTATTATTTATCTAATGTAATCAGAATTTGGGAAATACTAATGATGCAATAAACTTAAGTAGCTTTAGCGTATAGTTCTATCATTTCTAACGCTGTAATTGCAAACTCTTTTCCTTTATTCATTTTAGTAGGAAGCGCGCGCTCGAGGGCTAATTCCTCATTTTGCGTGGTTAATATCCCAAAAATGATAGGGATAGGAGAAGTGGCGGCTAAGGTAGCATGGCCCTGCACCACATAATCACATACATATTCATAATGATCCGTATCTCCTTTTATGACCGCTCCAATTACTATAAGTCCTGCATACTTTTTTGCTGCAACTAATTTATTGGAGAATCCCACTGTTTCAACTGCACCAGGCACCTCAAATAATTCAAAAGGGGTTGATGTCTCATTTAAACAATCAATACATCCCTTTAGTAATGCATCAGTAACTTCTTGATTAAAGTTTGATTTTACAATTGCAATCATAGATCTAGAGATATGGAGTGGGCACCAATTGATGCTTTATCTGAAAGATATTTACGGTTTTGTGGAGTAGGTGTAGTTTGAATAGGTTCTATCTCAAAATTAAAAGACGCCTCACGAAGTAAATTAATCTTGTATGGATTATTGGTCAACAGTGTGAAAGAGGGAAGTTGTAATTTTTTCAGGATTTCAATTGCATCTGAAAAATCGCGTTGTTCCGGATGATAGCCTAATGCCTGGTTAGCTTCATAGGTGTTCATGCCCTCTTCTTGCAAAGCATAGGCTGCAATTTTTGCAGTAAGGCCAATTCCTCTTCCTTCATGTCCGCGCACATAAACAAGATATCCGTGACCATGTTGCTGAATAGCGCGTAAGGCAAATTTTAATTGGGATCCGCAATCACATCTTGCACTTCCCAATACATCGCCCGTTAAACACTCGCTATGCAATCGAATAAGAGGAGTTTTGGAGAGATCCGCCTTATTTGACAGAAGTGTGTGTTCTACTCCTGAAAAACGATTACGAAAAACCTCAATAGTAAAATTGCCATATTTTGTAGGAAGAGAGGCGGTAGATACTGAAATACAACAAACTTCACGTTCACGCCTGTAGCGTTGCAATTGTGCAATGCTGATGATTGATAATTGATGCTGGTCGGCAAAATTGCGTAAACCTGCTCTGCGCAACATGGTTCCATCCTTATCTAGAATTTCACAAATCAAAGCCGCTGGTGGCAGGCCTGCTAGTTTACACAAATCTACTCCTGCTTCCGTGTGTCCATTTCTGACCAACACACCACCTGAAACAGCTAACAAGGGGAATAAATGTCCCGGTGTTGAAAAATCAGCAGGGGTGCTATTTTCATTAGCGAGTAACCGTGCGGTGGTGGCACGATCTGATGCGGAAATTCCGGTAGATACACCATGCGTAGCAGTTGCATCAATAGAATCCAAAAAGGCAGTATGAAAGTGATCCTTGTGATTTGATCGTACTTTTCTAAGATCAAGTCGATTAGCGATGGTATCATCAATAGCAACACAAAGCAAACCACGACCCTCTTGCACACAAAAGTTAACAAGTGCTGGTGTTGCCAACGAGGCGGGAATAATAATATCTCCCTCGTTTTCACGACTCTCGTCGTCCACAACAATAATAGGTTTTCCTGTTGCAAAATCGGCCAGTGCTTTTTCTACTGTGTCAAATATGTTAACCATGTTTGGGGAGGAGGTTGGCTGTGTATTTTGCTAAAATATCTACTTCAATATTTACAAGGCTGCCTGTTTGCAGAAAAGAGAGATTGGTTTTTTCCAATGTAACCGGTATGATACATAACTCAATTTCACAATCTCGGATTTGATTTACCGTTAAACTAATACCATTCACCGCAATAGACCCCTTATAAACAACATATTTAATAAATGGTTCGGGAATTTCAATGGTAAAGAACCAGCTGGTGGCAGTAGCTTGTATTGATTTAACACTTCCTGTACAATCCACATGGCCTAACACATAGTGCCCCCCGAGTCGGTCTGTTGGACGAAGCGGTAATTCAACATTTACAGCTTGCCCATTTTTGTAATTCAGAAGAGCAGTTTTTTTTATAGTCTCGGGAGAAACATAAAATACTAGTTGTGCCTCTTGGTGTTCTACTACCGTTAAGCAAACTCCATCTATCGCAACACTATCACCCTTTTTGCATAAACCAACAAGTGTGGGTGCGCTTATACAAAGCTGATAACCGTTTTGGTCTTCCTTTAAATTACTAATGGTCGCTAAATCAACCAGACCGGTAAACATGGATATACACTAATTTTGGAGCGCAAAGGTATGAATTACATTACCCAAACCGAGTATTTAAGAGAAACCATAACATTAGCTAAACAAGTAGACCCGCGTCTTGTTAGAGACAATCCAAGAGTTGGTGCAATATTGGTAAACAGTTTGGGAGAAATAGTTGGAAAAGGGTGTCACGAGAGGTGGGGGGAAGCTCACGCGGAAGTAAACGCAATCAATAATGCAATTGAAAGGGGTCATAATCCGAGCGCTTGTACCCTATATGTTTCCCTGGAACCTTGTTCACATACGGGCAAAACACCCCCTTGCACTTCGCTAATACTAGAAAAGGGTATTAAAAAAGTAGTGTTTGCGTCTGCAGATCCAAACCCACATGTTGCGGGAATGGAGGTTTTGAAAAATTCCGGGGTCGAAGTGTTACATGTTTTAGTAGAAGAAGCGCTTGATTTAAACAAACGATTTTTTATAAATCACCTATTTAGCAGACCATTTGTAATAGTAAAAGCTGCTATTACAAAAAATGGAATGATGGCAGATGCCGATGGGAACAGCAAGTGGATTACGGGTACAGAAAGTCGTAAATATGTTCACGAGGTACTGCGAGAAAATGTAGATGGTATTCTTTCCACCGCAAAAACAGTTTTAAAAGATAATGCTTCTTTAAATATTCGAATAGGGAACCGGTCAAAAGAGCTAAACTGTATTGTGCTGGATAAAAACTTAGATCTTTTGAATAATACAAATCTCAATATTCATCAGCATAGAAATCATTCGAAACTAATACTGGTCTCAGATAATGATAAAGAGCCTGATCCATTGCCCCCTCATATCGAAATAATAAAAGGAAATTCTATAGCGGGCGATGTTAATCTATCAGAACTATTTCGGGTTC
This sequence comes from Bacteroidota bacterium, assembly GCA_014190475.1. Lineage (GTDB taxonomy): Bacteria > Bacteroidota > Bacteroidia > Chitinophagales > Chitinophagaceae > JJ008. The sequence continues at coordinate 10,198 of BJGL01000033.1, forward strand.
TCTACTCGAATTATAAAATAACAAGTTTACTAGTTGAGGCAGGACCTACGCTATGTCAATCACTATTAAAAGCGGGGTTAGTGGACGACCTTGTATTGTTTATAGGCGATAAAGTTTTTCCAGCTAATGAACGATACGCAGGAATCAAATCCGAAGCGTATCCCAACTTCCAGTTGGTCCAAACACTGAATTTTGAAAATGATGTTTGCAACTATTACGGTAATGATTCGTGGAAGGAATTGCTAAGAAAATAAACCCTATCGCTTACTGATTTTATTAAGTGAGATCTGTCGCTGACGGCTACACTTGAAACGCACAATCGAAGCGTCCCTGATTTTTTTATGCTTGATACTTACACCACTATTCACGCGCTTACGCCATAAGTTGAAACTGCTTCGTTTTAAGGACCGACGCATGATTTCAATCACATCTGCTTCGGTGATCCCGAACTGAAATTCTATCGCCTCAAAAGGAGTTCTGTCCTCCCAAGCCATTTCTATTACCCGATCTAATGTAACAGGATTGGATAGAACACTCTTGATGGTTTCTGCCGTTGCCATACTTCAAAAACAAAATTGTCCTGAATTTGTTCTAAGGGTCATGCGGAACGCAAAAAATAAGACCGTTAAAAAAGAACACCTGCCCAGCAAGATTTGCAAAACATGTAACCGGCCCTTTACCTGGCGAAAAAAATGGGAGCGGGATTGGGATAAGGTTTTATATTGCAGTGACAAATGCAAACAAAAAAAGGACTCCTCGCAATAGTTTTCGTACTCGTGCCTTTTGGCTATGCATTCTATTTATACCCCTCCCTGGGTGATCAAATTCCAACACATTTTAATATTGAGGGAAAGCCGGATGATTGGTCCTCTCGGAATAGCATTTTCATCATGCCTGTGATAATGGGTTTTGTTTCGATTTTTACATTTTTATTGCTCACCAATATTGAAAAGTTTGATCCAAGGGCTAGCGCGGCTAACATAAAAGATACATTGAGTCCTGTAGCCATATTTATCAGTGGAATTTTATGTGCCCTTACACTGGTGGTATTGTATGGCATTTCGCACGAAAACACGCCGATTGATCAATTGCTTTTTGGAGTACTTGGTTTGTTATTTATCGGGATGGGCTATTATATGCCTGCCATGAAGCAAAACTATTTTGCGGGTTATAAACTTCCCTGGACCTTAGAGAATGAGGAGAATTGGAAAAAAACGCATGGACTGGCTGGAAAGTTTTGGCTGGTGGGTGGATCCATCCAGGTTTTAGCGGCTATTTTGTTGAGCGGTGAGATTCTGTTTTATATATTTATGTTAATCACAATTTTGGTTAGTTTGTCTCCGATCTTATATTCGTATTCAATATTCAAAAAGAACAAGCAAGGTGCTTCCAAATAATACCACATTTTTCTCTTGGCGTTGGCGTGCTAAATCGGCAGGCCTAGGAAGCTGTGGTAGCTGGCGTTAATCGCCATATCATCTTTTTTAGAGAGGTCTGTCTTCACAAGGGGCAGACCTCTCGTCTTTTTAGGACCCCCGAAGACTTCACTTATTTTTTTAATTAATCAACAAGTAATCATGAAATACTTTTTAACCGAGGATCAAACCCCTCGTCATTATTATAATATTAGCGCAGATATTACCGAACCTTTATTACCGCCACTTCATCCCAAGACAAAAAAACCAGTTGGACCCGAGGATTTAGCCCCCTTGTTCCCTATGGAATTAATCAAACAGGAAGTCAGCAAAGACCGCTATGTAGAAATTCCAGATGAGGTTCGTTCTTTATATAATTTATATCGCCCCAGTCCACTGGTTCGTGCTACACGTTTAGAAAAACAATTGAAAACACCCGCGCGTATTTATTTTAAGTACGAAGGGGGTAGTCCAAGTGGTTCCCACAAAACCAATACAGCTTTAGCGCAAGCTTATTATAACAAACAAGAAGGAATTAAAAAGATTGTAACAGAAACGGGTGCGGGACAATGGGGAACAGCGCTGAGTTTTGCTTGTGCGCAATTTGATTTAGAATGTGAGGTTTTTATGGTGAGAGGCAGTTATGACCAAAAACCTTATCGAAAAGTAATCATGGAAACCTATGGGGCAACCGTTCATCCATCACCCAGTACTATCACAGCAACGGGAAGAGCTCAATTAGAAAAAGAACCTAGTTCATTAGGATCACTTGGAATTGCCATTAGTGAAGCGGTTGAAGTAGCTATTCAGGATAGTAAAACTCACTATGCCCTGGGAAGTGTCTTGAACCATGTGTTGTTACACCAAACAATTATTGGGCAAGAAACACTAAAACAGTTTGAATTAGCCAATGATTATCCTGATGTTGTAATTGCTCCGCTTGGGGGTGGTTCAAATTTTGCAGGCCTAGCATTTCCTTTTGTGGGAGAGATGTTGAGAGGAGGCAAAGCTGTTCGGGCTATTGCTGTTGAACCCGCCTCTTGTCCTAAATTAACACGCGGTGTATTTGGTTATGATTTTGGAGACAGTGCCGGTTTCACTCCATTATTACCTATGTATAGTTTGGGTCATGATTTTATGCCGCCAGGTTTACACGCAGGAGGACTACGCTATCATGGGGCAAGTGCGCTTTGTAGTCATTTGTTGAATATGAAAAAAATTGAAGCGGTGGCGCTTCAACAATTAGAGTGTTTTGAAGCGGGGCTATTGTTTGCAAAAACAGAAGGAATCTTACCGGCACCCGAAGCAACACATGCGATTGCACAAGCAATTCGTGAGGCAAATCAAGCAAAAGAAAATGGAGAAGAGCGTGTGATTGTATTTAACCTGTGCGGGCACGGTCACTTTGATATGAGTGCTTACGAAGATTATTGCAAGGGACAATTAAAAAATCACAGCATTGAACAAGCTGTATTAGAAAAGTCCATCCGCTCTGTGCAGTTGGTACCTGAAGAAATTTCCTAACGTGTTAATCGATACAAAAACACAGCTGTTCGTTGTATCAGCTTTGGATACTCTTTAAGGTTGATGGTTTCTCCGGGTGCGTGCGCACCACGTCCGCTGGCGCCCAAACCATCCAGACAGTCAAGATATTTTGCTACATACGAAATATCACCCGCTCCCCGGCTGCCTGGATTACCCGGAGAAACTTTTCCAAAACCAAGCGCTTCGCTTACTTCGCTTAGTTGTGCAGCCAATTTTGTATTTCCTTCGGTAGGAGGCATGGAGGGAATACCATCTGAAAAACGAATAGAAGCTTTAGTGCCCGGTAAAGACTGTCCCACAATCTCTCGCATCACAGTTCTTGCATTTTCTTTTTGTTCTTCACTCAAAAAACGAAGATCGCCATTGGCATACGTGCGAGGAGATATAATGTTTGTCTTTCCCGCTACTTGACCTTGTTGTGCTTCGTCATTATAAGAAACCTCGGACCCCCCTACAATTAAACCCGGATTAAACGTGAGATATTGCTCTTTGCTCAACCGCTCTCTGAAAGAATTGATAATTCGTGCTGCTTCGTAAATAGAGCCGTACCCCGCATTTCCAAACACTCCCGAGGAATGTCCTTGCTTTCCTTCTACTTCCAACTTCCAACCACTAGCACCTCTTCGGGCTGTAGCAATAGTATTCATTCCGCTTGCGGTCTCAAAAGCCAATGCTATATCATGTTGCTGGGCACGCGAAATAAAATCTCCTCGAGATACCTCACGAGGATATCCTGCGTTTTCTTCATCACCCGTCATATAAACAGTAATAGTAGTTTGATCGAGTAAACCATATTGATGCATGGCTTTTAGTGCCGCGATAATAGCCACATCACCCCCTTTCATATCGTTAACACCTTGACCCGTTGCCGTACTATCATTCAATAAGGTAAAGGGGTTGGCAGGCATATCGGGTTCAAACACTGTATCTAAATGACCAATCAAAAAAAGTTTCTTTCCTTTTGTTCCTTTTCGATATGCCACCAGGTGGCCAGCTCTCTTCAGTGAGTCTGGCAACAAAATCCACTCTACGGTAAAACCAAGCGCTTTTAGTTCTTTAGCATATAAATCGCCCACAGCGCGAACCCCTGTAATATTATAGGTGCCGCTATTGATATCAACAGATTGGCGAAGGAGCTGAAGCGTTTGTTCCATTTGTTGCTCAACGGTCTGAACTAATTTTTTTTCTACCGGTGAAAGTTGTTGAGCGGTAGCAAAAAAAGAAATGAATAGGACGAACGAAAGAAAAATTGTTTTCATAGTTACTTGTTGATTCCTTCTAGTGCAAACAGAAAAGCATATTGAAGCGCTACGTCTTTTAAATAATCAAATCGTCCGGAGGCGCCACCATGACCTGCTTCCATATTTGTTTTTAATAGCAAAACGTTTTTATCGGTTTTGAGTTTCCGTAAGCGGGCTACCCATTTGGCCGGTTCAAAATATTGTACCTGACTATCATGCAATCCGGTAGTGACTAGCAAGTTGGGGTATTCCTTTGCGGCTACATTATCATACGGCGAATAAGACTTCATATAAAAATAAGCGTCTTTATTAGCGGGGTTTCCCCACTCGTCGTATTCATTGGTGGTTAACGGAATGGTAGGATCAGACATGGTGGTGATTACGTCTACAAACGGAACCTGTGCAATCACGCCATTCCATAATGTAGGCTCCATATTCACAACAGCCCCCATCAACAACCCTCCGGCACTTCCCCCCATTGCATAGAGATGCCCTTGGCTGGTAAATTTTTGTTCGACTAAATATTTTCCGCAATCAATAAAATCATTGAAGGTGTTTTTCTTTTTCAACAACTTCCCGTCTTCATACCACTGTCTGCCCATTTCTTGTCCGCCGCGGATATGTGCAACAGCATACACAAAACCACGATTTAATAAAGAGAGTCGGCTTGTTGAGAAACTAGCATCCATGCTTGCGCCATAAGAACCGTATCCATAAAGAAGCGCAGGTGCTGATCCATCCAACGCTGTTCCCTTTTTATATACAATAGACAAAGGAATGCGCGCGCCATCTCGTGCTGTTACAAATCGACGCTCCGTTACATAGTCTGTTCGCTTGAATCCTCCTAGAACAGGTTGTTCTTTAATAAGGTTTCTTTGTTTGGAAGCAATCGTATAATCATAGGTAGAGAGAGGCGTGGTCATGGAAGAATAACGATAGCGAAACTGTTTGGAAAGATATTCCGGATTTTTTCCCACAAAAGCATCGTAAGCGGGTTCGCCAAAATCTAAATAGTGCTCTTTTTCACCCGGAAGCTCGCGCACTCGCAATTGAACCAATCCTTCTTTTCTTTCGGTGAGAATCCAAAAGTTTTTAAAAGGTTCAACCCCCTCTAATAACACATCGGGTCTGTTAGGAACAACCTCTTTCCATGCTGTTTGCTGAGTTTGATTCAATGGACAACTCATCAATCGAAAGTTTTTTGCTTCCCAGTTAGTGACAATCAAAAAACGATCTTCCCAATGATCAACACTATAGAGCACCTCTTTCATACGGGGCTGAAACACCTGAAAAGTTCCGTTGGGTTCGCTGGCGGGTAAGATGCGGACCTCAGAGGAAAGAGTAGCCGCCGAATAAATCATGATGTATTGTCCGGAGCGCGTTTTAGTTACTCCAATATAATTAGTAGGGTCTTTTTCCTCATAGACCGTAACATCGGCTGTTGCTGCTGTACCTAATTGGTGTCTTCTGATTTTTTCAGACAAAAGCGTTACAGGATTGTTTGAGGTGTAAAAAATAGTTTTGCTATCAGCAGACCAAACGGCATTACCACTGGTACCGGGTATTATATCAGAAAGGATCTCGCCAGTATTCAGGTTTTTAAAATAGAGCGTGTATTGTCTGCGAGAAACCTCGTCCACGCCATAGGCCATCCATTGATTATCGGGGCTAATACTAGGACCAGAAATCGAATAATAATTTTTTCCTATTGCAAGCTGGTCCACATCTAGCAAGAGGTCTTCTTTTGCACCAGCGGTTAACGCCTTTCGATAGTATTTATAATACTGCTTTCCCTCCTCTGTTTTTGAATAATAGGTATAGCCATTTTCTACCACAGGTTCTGATTCATCTTTTTCCTGAATGCGCCCCCGCATTTCTGCAAATAAATTTTTTTGAAACTCCTTGGTGCCGCTCATCATCGTATCGAGGTAAGCGTTTTCCGCTTGCAGGTACTCAACCACAGCCGTGCTATCCGGTCCTTTTTTAAAAAAATCGTTCAACCAGTAATACTCATCGGTGATGGTATCGCCGTGTTGCACGAACGTGCGTATTTTTTCAGTGGCCTTCGGGGCATTGATGTTGGACGGCCAAGCATAAGGCGTTTTTTCCATGTTGGATTGTTTACAAGCTACAAGCAATAACAGGGCAGATAAATTGATAATGACTTTTTTCATAATGTATAATTGCGTTTAATCAGGGTCTTCAGTTTTAGGAAGTATAAATGCAGCACGTCGTGGTCCCGGGTAGGGTTGGTTACCCTTAAGCCCGTGCCACAATACGCGATTGAATTCAAGATCGTTATTACTGTCTTCTTTTGCAAAATCAAAATTCTCTGAACGTCGCTGCCACTCGTTTTTTACCGTATTTTTTTCATTAAAATCTACCGCGGGAATTAATGCCTTGAATGGATAGGGCTTTGCAATGGTATCAAAACAACGCCACATCGGGGTTGCCGCTGCATCATATTGTGTCATTGGAGGTAGTCCTAAAATTAGTTCCATGGTTCTTAACATAGATGTTGTTGTATATAGCGTGTGGTCCACAAACCCTCTTTTAACAAAACCTCCGGTCAAATAAGCGGTACTTCGATGTGCATCAACATGGTCAGCTCCATTTTGTGCATCATCCTCCACAATAAAAATCGCGGATTGAGACCAAATGGACGATGAGGCTAGTTTTTCAACCAACATTCCAACAGCCAGGTCGTTATCAGCTACGTGTGCATAGGGAGAGGGGCGCCCCAGTTTAACACCTTCTGTATGATCGTTACCAATACGGATTGTATTAAACTGCGGGATTTTACCAATGCGCATCAACGAATCAAAATCTCGCTCCCATAATCTGATTCGAGTTGTATCTCGAATCGATAGGTTGTAATCCGGGAAGTAGGTGCAAATATTATTTTGTAAAGCTTTAATCGTGGGTTTATCGCCACTTACAAATTCGCCATAAGACCGAAAGCTTATACCATGACGCATACAATTATCCCAAAAAAATCCCCCTTTATTATTAGCAATCTCACGTTCGCCCTCACCACCATATGTTCCTCCACGACCACCATAACTGCTAGGCCATGTTTTCTCTAAATAATCATTTGCATAGGCG
>BJGL01000034.1 GCA_014190475.1 Bacteroidota bacterium
CTGTGACAACCAGTGCTGCCACATTGGCCAGCTCATTTGGTAGCGGAGGATGTACTACCCCTTCTGGTTATGGTATTGAATACAGCACGATTAATGGGTTTGCAAATGGAACAGGAACACGCGTGGCGGCAACGGGAAACACCAGTGGTAATTTTGCAGTTACTCTTTCCGGTTTGCAACAAGGAACTACGTATTACTTCAAGGGCTATGTTACAACAGCCGGTGCTATTAGCTATGGAGCACAACAATCTTTTACAACCCTTCGAATCGGGGACGGATTCAGAGTTTTCCCCAGCCCGGCGGAACGTGGTACTGCCCTACGTGTTACTCAATCTCCTCTAACGGCGGGTAATTATACGTTGTTGCTTTATAACCAGCAAGGGCAATGTGTTTGGCAAAAACAATTAAACGTTCAGGGAACTTATGTCAATGAATCAATCACGTTGCCTATTAATCTCCCATTTGGAATTTATCGGGCTGTATTAGCCAATGAAAATGCTCAAATAGGAGTACAACAAGTAGTGATTCAATAACTACTCACGCAAATAAATTAAAAGACTCGGTTGCCCAGGCAGCTGAGTCTTTTTTTATGCGGGAATGTGCTTTCGGATATCCATCACGCGCATTTGTAGTGTGCGTTGGTTATTGAAATCATTTTCATCGAGTGTAAAAGCGATATCTATGGATTGTTGCTTTTCGAGTAAAGTGAATTTTTTTGCTAACCCAAAACCAATTCCGTTGAATGTATGTTGGCCATCTGTGATGGAGAAACGGATGTGTTCGTCCTTCACAATTTTTGAATAACCTGTATTCCAAACACCACGAAGCAAAAACACAGGACGGAAATTATCGGGACCGAAAGGCTCCATTTGCCCTATCAATTTATACAGGTTCCAATTCAATGCTTGCATGGCAATTTCCAAATCAATTTCAATAACAGGTACTTTTTGTTCTGGAAGGATGGTGTCTGCTACTACTTTCTCAAATGCGGCGGCAAATGCAGGTACGTTTTTCTCCTCTAATGTCATTCCGGCTGCTGCAAAATGACCTCCATAACCTATTAAATGTTCTTTGCATGCGTGAATGGCTTCATACAGGTTAAATCCTATGACGCTTCTCGCGCTCCCGGCTACCATATCTCCAGATTTAGTCAATACCACGGTAGGCCGGTAATAATGTTCAGTTAATCTGGAGGCTACAATCCCTACAACTCCTTTATGCCAATGGGGTTGATACACCACCGTTGCATTCTTTTGATGAATTGTTTTGTCTGATTCCAGCATTTCCAATGCTTCCCGTGTGATCTGTCGATCCGCTTCGCGTCGGTCTGTATTGTCACTATGAAGTTGCGATGCAAAATGTAGGGCTGTGTATTTATCATTGGCAATGAAAAGCTCAACGGCTTTACCTGCTTCATCCATTCTTCCCGCTGCATTGACGCGTGGGGCAATGATAAATACCAGTTTTTGGATATCCAGTTCTTGTTTTAAGTTGCTCAATTCGCAAAGGGCTGCAATACCAGGGTTTGGGTTTTTATTAGCTTTGAGTAATCCGTGAAAGGCCAGAATTCTATTTTCCCCAGTCATGGGAACAATGTCTGCTGCAATCGCAGTGGCTAACAAGTCAAGTTGATCAAGCGCTCGGTTATCGGAAAGTTTTAATTTTTCTTGTAAGGCACACATTAATTTGAAACCAACACCACAGCCACATAATTCTTTATAAGGATAAGGGCAGTCTGGTTGTTTGGCGTTTAGTATAGCAACTGCTGCAGGTAGCTCCGGATCAGGAAGGTGATGATCACAGATAATAAAATCTATTCCTAGTTCTTTCGCATACCTGATTAGTTCTACCGATTTTATTCCACAGTCCAGTGATATGATGAGTGTAAAACCGTTTTTTGCTGCAAAGTCAATTCCGGCTTTACTAATGCCATATCCTTCTTTATATCGGTGCGGAATGTAATAATTCAGATTAGGATGAATGGAGCGCAGAAAAATATAAAAACTTGCCACTGCAGTGGTGCCATCCACATCGTAGTCTCCGTAGATCAAAATTTTTTCTTGCTGTGTAATAGCCCTCTCAATCCTGGTGACGGCCTTGTCCATGTCTTTAAAAAGCCATGGGCTGTGCAAATCTTCCAGCCGCGGGCGGAAGTAGGCGCGCGCTTGCTCAAACTCTTCAATACCTCGTTGAACAAGTAGGGTAGGCAACGCCGGATGTACTTGTAGCGCTTTTTGTAATGCGTTGACCTTTGCCGGATCAACTGATTTTGTGGCCCATCTTTTTTCCAAAACCTCAGTATTTTCTATCTGTTACAAACCTGACCATATCTTCTAATCCCTTTCTTATTGGGTTGTCGGGAAAGTGATGAAGTTCTTGAATGGCTTCTTCCTTAAATGCATTCATCTTTTGAATGGAGTAGTCGATTCCTCCCGCTTTTATGACTTCACCAATAACCCAGCTCAACTGGTCTTTATTTTCTTTTTCGTTTTTCACAATATAGATGATCCTTTTCCTCGTTGCGCGATCAACCTTGTTGAGTGTGTAGATGAGGGGTAAGGTTAATTTACTCTCTTTGATATCATTCCCTGTTGGTTTACCGATATCTTCACTCGTATAGTCGAAGAGGTCGTCTTTAATTTGAAATGCCATCCCGGTGAGTTCACCAAATTTTCGCAGCCTGTTGGTGAATTCTTCATTTTGACTGGTGGCCCAAGCCCCAGCGGCACAAGCCGATGCTAGTAAAGATGCCGTTTTGTTTCGTATGATTTCGTAATAAACATCCTCTTGTAAATTGAGGTTACGTGCTTTTTCAAGTTGCAATAGTTCGCCCTCACTAATTTTTTTTACGGCTTCGGATAGAATGTGTAATAATTTATAATCCTGGTGTTCCAAGGTTAGCAAAAGACCTTTTGCCAGCAAGTAATCTCCTATTAATACACTAGCCTTGGTTTTCCAGAGTGCGTAGGTTGAAAAAAAACCTCTTCGCTCACTGGAATCATCTACTACATCATCATGTACCAAGGTTGCCGTGTGTAATATTTCAACCAATGAGGCTGCCCGATAGGCTGAATCATTGATTGCCCCACAGAGTTTTGCAGAGAGTAACACAAATAATGGTCGTAGCTGCTTACCCTTGCGTTTTACGATATAACGCATGATTCGATCGAGGAGGGGTGCTTGGCTTTGGACAGCATCCCTGAACTTCGATTCAAAAATTTCTAATTCTTCCCGTACCAGGTGGGTAGGTAGATTCATGCAGGCAGCAAAAATAAGTGGTTAATGTGTGGTAAAAATGGGATTCCGGTAGATGATAAAGATCTGTTAAGTAATTGAGAAAGAATGGGAAATGAAAGATTTACGCGGAAGAAAAATTTTGAATATTCACATTTTTAGCCTACTTTTGTGCATAATTTTCGTTAATTTAAATCTTAACCCCTCATTATGAGAAGTAGTGCATACGTACTGGCCGTTCTTTTGAGCCTGTCGGCATCTGTTGGTTTTTCTCAAAAAGTAGGTAGCTCCTACGATTTGAGAGATTCTTCATTGATTCCTTCCAAAAGAATGCCTCAACACACAGAGTTCCTCAACGGAACTTACAATTATCCTGCAAAGCCACGTAGTCAGTGGGAAGTAGGTGTTAAAGCTGGTTTATTTCAAATCAGCGGTGATGTTCCTGCCCAGTTCCTGTCTCCTGGATTTGGTTTCCATGTACGTAAGTCCCTGGGTTATACTGTTTCAGCTCGAGTAGAGTATATGTACGGTATCGGTAGGGGATATAGCTACCGCGAATACAGAAACTTTGCCAGAAATACTGCCTGGGGTGAAAGTATAGCTAGCCCTGCGCAACGTTATTCTGCTCCCCGCGCGCTGCAGATTACTACACCAGCGGGTACCACTGTAACCTATGTATCTTCTAAGGATGGCAGTGCTACAACCCCACTGGAAAAAATATTTTACAACTATAAAGCTAAAGTGCAAGATTTTACCGTACAAGCTTTGTTGACTATCAACAATATTCAATTTCATAAGACCAATAGCTCACTTACTACTTACGCTATTGCGGGTGGTGGTGCTGCTATTTATGAAACTCGTGTGAATGCACTGAATGGTGATGTGAAATATAATTTCAACACACTCACACAGCCAGCTTATAAAGACCGTCAGGATTTCTTAAAGAATTTGAAGAACAACATTCTGGATGGAAGTTTTGAAACTCCTGCTGAAAGTCATGGTTCTACTCGACCGCAATTGGGCGACAAAACTATGAGACCTGTTGGAACATTTGGTTTTGGAGTAGCTTTTAAGTTGAATGACCGCATTAATCTAGCGATTGAAGATCGTTGGACCATTACGCGCGACGATTTATTGGATGGTCAGCGTTGGCAGGAATTTGCTTGGGGTGATGCTTCTTTGACTCCTGATTTTGATACCTACAACTACATGACAGTTGGATTAAACATCAACTTGGGTAAAAATGCAGTTCAGCCTTTATACTGGTTAAATCCATTGGATTACCCCTATGCTGAGTTGCGCAATCCTCGTTTGATGAATATTCCTAAGCCTGTCTTATTGGATACTGATGGCGATGGTGTTACTGATCAATTTGATCGTGAGCAAACTCCTGCCGGTTGTCCAGTAGACACACATGGCGTGAGTCTCGATACAGATGGTGATGGTGTTCCTGATTGTAAGGACAAGGAGTTGATCACACCAACTCGTTGTCAGCCTGTGGATGTGGATGGTGTTGGAAATTGCAAATGTCCTGATGATTGCAAAGTAGCCGTAGCTCCTGCTCCTACTTGCGAGCAAAAATTAGGTGCACTTCCTAGTGTAGCCTTCAAAGCGGGTTCTAACAAGCTCACTGACGATGCGAAAGCTGTATTAGCAGCAGTTGCTTCACGTGTTCGTAATAATCCTGGATGTAATGTGGTAGTAGTTGGATATTGCGCTGCTGATAAGCGTGAGCAACAAATGAGCTGGGATCGTGTAAATGCAATTATCACTTACATGGTAGATAAGGAAGGTATTAGCCAAGATCGCTTTATATTCAATTATGGTCAGCAAGGTGGCGATTGCAACACAGTCGATTTGCGTGCCGCCGCCGATGGAGAGACAGGTCCTAACCGAGTTGATCCTCCTCATCCAAATCTGCGTAAGAACTAAGAATCGTATAGCAAGAAACAGTTTAGAACCCCGGACGAAATTCCGGGGTTCTTGTTTTTTACCCCTACCCGCTGACTATCACAGCTTTAGGCTATTATTAACGCATTAGCCTTGGTAGTTCATCTTTTTTGCGTAAGTTTTGTTGCTTCACCGTAATTTTGCTCCCCCATGTCCATCCTATTGCGATTCAGTGTGTTGTCAATGATTTTCCTCTCGGTTGGACTGCTGTCTGGTTGTGGCAAAAGCATGAGTAAGCTTTTGAAGAATCCAGACGCGGCCTATAAGCTGAGAATGGCCGAACAGTTCTTTGCAAAAAAGTCGTATACCAAGGCGCAACAAGTATACGAGGATATCATGCCTTTTTATAAAACCAGTAAAGAGTTTGAAGATATCTACTACAAGTATGCGTACTGCGCCTATAATCTCTACGATTTCATGAATGCGGAAAATCTATTCAAAAGTTATTTGGAGATTTTTCCAACCAGCACTCGTGCAGAGGAAATTGATTACATGCGGGCCTATTGTTTTTATAAGCAATCTCCAAAGGCTGCATTAGATCAAACGAACACTGTAAAGGCGATGGGAATGATGCAGACTTTCATCAATACACACCCCGGTTCCCCCCGCAATAAAGAGGCTTCAGAAATCATTGATCAGTGCAGAATAAAGTTGGAGACCAAAGAATTTATGAGTGCGCAACTTTATTTTGATTTGGGTCAGTTTAGGGCAGCTGGTGTTGCGTTTACTTCGCTACTGAATGCATTTCCAGAGTCGGTGCGTGCAGATGAATATAAGCTGATGGCCATTCGCTCTTACTTTCAATATGCAGAAATGAGTATCGAAGAAAAAAGAGTGGAGCGCTTTGAGCAAGTCGTGAATGAATGTTATGAGTTTACTGATCGATATCCAGAAAGTAAATTGAGAAAAGAGGTTGAAGTAATTTTAAATAATTCACAGAACAATATAAAAACACTCAAAAATGAGCAAGTTAAGACGACATCTTAGTGCCGGAATCACTAGTAACGTAGAAACGCGTAATCTACAGGATCTTCGTGCCAAAACGGGTAATGTATACGAGTCCATCTCTATTGTTGCCAAGCGTGCGGGGCAGATAAATATTTCGCTGAAAGAAGAGTTACATACTAAATTGGAAGAATTTGCTTCTCACACCGACAGTCTTGAGGAGATTCATGAGAATAAGGAGCAAATTGAAATTTCTCGCGCCTATGAGCGTATGCCAAATCCTGCGCTGTTAGCCACGCAAGAATTTATGGACGATAAGATTTATTTCCGTAAGCAAGAGGATGAACTGTTCAGCTAATAGTTGCTGACATGAAACGCACGGTACTTTATTTATTTCTTTACTTACTTCCTGGTTTAGCAAGTAGTCAGGAAATACAAGCCCGTGTAGACATACTTACTAATAAAATAAGTTCTCAAATAGATCGTAGGGTTTTTCAAACGCTTCAAAGTGGTCTTACCAATTTTATTAATACCCGAAAGTGGACCACGGATGTATTTCAGCCAGCAGAACGTATTCAATGTAGTTTTTTGTTGACGCTTTCTCAGGACCTTGGTAATAATACTTACCGGGGTAGTTTGACTATTCAAGCGGCTCGTCCTGCATACAATACTACATATGTCAGTCCGCTCCTGAACTTTCAAGACGATAATTTGATCTTTAAATATGCAGAATTCCAGCCTATTGAGTTTAATGAAAATCGGGTGCAAGGCAGTGACCCCTTAGTGGCTAATTTGACCGCAACTCTCGCATATTATATCAATGTTATTTTAGGACTGGACTATACCTCTTTTAGTCTTCGCAGTGGAGATGTTTATTTTCAGAAGGCGTGGAACATTGTCAATAATGCTCCTGATGCAAAAGATATTTCGGGTTGGAAATCATTCGATGGACTACGTAATCGATATTGGTTAGCCGAGAATTTGAATAACAACCGGTTCACTTTGTTTCATGATGCTTTATATGCCTATTATAGAACGGGTATCGATGTTCTTTTTGAGAATGAAGAGGCGGCTCGTAATGGAATACTTAACGCCTTGAGCTATCTTAACACGGTTAACACGGAGAACTTAAATTCAATGGTCATCCCTGTTTTTTTTCAAGGGAAAGGAAATGAATTGTTCAAAATATTTAGCAAAGGGAATGGAGAGCAAAAGGCACGGGCAAAAGAATTGCTTTCAAAATTAGACATCACTAATTTATCACTCTATCGCACCCTATGAGAGGCGTTCTGGCTGTATTGCTTTTAAATGCTATTTTATTATGGGGATGTCAGCGCAGCCAGACAGTTCCTTCAGATATCCTGAGTCCTGATAAAATGGAAGCGGTTCTTTTTGATATGTTGCGTAGTGGTAATTTGGTTAACAATTTTATCCTTACTAAGGACTCCACGTTGCCTAAGGAACAGACGCATATCAATTGGCTTAACAAGGTGCTGACCTTTCATGCCGTGTCTGAGCAACAATTCAAAAAAAGTTTTACTTATTATCAGGGGCATCCTGAATTATTAGCACGTGTGATGGATTCAATTTCAAAAAGGGAGGAGGATCCACTGATTAAAATCAGGAAGCCAGGCAGGGCACTTTCTGCGGAGTAAGTTCATATTTTAGCAGTACAATAATCTTATGAATAAAGTTGTAGCAGGTCCAGATGCGGCCATTCACGATATTACGGATGGAGCCACCCTTTTACTCGGCGGTTTTGGGTTATGTGGCATTCCTGAAAATTGTATTTCCTCCCTGGTGAAGAAGGGCGTCAAGGACTTGATTTGTATCTCCAATAATGCTGGGGTGGATGATTTTGGCATTGGATTGTTATTGCAGCGCAAGCAGGTGCGTAAGATGATTTCATCATACGTGGGTGAGAATGCCGAATTTGAACGCCAGATGCTTAGCGGTGAGTTATTAGTAGATCTAATTCCGCAGGGTACATTGGCCACACGTTGCCTTGCGGCTGGTTATGGAATGCCTGCAATTTTTACACCGGCTGGGGTGGGAACCGAGGTGGCCGTTGGAAAGGAAGTCAGAAACTTCAACGGAAAAGATTATTTATTGGAATATGCATTCGATGCAGATTTTGCCATTGTCAAAGCTTGGAAAGGGGATACTATGGGTAATTTAATTTTTCATGCCACTGCGCGAAATTTTAATCCCCTAATGGCCATGGCTGGGAAAATCACAATAGCAGAAGTGGAGGAGTTGGTTCCTGCCGGTAGCTTGGATCCCGACGCGATTCATACACCAGGCATTTATGTGCATCGAATTTTTGAGGGAAAGAATTACGAAAAGCGAATTGAGCAGCGAACGATTCAAAATGCTTGATTAGCACCATACGTTTAATATGTCATTGTCAAAAGAACAAATCGCACAACGTATTGCCCGTGAATTAAAACATGGGTATTATGTAAACCTGGGTATTGGAATACCCACCTTAGTAGCTAATTACATCCCTTCTGGGGTAGATGTAGTGCTTCAAAGTGAAAATGGTTTGCTGGGAATGGGCCCGTTCCCCACTGCAGAGCAAGTGGATCCTGATTTAATTAATGCTGGGAAGCAGACCATTACAACCATCAAGGGTTCTGTGTTTTTTGATTCGGCAGTCAGTTTTGGAATGATTCGTGCTGGAAAAGTAGATCTCACTGTTTTAGGAGCCATGGAAGTAAGTGATCAGGGCGATATCGCCAATTGGAAAATCCCTGGAAAAATGGTCAAAGGAATGGGCGGCGCAATGGATTTAGTAGCCAGCGCACGCAACATTATAGTAGCGATGATGCATACCAATCCCAAAGGGGAGTCCAAATTGCTTTCCCGGTGCGATCTTCCCCTTACCGGAGTACGATGTGTCAAAAAAGTGGTAACCGATTTAGCAGTCTTGGATATTACACCCGAAGGTTTTCTTTTGCGCGAGCGTGCTCCCGGCGTAACCGTAGAGGAGATTCAATCCAAAACCGCTGGTAAGTTGGTGATTCCTTCCGATGTGCCTGTGATCTCTTTCTAAAGCGAAACAATACCGTTTCGAATAGCGACCATCGCAAGTCCCACACGACTCTTTACATCTAGCTTAATAAATAGTTGGTCTCGAATCGAATCCACTGTTCTCGGGTTCAATTTCATTCGCTGGGCTACCTCCTTATAAGTCATATCAGAACAAGCTAGTTGCAGAAAGAAAACTTCCTCATCGTTCAGTAAGGACTTTTGTAATCGCTTTGTTCCAGCTTCTTTGTTGTTGACCATGTTCACCAGTTTAGTGGTAGTATGGTTGGAGAAGTACTGCCCCTCTGTAGTGATGGTGTTAATGGCAGCTCGTAAGTCAGAGGGGCTAGCTGACTTATGTAGGATTCCTTTTACCCCAAGTTGAAGCAATTGAATCAGGGTAAGTTCAGAGTCGTACATCGTTAACATCAGTACTTTGATGGAGGGACGATTTTTCTTGAGCCACTGTGCAGTTTCCATACCATTCATTTCCTTCATATTCAAGTCCAGCAAAACTACATCTGGTTCAGGATTTGTTTCCAAGGTTAGGATCAACTCCTTACCATTACTACATTGGTCTACAACTTTGAAGTTTTCAAACTCATTGATTCGCGCAGCTAATGCATTGCGCAACATGACATGGTCGTCGACAAGGATGATTCGTATCATAGATTGGATTTTAAGCAGGGGATTTGAAGGGTGAGACAACTACCTTGGTTGGGCGCACTCTCTATTTTTAATTTTCCCTGGAGGGATTGCGCTCTAAAATTCATATTTCGAAGGCCTGCCGATGCATATTGGTCAGTGGTGTGATCAAAGCCTTTTCCATTATCAACAACTTTTACATATAACTCTTGCTCTAAAAAAGTTAACTCAACTTCCACCTTACTGGCTTTAGCATGTTTCAATACATTATTGAGGGCCTCTTGAATGATTCGGTAGATGATTAATTCCATCTCATCACAGAGATACTGTTGTTTTCCCTGGATTAGTAGCGAAGTCTGCATGCCGCAGGCATTACGCATTCTGTCCAATTGTTTTTCAAGTGCGGCACGCAACCCAATTGATAGAATTAATTCCCCATTGAGCGAGCGTGAAAGTTGATGTATTTCATGTAATGTTTCTTCTAACAGTTGTATCGTGTCGCTTATTTTCAATTCGGGATGATTTTTATCAATCCGCTGAAGATTTAAGATGGAGAGTAAGATTGTCTGACAGGCATTATCATGTAATTCCGAAGAGATTTGCTGATAAGACTCTTCTTGAATAGCGATTTGCCAACTTGGCCATCTTTTTTTCTTAATGCTGGTACGTGTTTCCATGTGTTAAAACTAAAATTCAGTTTGTCAATATTTCAATTTAGGATATCCGTATTTTTCCCGAATTAAGATGTTGATTTACGCTTCTTTACTATGAAAAATTTGTGCTTAACTTTAAGTTTAATCACTAAACCAATTTTTATTTTTTTTGTTAACCCTTATGATGCAACCCGTCTCCTTATTTTGGTTCAGACGTGACCTCCGTGTGGAGGATAACCGAGGCTTATTCGAGGCACTACAAAAAGGTATTCCTGTTCAGCCGGTTTTTATTTTTGATACTAATATTTTAAACGATTTAGAGGAGAAGGTAGATCGTCGAGTTGAATTTATTCATCAGGCCCTGTTTCAGCTTCACACGCAGTTACAGCAAATAGGTGCAGGACTTGATGTAAGAGTGGGAGAGCCCCTGAAGATTTTTTATGATCTCTTGAAAGAGTATACGGTTAAAAACGTTTTTACTAATCATGACTACGAGCCCTATGCTTTGGAAAGAGATGCCGCTGTGAAGGCCTTTTTAGAAAGTCAGGGAGTTGCATTTCATAGCTTCAAGGATCAGGTTTTGTTGGAGAAGAATGAGGTTGTTAAAGAGGATGGCAAACCTTACACGGTGTTTACGCCCTACGCAAGGAGATGGAAAGCCACCCTCAGTAAAGAACATGTAAAGTCATACCCATCTGAAAAATTGATTTCAGCTTGTGCTTCATTTGGAGGAGCTGATTTTCCAGCATTAGCTACAATTGGATTTTTGTCTGCAGGACTTCCTTACCCGTCTTCTAAATGGCAGACCGATACAATCAAAGAGTATAAAGAAAAAAGGGATTTCCCCGCAGTAAAGGGTACTACGCAACTCGGTGTGCATCTTCGCTTTGGAACAATCAGTGTTCGTTCATTAGCCAGACAGGCCGGACCACTAAATGAAACTTTTCTCAACGAATTGATTTGGCGTGATTTTTATCATATGATTTTATGGCATTTTCCGCATGTGGTAGGAAATTCATTTAGGCCGGCCTATGATGCTATTCAATGGCGAAATAACCAACATGAATTTCAAGCTTGGTGCGATGGACAAACTGGTTATCCTATTGTGGATGCGGGAATGCGGGAATTAAATTCTACGGGATATATGCATAACCGCGTTCGAATGATTGTAGCTTCTTTTCTAACTAAACATTTATTAGTAGACTGGCGATGGGGGGAGGCTTATTTTGCAAAGAAGTTGCTTGATTTTGATTTGGCAGCCAATAATGGTGGCTGGCAATGGGCTGCAGGCTCTGGTTGTGATGCGGCTCCTTACTTCCGAGTATTCAATCCATATTTGCAAACACAAAAGTTTGATCCTGACTTACACTATATCCGTCGCTGGGTGCCAGAATTTGAAGAACTGACATATACACGTCCAATTGTAGAGCATGATTTTGCTCGTAAGCGTTGTTTGGAAGTTTACGCAAAAGCGCTGAAGCCTGCATAATATTTTATGCTACACAAACAGAGAAAATTGATTTTCTTCCGATGGTTTGTTTTGTAGCTCCATATATTTTTTGAAAAGAACATGTATGGCATGTTGTCCTGTCTCTCCCAAGGAGCGGCTGTATTCATTCACATACAACGTAATGTGCTTTCGCATAATATCTTCTTCCATTTCTTGCGCATGCAATTGAACAAAGGGGGATAGTTGCGGGTAGTTTGCCCAGGCTAATGCAAGACTCTTGCGAATCCATTCTTCCAATTGTTTTTTTAGTTCATACGTAAAAGAACGTCTTATTGCAATACCTCCCAGTGGAATAGGTACTTGCCAGTTCTCCTCCCAAAAACTTCCCAGATCAACTATTTTATTCAGTCCTTTTTTTTCGTACGTAAATCTGTTTTCATGAATCAGTACACCCACCAATTCACTGTCTTTTTGCAGCGTCTCTTCAATGGCAGAGAAAATCAAAAATTCTTTTTGTGTAGCGGCAGGAAACGCTAACGAAAAAAGTAAATGTGCTGTGGTATTGCTCCCGGGTAATAATACCTTTCGGTGATTTATTTGATCGGCAGTGAGTGGTACAGTATCCTTTGTTACTAATATGGGACCCACCCCTTGGCCGAGTGCACTACCCGCATCGAGCAATTGGTAGTGGTTGCGTGTACTAAAAAATGCAGGGAAGCTCAGTTTGGTAACATCTAGTTTACCCGCTAGTGCCCACTCATTTAGTGTCTCAACATCTTCTAGTATTGGTTCAAATTGAATTTCTCCTGTATCTATTTTGCCATGTACCAGTGCGTCAAAAATAAATGTATCGTTAGGGCAGGGTGAAAAACCAATCCGTAGCTTCATAGTGTTTGCAATAATTTCAATAAGGACTGGTTGAGCGATTCAATGGCATTGGGCATATCCCAGTTCTTTTTATTTCGCTCTGCAATATAATTACTGGTGCTGCGGAATTGTATAAAAGGAATTTTTTCCTGAAGGGCGATATAATGAAGAGCTGCTCCCTCCATCGACTCAATTACAGGATTAAATTGTTTTTTGTAAAAACGAACTTTTTGAGGTTGTGTGGTAATTTCATTAACAGAAATACCTGTCACTTTGGGAAGCCTAAGTTTTTTCAGTATCGAGTGGGGGTTTACCAGCCAGCCTTTTTGATAGGGCGGTTGATTAGCAGGTACTAAATCAAGGTCAAAAAGTGTTTTTAGTGCATTTAACTCCACCACACTTTGATCTGCAATGGCCTCTTTTTTTATGATGAACACACGGCCTAATTTCATCTTTTTATCAAAACATCCTCCTACACCAGCCTGAATGATTAAATCTGGCCTTTTTAAGTGTATTTGTTTTTGTAGCGTATAAGCGGTGGCCAGCAAGCCGATTCCGGTAATCAACACATCGAGTTCAATAGACGGTGCGGTGGGCACATTACCTTCTTGGAGTTTTTTCAAAAATGGTTGAATCTCAAGGGGTGTTGCTGCAATAACCAGGCAATTCATACTGTAAAATTAGCTGAATAAGGCTAACTTTGCCCTTCATCCTTCCTGCGCCCAATGCTGTCGGGAAGAAAAAAGTAAAGCATGGTTTACTTGACTAGGATTGAACATTTTAATGCAGCACATCGTTTGTTCAATCCCAACTGGACGCCGGAGAAGAACGAAGCGGTATTTGGTAAGTGTGCAAACAAGAATTGGCATGGTCATAATTTTGAACTGACTGTGACCATCAAGGGTAAGCCTGATCCTGAAACGGGCTTCATTTTTGATGCAAAGAAGTTATCGGTTATTATTCGGGAGCGTGTAGTAGATAGACTGGATCATCGTAATCTGAATTTGGATGTAGATTTCATGAGAGACAAATTATGTTCGATTGAAAATTTGGTAATGGGAATTTGGAAAGAATTGGAGCCAGCTTTACCTGAACAAGTAAAGCTGCATTGTATCAAGTTGGTGGAGACACCCCGTATTTACGTTGAATATTATGGCGAATAAAGTAGCTGTTTATCGAAAGGAGCATTTTAATGCGGCGCATCGCCTGGCTAACCCGGCCTGGAGTGATACTGAAAATGCCCGTGTGTTTGGTAAATGTGCGTTGCCTCATTATCATGGGCACAATTATGAATTGATTGTAAAAGTGGCAGGATACCCTGATCCAGCAACAGGATATGTAATTGATATGAAAGTGTTAAGTGATTTGATTCAGCGTGAAATTGTAGAGCGCTTTGATCATCGTAACCTCAACCTGGATACAGTAGAATTTGCAAATCTCAATCCCACGGCCGAACACATTGCTATTGTTATCCATGACCTTTTACGACCCCATTTGGACAAGTCATTGGACTTGCAAATTCGTCTCTATGAAACCCCGAGAAACTTTGTAGATTATCCCGCTTAATTAATATCCTATGGCCTATAAAAAAACTGAGCAGTACGACGAGAAAGCCACCCTGGCACTCACAAAAAATTATAAAGAGGCCATTGCCTTATTGGGAGAGGATCCCGAGCGGGAGGGGATATTGAAAACACCGGAACGTGTAGCCAAGGCAATGCAGTATTTAACACAGGGCTATCATCTGGATGCACATGCTATTCTAAATTCCGCAAAATTTCACGAGGATGTGAGTGAGATGATTGTGGTGAAAGATATTGAAGTGTATAGTATGTGTGAGCATCATATGCTTCCCTTCTTTGGAAAGGCGCATGTGGCCTATATTCCCAATGGCTGGATTACCGGGTTAAGTAAAGTGGCCCGCGTGGTAGATGTTTTTGCAAGACGTATGCAAGTGCAGGAACGATTGACTATTCAAATTAAAGACGCCATCAAAGACACGCTCAACCCATTGGGTGTAGCGGTGGTGGTAGAAGCACAGCATTTATGTATGATGATGCGCGGTGTTCAAAAGCAAAATTCAGTGACAACAACCTCCGCATTTGATGGAGAGTTTCATAAAAACTCTACCCGTAGCGAATTCATGCGTTTGATTGGTACCCGATTAAGCTGATCCATCTATTTTATATTTATGAAACATGCTTTTGTATTCCCAGGTCAGGGATCGCAATTTCCAGGAATGGGAAAAGCTATTGTTGAGCAATCGGAAGCTGCCAAAAAATTGGTAGAAGAGGCCAACGCTCAACTTGGCTTTGATTTAGCTGCTATCATGTTTTCGGGGACTGAGGAAGAGCTCCGTCGTACAGATGTAACACAGCCTGCTATTTTTTTACATTCCATGTTAGCGTATTCCACCTTGAATAATCCGCAACCTTCTATGGTTGCTGGACATTCGTTAGGGGAATTTTCAGCTTTAGTGGCGGCTGGTGTACTTTCTTTTGCAGATGGTCTTCGTTTGGTGGCAGCGCGTGCTAACGCCATGCAAAAAGCATGTGAGTTAGAGCCGGGCACTATGGCGGCGGTATTGGGATTGGATGACCAAAAAGTGGAGGCAGTTTGTTCCGGTATCACCGATATAGTTGTTCCTGCCAATTATAACTGTCCTGGGCAATTAGTGATTAGTGGTTCCGTAGCGGGTATTGAAAAAGCTTGTATTGCGTTGAAAGAAGCGGGTGCCAAACGTGCCCTGGTGTTGCCTGTAGGCGGCGCCTTTCATTCTCCCTTGATGAAGGCAGCGGAGGAAGAATTGCAAGGAGCAATCCAATCCATCACGTTCAATGCGCCCTCTTGTCCTGTTTATCAAAATGTAGTGGCGATGCCTGTAACCGATCCTGCTACAATCAAGCAAAACTTAATCAATCAGCTGACGGGTCCAGTTAAATGGACACAAAGTGTGCAGGCTATGATAGCAGATGGCGCTACTGAATTTACAGAGGTGGGTCCTGGTAAAGTGTTACAAGGGTTGATTCAAAAAATCCAGAAAGAGGTGTCAGTAAATGGTGTTTCTTAAGCATTACTCTTAGGGAGCAACCTTTATTTCAATGGCACCATTGATCCATTCTGGATCCAGTGTTGCATTATATTTTTTATAGAAACCAATAGCAGGCTCATTCCATTCCAAAACCTGCCATACGACACGTACTAATTTTTTTTCTTTTGCTTCTTCTAAAATTCTCTCGAATAATTGAGCGCCAATTCCTTTTCCTCTCATTTTTTCGGTGACTAAAATATCTTCCAGATATAAGCATTGTCCTTTCCAGGTTGAATACCGGATATAGTATAAGGCAAAGCCGTGAATTACTTTCTCTTCTTCTGCAACAAAGGCCCACCAAACAGGTTGTGTTCCAAATCCACTTTCCGTAAAATGCTGAAGTGATACAGTAACCTCTTGTGGGGCTTTTTCATAGACAGCTAGTTCTTGAATCAATTCCAATAAACGTGGACAGTCAGCAGCCGTGGCACGACGAATGGTAATCGACATATTGGATTTATTGTAAGGCTTGTTCAAGATCAGCAATGATATCATCCACTGTTTCAATACCTACATGCATTCTGATCAGACCTTCTGTGATACCATATTTTTCTTTTTCTTCCTTGGGTACACTAAAATGAGTCATCGATGCAGGATGGGATAGAAGGGTGTCGCAGGTTCCCAATGAAACTGCACGAGTGCAAAAATTCAACTTATTCATAAAATTGATACCACCTTGCAATCCACCTTTCACTTCAAAGGAAAGTAATGCACCCGCATGTCGCATTTGTTTAGCGGCTACTGCAAAATCAGGATGTTGGGGAAGGCCTGTATAATTTACTTTCGCCACGTTCTTGTGATCTGAGAGAAATTTAGCTACACGCTCTGCATTAGTACAGTGACGATCCATCCTTACCTCCAGCGTTTTCATCCCTTGTACTAATAAAAAAGCATCAAATGCATTGGAGTTGGCTCCCGTAGTTTTATGAAATTTAAAAATAGGGCCTCTCATTCTTTCAACATCTACTCCCACTAAGGCTCCGCCTATGGCAGTTCCATGCCCATTCAAAAATTTTGTTGTTGAATGGACTATAAAATCAGCTCCTAAGGCAAAGGGTTGTTGTAAGTAAGGTGTGGCAAATGTGTTATCACAAGCAACCATGCAATTGTATTTTTTTGCCAATGCACTTAGGGCAGCAATATCTACACATTGGATGGTGGGGTTGGCTGGAGTTTCCAGATAAACCATTTTGATTTGCTTATCTGCTCGTAAAGCTTCTTCTGCTTTTTCCAAGTCTCTT
>BJGL01000035.1 GCA_014190475.1 Bacteroidota bacterium
AATAAAGACCCCAAAACCAACAAACTTTCCGGACGCTATAATGGTTCGATTCTCTTGGACTATTTCATAAAAGGCAAAAAAACTTTCCTTGAGATCACAGGCACTAACGCTTGATTTTTTAATTTTTTTCACCTTATTTTTGCATCACAATTTTTTGAAATGAACGCACAACAGGAATATCAGCAGGAACTTGAAAAAATTCAGCAATCCGATTTTAAACACAACTGGGTTTCCTCTTCAGGTTTTCTTTTTTACTTACAAGTTGGATGCCTCATCGCCTTTATGTTTGGAGCTTGTTCCATGCTCTACACGAAGCGCTACGAGAAAATTGACGTTCCGGTGCAGGAAAGCACCCTGTATACCCCCAAGTACAAATAACAAAAGGGCTTTTTTAAAATCGGACAAACCCCTAATTTTGTCCTCCCGTTGCCGAAAGGCAACCAGTTCTTTATCTGCGGAAGTAGCTCATTTGGTAGAGCACGACCTTGCCAAGGTCGGGGTGGCCGGTTCGAGCCCGGTCTTCCGCTCCAAAAGAATCCTCTCTTAACCAAGAGGGGATTTTTTTTACCACGAAGCCCTGGTGGTGAAATTGGTAGACACGCAGGACTTAAATAGTTCTTTGAAAAAGTAAATCTGTCAAGTAATTTGGTATATCAATCAATTTACTTGCTATGGGATTTGAAAAACTGGTTAAAAAACGCATAAGCGATGCATCATTTTATGAGGTATGTAGAAACAGTAAATCTATGGCTGCTGCGGCATCTACACTAAGATTACATTTCAACTCATTCAAAAAAAGAGCAATAGAGCTTGGCTGTTATAATGCAAACCAGTGCGGTAAAGGAATTAAGAAGCAAACCCCTCAAATTCCCCTTAACGAAATTATCGTTGAAGGGAAATATCCTCACTATCAATCTTATAAGCTTAAAAATAGATTGTACAAGGAAGGAATTAAACAGCGTAGTTGCGAAGTCTGTGGAACCAGCCAATGGCTGAATAAACCCTTAGCACTTGAGCTTCATCACTTAGATGGGAATCGCCAAAATCACCTTTTAAGTAACTTAAAGTTGCTTTGCCCGAATTGCCATAGTCAAACAGATACTTTCAGATCAAAGAACAGAAAAATTTGAGTGCCCAGCTGGAAACAGCTGGAGTAGAACCCTTCAAAGTCGGTGAAGCCTTACTTTATTAAGTTGGTAACCCCGAGCCAAATCACAATATGTGAGAGGTGTAGAGACTAGACGGAGGGCACCTAAAGCTTTTAATAGCAATGGTGAAGGTATAGTCCAGACCACGAATCCCTTTTGGGGAGCGGTGAAAACCGAAGCGGTAAGAAAATCCTGTGGCCAGCAATGGCCGTATCGGTTCAACTCCGATCCGGGGCACAAAGCCCTCCTGATAGCAGGAGGGCTTTTTAATTTCTATGCCTTGCCGCCCCCGCTTAAAAAAGGCAGGTTCCCTCGTAAATTTGATCAAATACCATCCATGTCGATAGAAATTACCTGTCCAAAATGTGGCCATCCGTTTGCGCCGGAGGCAGTAATCCGTGAGGAAATTGAAAAAGAAGTTAGAAATGAAGCGGCAGATTGGAAGAAGAAAAAAAATGAAGAATACCTGCAAAAATTAGAGGAGGAGAAAAAACGCATTGAAGAAATTGCCGCCCAAAAAACAAGAGAAAATATAGAGTCGGAATACCAGACCAAACTCACTCATTTACAAGAAACCAATAAAAACTACGAGGACAAATTAAAAGAGGCCCGACAGCAACAACTAGAATTTTTAAAGAAAGAACAGGAATTAAAAGACAAAGAGCAAGAGCTAGAAATAAATGTCCAGAAAAAATTACAAGAGGAAAGAGAAAAGCTATCGATTGATTTAAGAAAACTAGAGGAGCAACGTCTTGCGGCTAAAGAAACTGAATACCAGTTACGCTTGAAAGAGATGGAAGAAAAATTGGAGGCGCAACGAAAACTGGCGGAGGAAATGAAACGAAAAGTGGAGCAAGGAAGTATGCAATCGCAAGGTGAAGCGCAAGAATTATTATTAGAGGATTTGATACGCACCGCTTTCCCCTTTGACTTAGTAGAAGAAGTGGGTAAAGGAGTGAGAGGAGCCGACTGTATACAAACTGTTCGAGATAAAATGGGACAACCCTGTGGTCGGATTATATTCGAGAGTAAGCGAACCAAAGAGTTTTCACAAGAGTGGATTGAAAAATTAAAAGCTGATCGAATTTCACAAAGTGCAGATCTTGCCGTTTTGGTCACACAGGCATTCCCAAAAGACATGCAGCAATTTGGAGAACGTGAGGGAGTATGGATTTGTTCCTTTGCAGAGGTAAAACCTATCATTCAAATTCTACGAGACTTATTAATAAAATTGCATCAACAATCACGTAACCAGGATAACAAAGGAGATAAGATGCAATTACTTTACGACTACCTTGTAAGCGGAGAATTTTCCGCACAATGGCAAGCAATTCGGGAAGGCTTCATGAATATGAAAATCTCCATTCAAAAAGAGCGAGATGCCATGGAGAAGCTTTGGAAATCCAGAGAAAAGCAGCTAGAAAAAGTACTGTTAAATGCTGCGCATATTCGAGGTTCTATTGAGGGAATTGCAGGTGCTGAGGTAAACCTTAATTTACTAGAGGATGGCCCTCAAGACACGGACCAAGACTAATCAGGCGTGTACCCAGGTTAGTACAAAAGAATCCCAACACTTGTAACCAACACGCAAGGGATCGTCTTGAAAAGGAGTATCAAAAAGTAGTTGTGAAACTTCCGGTAAAATCGATTTCAATTTTAGATCCCGAATAAAATCAACTCCCGGTTCGCCCTTCCATTTATACAAAGATTCTTTGGCTGACCAACACAAAGTGAGCCACCGGGCTGCGGGAGCAGTTTCTTGTAATGTTTCCAATTTTGCAGTTGTTTGCAAATATTCTTGTTCCAGATCGCTTAAAAATTTATGGCGAATGCGAAATATGCGTTCCCCCACCCCTTCTACATCAATGCCTACCCGATTGGCAGGAGAAATAATAGCTGCTGCAAAATTGGTGGTGTGCGAAAAGGAGATATGCAGACTGCCCCCTTCCAGCTGTGGTTTGCCTGACGGACTTAAAACTAACTGATCTATTGGGAAATGAGGAGCCAAGGAAAGTAAGGCCACCCGGGCTGCCAAATGCCGCCGTTTTACTTCCTCGTGAGCAATCGGCCGAGCGGGTGCTATATTTTGCTCAAAATAGGACAGCGATTCGGTGATTTCCCATAAGGCCAATTTGGCCCCGGCTGAAAGCTGTTGTTGAAAAATAATCGGCATAATGGAGCGATTCCTGATTAATTTGCCGCAAATCAAAACGAATATACGATTATGATTCTCTCTGACACCCGGATTCTAGAAGAGATTGAAAAAGGAACCATCAAAATTTCTCCCTATAACCGGGAGTGCTTAGGCAGCAATTCCTATGACGTTCACCTGGGAAAAACACTGGCTACGTACAAAGAGCATCAAATTGATGCCAAGAAACATAACCTGATCGAATACTTTGAAATTCCAGATGATGGCATTGTACTTTATCCGCACATTTTTTATTTAGGCGTAACAGAAGAATACACCGAGACGCATGCACACGTTCCATTCTTAGAGGGAAAATCATCTACCGGGCGTTTGGGGATAGATATCCATGCTACCGCAGGAAAAGGGGATGTTGGATTTTGCGGAAACTGGACACTGGAGATTTCTGTCAAGCAGCCTGTAAAAGTGTATAAAGGCATGCCCATAGGACAGTTGATCTATTTCCCCGTAGAGGGACCTATTGAAATTGCATACAATCAGAAAAAAAATTCTAAGTATAGCAATCAACCTAACAAGCCGGTAGAAAGTATGATGTGGCGTAATAAATTCTAATTCACAACGCTTCCCAACCTTCTTTCCTTACCCAGGCCATCAACCAACGCAACACCTGGCTGTAGCTTTGTTTTCCTTGCGGTTGCTCATTTGCTTGTAAAAAATAGTCATACCCCTGCATCACTAATTCTTCTATAGGAGTTTGATAGTGCAGGTAAAAATTTTTCAACGCGAGAATGTCTGCCTGTACCTGCGTACTACGCTGCAACTTTACTTGGTTGGCCCGTATAGAGTCTACTTGATATAAAATTCCATGCGCATACAGATACATATCCAAATAAGCAGCATAGCGAAATAGCGGCTCTTTAGCCTCCTTGCAAATTAGAAATCCAACAAAGTTTGCCTCACTTTCTTTGGCATAACCCAGTTGATGAGCAATTTCATGTGTAGCTACGAAGGGCCTTAAAAAAACGGGGATGGTGGTATTAACCTGCCCTTCCCCGGTAAAGGGGTTATAATAACCCTGAAATCCTAAGTAATTTCCCAAATAGCTATACAGCGAAGGCTTAACAGCGCCCAGGTTGGCTTGCAAAAAAGGATAACGTGTAGCAGCTTGCTGCACTTCCAATTGTGCAGTATTAAAAAGTTTTTCTTTTTGATGAAAAAGTTCACGAGCACTGGCATCGACCAGACTGGAATAATGGTTGGCTTGGTTTAGTAGACGAACAGTTAGTATATCGATCTCCTCTCTTTTAACAACAGTAGGTGAAAGGTCTAATTGACTCCCTATTCCCAGGCGATTATAATTTAAACCCCATAACAAATTAAAAAGGACGTATACGACTAAAAAAAACAAGATCACTTTTCTAAAAACCAGTTTCCAGTGGGATGCAGGAAAGGATCCGGCAATTACTCTTTTTAGTAAAGAAATAATTTTACTAATGCCATAAATAACAAACAGGCCATAAAGTACATCGCCTAAACTCAGCGGTAACCAATCTAACCCCCCTCTGAACACACCCGATATAATTGGATAAATTGTCCGGCTGTAATAAAACTCTACTCGCGCTGCGTTTGAAGCAAATAGTCGTATAACCAGCACTAAAACAAGCAACAGAGCCCAGCTCCAATTCCTGCAAAGCCACCTCAATAGCCTTGAATGAGCTGCATTGATAATTAGCTTTTTTATTGGATTCATAATCAGTTGATTATAAAATATTGCTTTGCTTAAAAGTATGAAAAGTTTATCTTACCTTTGCGCACGCTGAAAAGGAGTACTATGGGTCGACGCCGGGAGTACGATATTGCCTTTGTGGGTTTAAAACCCGGGATTCATGAGTTCAATTACCTGATCAGCGACAAGTTCTTTACAGCATTTCAAGAGCAGGACTTTAAAAACTGTAAAGCCAATGTTCGACTGGTACTCGAAAAACAAACAGGATTTTTCCTACTTACTTTCGAGATTGGCGGCACACTGGAAGTTACCTGTGATCGTTGCAATGGCAATTTACCGCTTGAACTTTGGGACGAATTCAAAATCACCGTCAAGATGGTAGAAGAACCAGATCTCATGAACGAGCAAGAAGAAGATCCGGATGTTTTCTATATCAGCCGTGGCGAAAGCCACCTGAACGTAGAAGAGTGGATCTATGACTTTATCAATTTAAGTCTGCCTATGCAAAAATCATGTGGTTTTGAGAAAATGGATGGGCCCTATTGTAACAAAGCTGCGCTGGAATTGCTAAAAAAAATGAAACAAGAACCTGAATCTGAACAAAAACCAATCTGGAAAGGATTAGACCAATTTAAAAATTTATCATAATTCTCAAAATAGGAATGTATGCCAAATCCAAAACGAAGACACAGTCAGCAAAGAAGTGCTAAACGCAGAACTCACTATAAAGCAACTGCTGCTACCCTCTCTCAGGATGGTACAACTGGAGAAACACATTTGCGTCATCGCGCGCATGTAAGTGAGGGTAAGCTTTACTACAAGGGTAAGTTGGTTGCTGAAAAAGCACCGCTTAAAGCTTAATTGCATTTATTTGCTCACCAAATTCCAAATGCCGGAACCCTGCGGGTACTGGGTTTGGAATTTCGCATTTAAACAAGCATGAAGATTGGAATTGACATGATGGGCGGCGATTTTGCACCGCTTCAAGCTGTAAAAGGAGTGAAAGCCTACTTGAATAATGGCTCCCCTTCCTCACTTTGCTTAATCGGAGATCAACCCGTGCTTGAAAAATTATTGGCAGACCATGGGATTGAGCCATCCTCGATCACTATTCAACATGCGCCATCTATCATTGGCATGCATGAGCATCCAACCAAAGCGCTCAAAGAAAAAACGGATTCTTCCATTGCAGTCGGATTTGGCCTGTTAGCAGCCAATAAAATTGATGCTTTTCTTAGCGCAGGTAATACGGGGGCCATGTTGGTGGGCACCCATTTTAGTATAAAACCACTGGAAGGTGTTATTCGTCCTACTATTTCAACTATCATTCCTAAAGTGGATGGCAAAACAGGATTACTATTGGACGTAGGTCTTAATGCAGATTGCAAGCCTGAGCAACTGAATCAATTTGCAATGATGGGTACTATTTACGCACAACAGATACTTGGAATTGAGAACCCCACTACTGGCCTGATCAACGTGGGAGAGGAGGAAGGAAAAGGAAACCAACTAGCACAAGCTACTTACCCCTTATTGAAAGAAAATCCAAGCATTCATTTTATTGGAAACATTGAGGGCAGGGATATCTTAAAGTCTAAAGCGGATGTAATGGTCTGTGATGGATTTACAGGCAACATCATTCTTAAAATGGCAGA
This sequence comes from Bacteroidota bacterium, assembly GCA_014190475.1. GTDB lineage: Bacteria > Bacteroidota > Bacteroidia > Chitinophagales > Chitinophagaceae > JJ008. The sequence continues at coordinate 6,679 of BJGL01000035.1, forward strand.
ATCCATCTATGATATTGCCAAACAACAACAAATTCATAATGCCTATTTCGACCGCTTTAATTTTGAAGATTATGGCGGTACTCCCATTTTGGGTGTTGCCAAACCCGTCTTGATTGGACATGGCATCTCTGGCGAAAAAGCATTTCTCAACATGCTGCTACTAGCAGAAAAGATGATCAGGAAGGATGTGATGAATACGCTTCAAAAAGCACTGAAAGCATAGACAAGCAAAAGGCCGTCGAAAGACGGCCTTTTGCTTGTGATCCCGCTGGGACTCGAACCCAGGGCCCCAACATTAAAAGTGTTGTGCTCTACCAACTGAGCTACGAGATCAACCGATTTTGGGAGTGCAAAAATAAGCCCCTACCCCAATTACACCAAAACTTTTTAGGTCGATTTATCAACTCTTTTTCTTCAATTTTAAAGTAGGTTTGTAGACGGATGCAAACAAATGATTTTTTCAGCGGAAAAGTAGTGGTCGTTACAGGCGGCACAGACGGAATTGGCAAAGCACTAGTGGAGCAATTGCTGCTTGCCGGTGCTCGCGTTTCTACCTGTGGCAGAAAACAGGATAAAATCTATCAGTTACAAAAGGAATACCCCAACAGTTCTTTACACTGTATGGTCACAGATGTTAGTAGTGAAAACGATTGTCGGCTATTCATAGAACGTACCTGTTCTGTATTTGGAGGAATTGATATCCTTATCAACAACGCAGGAATCTCCATGCGCGCATTGATGAAAGATGCCTCCATTGAGGTAATTCGCAATGTGATGGATATAAATTTCTTTGGCACAGTTTACTGCACTCGCTATGCCCTCTCCTCCATAATTGAAAGAAAGGGAACCATCGTGGGTGTTTCTTCTATAGCCGGATACAGAGGATTGCCCGGACGTAGCGGCTATTCTGCCAGCAAGTTTGCCTTGCAGGGCTGGCTGGAATCATTACGAACTGAGATGATGGAGGAAGGAGTACATGTGATGTGGGTATGTCCTGGCTTTACCACCTCCAATATCCGACATGCAGCGCTAAATAAAGATGCTGAAGCGCATGGAGAAACCTCCATGGATGAAGGTAAAATGATGCCAGCAAGTGAGTGTGCAGGTCATATTCTACATGCCATTGCCAACAAAAAAAGAACCCTGGTTCTTACTTTCACTGGGAAAAGAACTGTTTTTTTAAATCGTTTCTTTCCCGCCTGGGCCGATAAATTGGTACACCGATTCTTTTTTAAAGATGGTAAACTGATCCAATAAACTATGGCGCTAATCACGCTTACATCCGATATTGGCAGTCCCGATTATTTAGTGGGCGCTATCAAGGCACAATTGTTGCAGTTGATTCCGGATGCCCAGCTTATAGATATCTCTCATCATATTCCTCCCTTTAATTACCCGCAAGCTTCCTATGTATGCAGAAGTGCCATTCGTCATTTTCCTCCCTATAGCTTTCATCTTGTTTTGGTAGATCTATTTGCAACTCCTCCCAAGCAATTATTACTTGCTTTCCATCAGGATCATTACTTTTTAACAGCTGATAATGGTCTATTGAGTATGATTTTGGAAGGGACCCCTGCGATGGTACTAGGAATCCCACTGGATGAAACCATCAGCAAAACAACGCTTCAGTTAACAGAGGTGATGGGTAAGCTGATTAATCGAATCAATAAAGGAGAATCCATCGAGCGTTTGGGAACTCCCGATATACGCTTCCAGGAAAAGAAACATTTGCAACCCATCATTGAACAACAATTTATTGAGGGGCAGATTATTTTCATTGATAGTTTTGAAAATGTAATTGTCAACATTACACGGGAACAATTTGAAGAAAACAGGAAAGGACGCGGATTCAGAATTGTCTTTAGAGGAGACGAAACCATCGACCAGCTGAGCGAAAGCTATGCCGATGTGTCTGAGGGTGAAAAACTGGCTCTTTTCAACAGTGCGGGCTACTTAGAGATCGCAATCAACAAAGGAAATGCGGCCGGACTCTTCGGATTAAAGGGCTATTCAGAAAAAAGTCGTCAGGGACAATTAGCCTATCAAACAGTTAGAATTTACTTTCAATAATCCCCCTAAATCTTAACAAAAGGGAGCTCCCCATTTTGACGGGTTAAGCCCTATTTTTGTCGGGTCGTTAAAACACGTCTACATGACATTCAGAAAAGCCAACAACGTGACCGGATGGACGGTCTTCTTCATTGCTCTTGCCACCTATGTATTGACCCGTGAAGCCCGAGGGAGTTTGTGGGATACTGGTGAGTTTATTGCCAGTGCAAAAGGACTGCAACTACCACACCCCCCAGGGGCACCCCTGTTTGTATTGTTAGGTCGCTTTTTTATCATCCTCTTTGGAGATGGCGCACTTACTGCTGCTAGTGCCGTGAACTTTTTAAGCGCACTCGCTAGTGCTGCGACTATATTATTTCTGTTCTGGAGTATAACTCACTTTGGCAGAAAACTATTTAACACCAATGAAGAAAATTTATCAACTACACAAATCAATACTATACTTGGAGCTGGGGTGGTAGGATCATTGGCCTATACATTCTCAGACTCATTTTGGTTTAGTGCGGTTGAAGGTGAGGTATATGCGCTCTCCTCCTTTTTTACGGCCCTAGTATTTTGGGCCATGCTGAAATGGGAGCAAGCTGATGAGAGAGCAGGAATCAATTTTTCAGAACGCTTGCGTGCAGACCGATGGATTGTTTTTTTATTTTTTATGATGGGACTCTCCATTGGAGTTCACTTACTGAATTTGTTGACGATTCCCGCCATTGTGATGATCTACTACTACCGCCGCTACGCGGTAACCACTAAAGGATCCATCTATGCATTTTTGATTGGGTGTGCTATTACCGGACTCGTGCAGGTAGGAATTATTCAGTACTCTATGAAAGCAGCTGGCCTGGTAGACATCTTTTTTGTAAACACACTGGGTCTTCCCTTCTTTGCTGGGTTCGCAATTTATTTTATTGCCTTGATCGGCTTGGTTTTAGGAGGACTTCTCTTTACAGCCGCTAATTTCACTTCTTCCAAATTAATCAGTTGGTTTGTTGCATTCCTGATTTTAATGGCCCTACCCTTTGTTTATGTACCGGGGGATGGTGTTAAATTTATTCCATTGTTGCTCTTGATCAGCGTTGCAGTAGCTGCCGGCTATTTTTTAAAACCCTCTTCCCTCCGCATATTAAAGCTTTCACTATGGTGTTACCTATTTATGCTACTGGGATATTTCATGTACTTCACGGCACTTATTCGCTCTAACGCCAACCCAGGTATAGACATGAATAACGTGGATAATCCAATCAGCTTGGTTTATTACCTGAGCCGTGAACAATATGGAAGTGCTCCGCTGATATATGGACCTCATTTTGCTGCAGATCCCTCCAAGGATTTAGTACAGGATCAGCCCTTTGTAGAAAGTGAAATGAAATACATAAAAGGAAAAGAAAGCTATATCCCTATTGGCAGAACACGTGATTACAACTACAACAGTGATGTGAAGCAATTATTTCCCCGCGTGTGGGATTCCAGCGACGATCAATATCACGCGCAGTTCTATGCCGAATGGCTTGGATTGGGCCAAGACGCACAATCCGGCGCCTATGAGGCTCCCAGCTATGGGGATAATATCAATTGGTTTTTTAGCTACCAGATGAGTTTGATGTACTGGCGATACTTTATGTGGAATTTCGCCGGAAAACAAAATGATATCCAAGGATTAGGCAATAAACGCGATGGTAACTGGATCTCGGGAATTGCTCCCTTGGATAATGCAAGATTAGGTGATCAGTCAAGACTACCGCAGAGTATGCAGCAAAATGCGGCAAATAACAAATTGTATTTACTTCCATTCTTATTAGGAGTAATTGGTTGTGTTTTTCACTACTTGCGAAATAGAAAAGACTGGATTGTCAGTTTCTTGCTATTCTTTTTCACGGGCATAGCAGTAGTACTATATCTCAACCAGCCTGGCAACCAACCTCGTGAACGCGATTACGCCTATGTAGGATCATTTTATGCATTTGCAATTTGGATTGGTCTGGCTGTTATTGCTTTTGCTGTGATGGCACAGGAAAAAATCGAGAAAATGACCCGTCGTGATTTTCTAATCTATACGGGATCGCTAGCCTTTTTAGTAACCTTCATGAGTTGCTTTCCTGGAAATGGCGATGGCGCTATGATCAATGCGGTTGCCGCTGGATTAATGGGCGTAGGATTAGCTGCTGGTATCCCTCTTTTCCTAAAACAATTGACCAAAAACAATGAAGCTTCAAGAGCTGTTTCATCGATCGCTATATTACTATGCGCCTTGGTGCCTGCTTGGATGAGCATACAAAATTGGGACGATCACGACCGAAGTAACAAAACAACCGCGCCAGATATGGCTAGAGACTATCTGGAAAGTTGTGCTCCTAATGCCATTCTGTTTTCATTTGGTGACAACGACACCTATCCGCTTTGGTATGCACAAGAAGTGGAAGGAATACGCACGGATGTACGTGTTGTAAATAATAGCCTACTTGGTATAGACTGGTACATAAATCAGTTGCGTTATAAAATCAATGACGCAGATTCGATAGACATGATTTGGCCTGCCGATAAAATTGAAGGCAACAAGCGAAACTATGTTTTATATAATCCAGTAAGCGGTATTGACCAGGAAGCCTTTTACGACTTGTATGATCTTATGAAAGATTATGTCGGCAGCGACGATCCTAGCCGGATGGATAATTCAAGAGGAGAACCTTTAAACATCATTCCCGTTAGTAAAGTAAGTGTTCCCGTGGACCGTAACACCGTTTTGCAAAACGGAACTGCTCAACCTGGAGACAGTATATTACCTGCCTTGGGTTTTGAATTACCAAAAAGAGCCTTACTAAAAAATGATCTAATCATTCTAAATATCATTGCTGCCAACCAGTGGCGTAGACCTATTTATTTTACATCGCCCATGGGTGAATTAGGTTTTGGCCCCTACTTGCGTAAAGATGGATTAGCGTACCGACTTGTCCCGGTAATGCCACAATTTTCACAGATGAATTGGGTTGCTGATCAATCCATGCGTTCGAATGGACTTGGCGGTACTACACTGCGCGATAATAACCTGGATATACTTTATAAAAATCTGATGGAGAAGTACAGATTTGGAGGCGCAGAACGCAAAAACATTTATTTTGACGAGGAGAATCGAAGACACTTGCTTAACATCAGGACTTTATTTGCAGAAGCGGCAGGAAACTTGGCCGATGCGGGTAAAAAAGAGGAGGCTATTAAAGTGATGAATAAAATTGAAGCCTCCATTTCACAGGAATCACTCCCCTATGCAATGGTCAGCCGTTATAATAGCCATAACCAATCCTCTTTAATTTATTTGGAAGCTGCGTACAAGGCTGGAATGAAGGAACTGGCCGTAAAGGTTAAGAATGCAATCCTTACTGATTTAAAACAACAAGAAACCTATTACAACTATATCCAAACAGCTAAGCCAGCCTATTATGGTGGCTTTGAAAGAACAGAGGCTCCGATCAATGAGCGGTTATTCACTGTATTAAAAGATATCGAAACTAAATATGAAGGTGTAGCGGAGAAAGGAAAATAAAACACAACCCCATGGATATCGAATTCAATAAAAATGAAGATCACATGCGGGGGCTGCTCAGTCAGCTTCGGCAAATAAGTGAACAGATACATTGGGGCGGAGGAAAAAAAGCTGTTGAAAAACAGCACGAAAAAAACAAGAAAACAGCTCGAGAGCGACTTGCCTATTTACTGGATGAGGATCGCCCTTTTATTGAAATAGGCACCTACACAGGCTATGGTCTGTATCCCGAGCATGGTGGTTGTCCTGCTGGCGGGACCGTTGCAGGTATCGGCTATATCAGCGGCAGACAATGTGTTGTTGTAGCCAATGACCAGACAGTAAAAGCTGGTGCTTGGTTCCCCATCACGGGAAAGAAGAATTTGCGGATGCAGGAGATTGCAATGGAGAATCATCTACCCATCATTTACTTGGTTGATAGTGCAGGAGTTTATCTTCCTTTACAAGACGAGATATTTCCAGATAAAGAGCACTTCGGCAGAATATTCCGCAACAATGCAAAAATGAGTGCGGCCGGCATCCCACAAATTGCTGCCGTAATGGGTGCTTGTGTAGCAGGCGGAGCCTACCTTCCAGTTATGAGTGACGAAATGTTGATGGTGGAGGGAAGTGGATCGGTATTCCTTGCAGGTTCGTATTTAGTAAAAGCAGCAATTGGCGAGGAGGTAGACAATGAAAGCTTAGGGGGTGCAAAAATGCATGCAGATCTAAGTGGCACTGCCGATGCCACCTTTCCTACCGAAGAGGCTTGTCTCGATCACATCAAGAAACTGGTTCAATTATTGGCTGAACGCCCAACAGCTGGTTTTAATAGAATTCCCACTAAAGCGCCTAAAACAAATAAGGAGCAATTGTATGGTCTGTTCCCCAGAGATGGAAAGCCCTACGAAATAATGGACCTGATTGAATGTATTGTTGACGAGGACAGCTACCAACCCTTTAAACCAACCTATGGCAAATCGATCTGTTGCGGTTATGCAAGAATTGATGGTTGGGCCGTAGGGATTGTGGCGAATCAACGTAAAATCGTAAAAAGCGGTAAGGGAGAAATGCAAATGGGTGGTGTAATTTATAACGATAGTGCAGATAAAGCCGCCCGTTTTATTTTAAACTGTAATCAAAAAAGAATTCCACTGGTTTTTTTACAAGATGTAACTGGATTTATGGTGGGTAGCAGAAGTGAACAATCCGGCATTATTAAAGATGGGGCAAAACTTGTTAATGCGGTAGCTAATTCCATTGTACCAAAATTTACAGTAATCGTTGGAAACTCTTTTGGAGCAGGAAATTATGCCATGTGTGGAAAAGCCTATGACCCTCGTTTAATTGTTGCATGGCCCACTGCAAAAATAGCTGTGATGGGAGGAGAAGCGGCAGCCAAAACCCTCTTACAAATTGAGGTATCGGCACAAAAAGCAAAAGGGAAATCGATCGATGAGCAAGCTGAAAAAGAACTACTAGCCTCCATCATGCATAAATATCAAACGCAATTAAACCCCTTATACGCAGCAGCTCGACTTTGGGTAGATGAAATCATAGACCCAGCCAATACCAGAACTATTTTAGCGGAGGGAATTGCAGCAGCAAACCAAGCACCTCTTCCCGCTACCCTTCAAAATGGGGTATTCCAAGTATAAATAGAAACCATGTCTGAACCAGTACTAATTTATACAGATGGTTCTTCCAGAGGCAATCCCGGACCCGGTGGCTACGGAGTAATTCTTAAATACGGCGGACATGAAAGAGAGCTTTCGAAAGGATACCGACACACCACCAACAATCGAATGGAACTACTGGCTGTTATTGAAGGATTGAAGGCGCTTCGAAAAAAAGGATTATCAGTGGTGGTTTATTCGGATAGCCAATATGTAGTGAAGGCCATTAAAGAAGGATGGTTAAAAAAATGGATGGCCACTAATTTTAAAGGAGGCAAAAAAAATCCTGATTTATGGAAAGAACTCCATTCCTTATTGCAGGAAAATGAGGTAAGTTTTAAATGGATAAAAGGACACGCAGATAATCCATTCAATAACCGATGCGACGAATTAGCCACGAATGCTGCTATCCACAACGGGCATGAAGTGGATCAATTTTACGAGGAAAACGGAAACTAATTTAAGAACAGTCTAGCTTAACCGTAACTCAATTTTTCGAATTGAGATATAATTATAGAACACCAGGGTAGCGGGCAAGAAAATCAGTGTGGCCAGCAAGGAATTTTTATAGAACGGTAAACCAGCTGTTAAACAGGTAATAAAGCCAGTAATGTCTTTAGTGTAGGTCATTTCTGAAGACTGCAACCAAACCAGTCCATTGGAAAGGAAAAAGAAAATAGTGGGCGCGATAAATGCAGAAAGACCAATATTACGGTAAGAAGTTGCTTTAAAAATGTATCCAATAAAAGTACACCCTAGTAATAAGAGATAGTTCTTCCATTGGCCTGCGTAAACTCCTTGGTAATCGAATAGATCGTTTAAATAGAGCAACTGAATAGTAAGATCACTTACTAAAAGTGCAACTATAGAAAAGAAAAACACCCATTCACTGCGTCTGAAAATAAAGCCTGAAAAAAGCGCAATTGCTAAAACAGGAGAAAACCCTGAAAGGGCAATTTCAGGTCCAAAAAAATATTTGCAGAGGGTAGTTGCCATTGTAAGCACTACCGTAAACAACGCAGTTTTAAGGGAAAATGACATATGCAAATTGATTTTTGGGATTTGAACAAAATTAACTGAATTGGATCAAACGTGTATACAACTTATTCACTGTTGTGGATAGCGCCAGTTGCCAGATAAAGTATAGCGTCTTGGTCAGCTTGCATATCAATATTATCCTCTCCGTCCCAATAGGCAGCTAACTGCCCTTGTTTAAGTGTTACAGCAAAACTACCCCCCGTCAACTCTACAGAACCATTCAATAAAAGAAGCATTAATGGCCCCATGCCTTTAAGTTGATATTTCTCATTCTTCTTCATCAAAAATTGTCCTAACCTGAAATCATCGACAGGAGTTGGAAACCATACTGGTTCACCATTTGTGTGGCTTGCACTAAAAATTTCGGGCGAAATACTTTGACAACGTGTATGCTTTAGAAGCGCTGCCACATCAATATGCTTTGCGGTTAATCCCCCCCTCAATACATTATCTGAGTTTGCCATGATCTCCACATTCTGACCTTCCAAATATGCATGGGGAATACCTGCATCCTGAAAAATGGCTTCTCCCTCTTTCATCGAAACCAGATTGAAAAAATAGATTGAAAATATACCCCGATCAATGTGATCTTTTTTCCCATAAAGCTGAGCAGCTCGCAACGCCCAAAAGGCAGGACTGTCTTTTGTAAAGGGGGTTTGCGCATTCTCCTGTTGCAAACGACTTAAAAGCTCCCCTAGCATTAGGTTGACATCTTGCTGAGGCATTTCCATTACAAATTGATATAATGCCTGATTTCCCTCTTTTTCCCATACAGGCAAGAGAGAACCAAATTCAGGATTACCCGAAAAAACTGCCCGAAGTTGTTCCGCTTGTTTAAAGCCATGCAATAACCAGAAGGGGCCGAGGGCTACCATCAGTTCTGGCTTATGATTTTGGTCCTTATAATTTCTATGGGGCGCATCAAGAGGAATTCCCGCTTGATTTTCCAAAGCAAATTCCCTGATTGCAGCTTCCCGTGTAGGATGAACTTGTATAGAAAGCATTTCCTTTACATCCAACACTTTTAACAGGTAAGGCAGGGCCACTCCAACTTCACTCAGCCTACGACGCTTTCCATGCTGATCGATAAGGTGGGCCATTCCCTGCGTATGCGTGCCCATCCAATATTCTGCAAATGGCTTTTTAGCTGTATTGTTTTCCCCCAGTAATTGAGGAATAAAAGAAGCTCCTCCCCAATCATA
>BJGL01000036.1:0-9080 GCA_014190475.1 Bacteroidota bacterium
CAGTTTCTCTTGCCCCGCATGCTTCCTGCTTCATGCAACTAGGAGGGAAAACAGGAGTCCACTCCGAAGAGCTGGGCTATATTTTAACTGACCTGCAATATCTGCAACGTGTTTATCCGGGCTGTGATTGGTAAACTATGAACGAAATCCAATTACATAAAGAGGCCACACAAGTATGCTGGCAATTAATGGATCAACTATATGATCCAGAAGTTCCTGTGCTCTCCCTCAACGATCTTGGTATCGTAAGAGCCATTGACGTAAAAAGCCCTCCCACTGAAGCAGGGATCATAGAAGTTACTATTACTGCTACGTACTCAGGTTGTCCGGCCATGGACTGGATTGCCAGCACCATCAAAATGGAATTAAAGGCACTGGGATATCAATCAATAACAATTAAAAATTCCATCTCCCCAGCCTGGACCACCGATTGGATGTCTGAACAGGGAAAAGAAAAACTGAAGGCATACGGCATTGCGCCACCTGAGAAACGTTTTACTATTCCTTCCGATGGCATCCCTTGTCCCCAATGCAAAAGCGAACACACCCGACTACTGAGTGAGTTTGGCAGCACTTCTTGTAAAGCATTACTACAATGCCAGGACTGCGGCGAGCCTTTTGATTATTTCAAATGTCACTAAACAGCAAATCCTACCTTCGTTAAAATAGTTTGCATGGGTTCGATCTTATTTGAGATGAAAGAACAGGTGGCCGTTATCACACTTAACCGCCCTGAAAAATTCAACGCATTTAACAGAGAGATGGCCTTGCAATTACAAGCCCTATTAGATCAATGTGCAGATGCCACTTGTCGTGCTGTATTGATCACAGGTGCAGGCAAAGCCTTCTGTTCAGGACAAGATTTAGGGGAAGCCATTGATCCACAAGGACCGGGTATGGAACGAATTCTGAAAGAACATTACAATCCCATTATCACACGTATTCGTTCTTTACAAAAACCGGTGGTAGCCGCTGTAAATGGCGTAGCTGCAGGAGCCGGAGCAAATATCGCCTTAAGTTGTGATCTATGTATTGCTTGTAATAGCGCCACCTTCATACAAGCATTTTCAAAAATTGGATTAGTGCCTGATTCAGGAGGCAGTTTTTTTCTGCCTCGACTGGTAGGATTGCAACGCGCAGCTGGATTGATGATGTTAGGTGATAAAGTGAGTAGTGCAGAAGCGCTGCAAATGGGGTTAATCTGGAAAACTGCTGCGGACGAACAGTTACAGGAAGAAGCGTTAGCACTAGCCAAGCAACTAGCAGCCATGCCTACGCAAGCATTGGCACTCATAAAAGAACAATTGAATCAAAGTGCAACAAATAATTTAGCGCAGCAATTAGCATTGGAAGACCGATTGCAACAACAAGCCGCCGCAACTGAAGATTTCAAAGAAGGCGTAAATGCCTTTTTAGAAAAAAGAAAACCGCTATTCAAAGGACAATAATTCATTTTATGTCAACACCTGAAAACCAATTAGCACAACAAGTAGTGCAGCATATGATGCAGGAGGACCGATTTTCACAATGGTTAGGCATTGAGGTGTTAGCGGTAAAAGAAGGCTATAGCCAAATACGTATGCAAATACGAGCCGAAATGGTAAATGGATTTGGGATTGTACATGGAGGAATTACTTTTTCATTGGCGGATAGCGCATTTGCATTTGCTTGTAATAATAGAAATAATTTATCGGTAGCGCTGGACACGTCTATCAACTTTACAAAGCCGGTAAACGTGGGGGACCAATTAACAGCTACCGCTACTGAACTACATAACGGGAAAAGTACAGGCCTGTATCAAATTGCCATACACAATCAGCAACAAGAATTAGTAGCGCAGTTCAAAGGTCTTTGTTATAGAACCCATAAAACACTAGTTTAAATTTTAGTATGTTCTATTCCTTCAATGGTATCAAACCGGTGGTAGACCCCAGTTCATTTGTGCATCCGCAGGCAGTAGTCACCGGCGATGTGATCATTGGTAAAAATTGTTACATAGGGCCTGGCGCGGCCTTACGGGGAGATTGGGGAAAGATTATTCTTGAAGACGGATGTAATGTACAAGAGAACTGTACTATTCATATGTTTCCGGGTCTGACAGTTTTATTAAAAGAAGGGGCCCATATTGGACATGGTGCTATTATCCACGGAGCTACTATTGGCAAAAATTGTTTAGTAGGAATGAACAGTGTACTCATGGATCATGTTGAGTTAGGCGACGAATCCATTGTGGGTGCGCTTACCTTGATTCGTGAAGGTGAAAAAATTCCAGCACGCTCAGTGGTGGTGGGTAATCCAGGAAAAATTGTTCGCCCCGTAACAGATCAACAGCTTGCCTGGAAAACAGAAGGAACTCAGTTATATCAAGCACTTCCTGCTGCTTGTGAAGAATCATTAAAGCCTTGCAAGCCTTTGCGAAAACCTAGCGCCCAAAAAGCTATTCGAAATTTTTCTTACGCAACCTGGGGGACCAAGAAAAAATAATTACTTCGGTAATACTTGTTCGAGTGTAGCGGCCAATTGTTCGCCTCGTAAAGATTCTGCAACAACCTTTCCATTTGGATCGACCAATACATTGTAAGGGATACCCTGAATATTATAGAGTGGTACTACCGGGCTATTCCAGTATTGTAAATCACTGACCTGTGTCCAAGCTAAGCGATCTTTCATCACTGCATTCATCCAATCATCTTTTCCATCAGGCTGGTCCAATGAAACTCCCAACACGGTAAAATTTCTATTTTTAAAACGGGCATATGCCTCTACCACGGTAGGATTTTCCATACGACAAGGCTTACACCAGCTTGCCCAAAAATCAACCAGTACATAGCGCCCTCTGAATGAACTCAGGCTAATTAATTTTCCATTGGGATCGGGTAATGAAAATTCCGGAGCCGTTTGTCCTACCAATCCTTGAGGTGCTTTTGGTTGTGCAGCCATCATGATACTAATAGCTTCCAATCCTTTATGCGTAGGATTTTTATCACTCAATCTCTTGACCAGTGATTTAACCTCCTCCATAGAATATCCGGGAAGTCCCACCGTTGGATTTCCTGCCATACTTTGATAATATCCTAATACTAACATAGAGAAAGCAGGATTAGTATTTGCATTGAGGGTGGAGTCGGCAGTCTGCCGAACCCCTTGTATCAAAAGAGAACGTTTGGACTCAGCTTCCGCTATGATTGCTTGTAATACAGCAGGAGTCTGCCTTAAACTGTCCAATTGTTTTCCCAAAACAAAAACCTGTTCTAATTTTTTATTGAAACCAAGCATATAAGCTTGTAAGGATTTACTCAAAGGCGAACCCGTTACATCATAACGATCCGGAAAATCCAGATTGGCTGGATTGTAGAATAAGGAAAGTGAAACAGTGGCTTCATCATTGATCAACGAAGCAGCGGGGTAATCCTGTTTTTCTACACGCACATTATAAACAGTTTCTTCCTCGGCTTTTGCTTGCAGCTTGAACGAACCATCTTGGTCTGGCGTTACTGAATCGACCAATACCCGCTGCATTGTTGCCATGGGCACTTCTTCCAAATAGATCTTGGAAGCTGTTCGTCCCGTAATCTTACCGTTGACTATAAACTTTTTTGATCCTGCTCCTGTACAAGCTGATAATAAAATCAACAGCAAGCCAACGAATACTCGAGTAATAGACATAATTACTTTTTAAATGGAATTATAATAGCGCTTTGATAGCAGCTAGTACAGCAGGCATTTGATCGACCTGTTGTCCTCCTGCGGTAGCCAGTGTTTTTTGTCCACCGCCACCACCTTTGATCAGGGGAGCTATCTTTTCTTTGATGATCTTTCCAGCATCTAATCCCTTAGACTGCACTAGTGATTCGGCAACACTGACAGCCACATAGGATTTCCCCTCAATGATGGCAGTTAATACGGCCACATGATCACTGTGCAAGGCTTTCAACTCGGTACAAATCTTTTTCAATGCATCCGGGTTATCAACAGCAATCTGTTTACCTAAAAAGGCTATTCCATTTACTGTTTCAATTTCCCGCACCAAGGATTTACTGAGTTCGCGAAGCTCTCTATTTTCTAATACCTCCAACTGTTTCTTTAAATCTGAATTATCCGTTTGGAGCTGCTCGATGGCACGCAATAACTCTTTTGGATTTTTGAGTGACTCTTTAATTGTATCGAGCAGTTGCAATTGTTCATTCAAGAAAAACTCCGCTTGTTTACCGCAGCAAGCTTCTACTCTTCGAACACCCGAAGCTACTGCGGTTTCTCCTGTAATTTTAAAATATCCCAATTGTCCGGTTGCCCCTACATGGGTTCCACCACATAATTCCACCGAATAGGTCGGATCCATTATTACTACACGCACCACATCACCATACTTCTCTCCGAACAAAGCCATGGCTCCGAGCTTGAGCGCCTCGTCTTTGGACATCGATTTAATCACAACAGGAATATTGGCCCGAATCTTTTCATTTACGATTGTTTCTACTGCACTGATTTCAGCCGTAGACATCTTGGCAAAATGAGAAAAATCAAATCGCAAATTAGCAGCATGCACCATTGAACCCTTCTGGGCAACATGCGTCCCCAATACTTGGCGAAGTGCAGCATGCAATAAATGGGTTGCACTATGATGTAAGGTAGTTTCTAAACGATTATCGGCGTTGACCGTAGCAGTAACGGTTGCACTTACCGCTGCAGGCATAGCAGCTGTTACATGTACAATTAAATCATTGTCCTTTTTTGTATCTATAACCTCGATAGATTCTTCTCCAAATATTAAGTGGCCCTTATCCCCTACCTGTCCCCCACTTTCAGCATAGAAAGGCGTTTTTTCTAAAATCCATTGATACGCTTCTTTTCCCTTTGCTGTTATTTTTCTGTACTTAAGGACATTCGTATTTGTCTCCAAACTATCATACCCCACAAACTGATTCGCACCTTCCTTGACTACTACCCAATCTGCTGCATCCACTGCAGTAGCAGCACGACTACGATCTTTTTGTTTTTTCATTTGGTCCTCAAACCCTTTTTCATCCACAGTCAATCCCTTCTCGGAAGCAATCAAACGGGTCAGGTCAATAGGAAAACCATAGGTATCATATAATTCAAATGCTGCGGCCCCTGCAATAGTACCCGCAGAAGCTGAGATCAATTCCTCAATACGGCGTAATCCTTTTTCAAGTGTACGCAAAAAGGCCTCTTCCTCTTCACGCACCACGCGGGTTACAAAATCACCTTGTTGTTTTAATTCTGGAAATACATTTTCAAATTGATTAGCCAGCACAGGTACCAATTGGGCCAACAAGGGTTGTTTGTATCCCAGGTAAGAATAATAATAACGAACGGCACGACGCAGAATGCGACGGATCACATACCCTGCTCCTGTGTTAGAGGGAAGTTGTCCATCGGCAATCGTAAAACTGATAGCACGAATATGATCGGCTAATACACGAAATGCTACAGCTTCCCGAGTATCAGAGCCATCGTACTTTTTACCGGTGATTGACTCTACTTGTTTAATGGTGCCACTAAAAATATCCGAATCGTAATTGGATGATTTTCCTTGTAACACACGAACCAATCTTTCCAATCCCATACCGGTATCCACGTGTGTGGCAGGTAAGGGCTCAAGCGTACCATCTTTCTTTCTATTGTATTGGATAAATACATTGTTCCAGATCTCAATTACCTGTGGATGATCCTTATTGACCAGTTGTTCGCCAGGAATTTTTTTTCTTTCTTCATCGGAGCGACAGTCCACATGAATTTCACTACAAGGGCCACAGGGACCGGTGTCCCCCATTTCCCAGAAATTATCTTTTTTGTTACCAAACACAATGCGTTGGTCCGGCAAAATTTCTTTCCATTTTTTTAATGCAATCGAAGAAGGAGGTAACCCCTCTTTGGCATCGCCTTCAAAAACCGTGGCATACAAACGGTCCTTAGGAATTTTATAAACTTCAGTTAGCAATTCCCAGCTCCACTGTATTGCCTCATTCTTAAAATAGTCACCAAAACTCCAGTTCCCCAGCATCTCAAACATGGTGTGATGGTAGGTATCTACGCCCACTTCCTCCAGATCGTTATGCTTTCCACTAACCCGCAAACATTTTTGCGTATCTGCCGCCCTTGAATAGGGAGCTTTTTTGTTACCTAAAAAGTAATCCTTGAACTGGTTCATCCCCGCATTGGTAAACATGAGGGTGGGATCATTTTTCACTACAATAGGGGCAGATGGCACAATCTTATGCTCCTTAGAGCGAAAAAAGTCCAAAAAAGCCTGTCGGATCTCACCGGAAGTCATCATACGGGTAAATACTATATTTGTTTGCCTGCGAAAGGCACAAAGGTAAGGCAATAAAGGGAGCCAGATTCGGCATGAAAAAGGTCAAATACTACTATAACACCCATACGCTTCGCTATGAAAAAGCGATTACCCCACTACGGGTAAAGGTGTTGCGTGTATTTGGCTTTGTGGCAGCCTCGCTGGTTACCGCTTCTCTGATCGCCTACTTTGCTTTTCGATTTGTGGGTTCGCCCCGTGAAAAAATGCTGGAACTCCAAAATCAGGAAATGCGGGAGGATTATTACGAACTCGTTGAAAAAGCAAGAGTCCTGGAGCAGCAGATGAAGGAATTAGAGACCAGAGACAATGATATTTACCGTGCTATTTTTGAAGCAACCCCTATTCCCGACAGCGCAAGAGCCAAGAAAATAGAAACCGAATTGGAGATTGCTAAAATTGAGAAAATCAACAGTAAAAAATTAGTAGGATCGGTAGCTGCCACCATGGATAACCTGGTTGAGCGGATTCGTTCCCAAGAAAAATCCTATGAAGAGGTTGATCAATTAGTAAAGGATAAGGAAAGATTATTAGCGCATACTCCCGCTATACAGCCAGTAAGTAATAAAAATCTAAAACGAATCGCCTCTGGTTTTGGCTATCGGATAGACCCAATTTATAAAACACCCCGTTTACACCCTGGCTTGGATTTTACTGCGCCACAAGGCACACCCATCTATGCAACTGCCAATGGAAAAGTAGAAGTTGCGGGCAATCTTGGAGATGGGTATGGCAGACATGTGATCATTAATCATGGGTATGGGTACAAAACCCTGTATGGTCATATGGTTCGTATAAAAGCCCGGGCGGGTCAACCCGTTAAGAGAGGTGAAGTGATTGGCTGGGTAGGAAGTACGGGAAAGTCTACCGGTCCACATTGTCACTACGAGGTAATCAAAAATGGTTCCCCCATCGATCCCATTTACTTTTTCTATAATGACCTGACTCCTGCACAGTTTGACCGCATTCTAAAACAGGCGGCAGCTTCTAACCAAAGTATGGACTAAACACGTTTTTTCCACAGCGCTAGTTTTAACCAAGAAGAGACCTTGGCTTTGTTATCTTTACAAGAGTCTATGCAAAAGAAGCCGCTGACACAAATCAGTTTTGATTTTGAGGATCTTTCCGCCGTGCGGGAAGAAACGCCGGCTAATAATACTGCTGATACTACTACCGAAAATTCAACTCCCACTATACCTACGCCCACCCCACCACCCGCTGTTGAACTAAGCACACAAGTGGATCTGGTAAAAGAAGAGACTAATCTTGAATCGGTTGAGGAAAGTGGCGTAAGGATTCGAGCCATTCGAAAAAAAGAAGTAAGTCCTGCGGGTAAAAGAGGACGAAAGTCCATGCGTGAAATGGCCAGCCGAATTGATCAACTTCAAGTTCCTGCCGACGAGGAGCTTTTCAAAAAACAATACTATACCATTGGTGAGGTAGCAAAAATGTTTCAGGAAAACCAATCCCTGATTCGCTACTGGGAGTCTGAGTTTGATATCCTACAACCGCGTAAGAACAAAAAGGGAGATCGTTATTTCCGTCCTATCGATGTAAAAAATCTGGTTTTGATTTATGATTTACTCCGTCGCAGAAAATTTACCATTGATGGCGCCCGCGATTTTCTGAAAAAAAATAAAAAGGCCGAAGAAAAATTTGCTTTGATTCAATCGCTACAACAATTACGTGCCTTTTTGGTAGAATTACGTTCCAACTTATAGTCCTCATGAAAAAAATAGTTTTCTTATTGTCTATGCTACTTGTGGTTTACACAAGTGATGCACAAAATCGTTTTGAGACCTTGGTAGAACGCCCGAACGAAAAATCGCTGGTCGGTGTTTTATCAAAAGAGGTATTGAGTAGTGAAACCACTTTTACTTGGTTTGCTGAGAACTTCAAAGCCTACCAACCCCATGCAGGAGGACTTGCTACCTTAAAGAATTATCGCGATTCCATTCAGTTGCTCGCCTTTATGGGAACCTGGTGTGAGGATTCGCATTTTATTATTCCGCGCTTTTTTGCAATGACGGAACAAGCGGGCCTTGATCCCACTCGTATCGTATTAATGGGGGTAAATCGAAAAAAAGAAACCTGGGGTGACCTCACTAAACCCTTGGGTATCGTAAATGTTCCTACCCTGATTGTATTTAGAAATGGAAAAGAAATTGGACGGGTGGTCGAGTATGGGAAATATGGACAATTTGACCGAGAGCTGGGTGAAATTATTCAGCAATCATTCGGTGGGCCACGTTAATCCCAGCGTATGCGCAGCTTGTAACAATTCAAGGTTTACAGCTTCACGTATAGCATTAAACTCAGCGATTGGTATAGCAGCTGTATAATATTCAATATCCACAACAACCCGATTCAACCGAAGATCACTGAGTGTAACACTGGATTGTTCCACCTTCTCACGTTGTAAAATAATCCGGACCCGCTCTACAAACTCTTGCAATAAATAGGGTGTGTTGGAACTAGCTAATTCCAATTTTAATTCGGCGCGTCTTTGTGTTCGCAACGAAAAATTATCAAGTACGCTATCCACCATTTGCTTGTTAGGCACCGTTACAAATGTTTTTTGTTCGGTACGAATCCGCGTGCTACGTAACCCAATTTTTTCAACAGTTCCCGTAATAGCATTCACTTTCACTAAATCGCCGGTGGCAAACGGTTTATCAAAAAATATTATAAAGGAGGCAATTAAATTTTCTAAACTCTCTTTTAATGCCAACGCGATAGCCGCACC
>BJGL01000036.1:9754-15958 GCA_014190475.1 Bacteroidota bacterium
TTATATCGAATCCAGTCACCCAGATTAATATATCGCGCCTCTCTCGCTAATGCAGCATTGCGAATAGGCCAATCGATTGGCAAATGACGATGCCCAAATAAAAAATAATCAATTTGCTCCTGCTCCAGGTATGTTTTACAATAACTTATCAACCATTCTTTATCTTCTCCCAGAAAATGTTCTTCGCGATCTGCCGTTTGTGCCCTGCTTTTTTGACTGAAGTAGGAAGCAAGACCCATCCCTATGCGAGGCGGAAGCATCCCAAATAACCACTGACAAAGTGGATTTCTAAAAATTACTTTGAGCCTTTTGTAGCCTTCATCGCCAGGTCCTAGTCCATCGCCGTGTCCCAAATGAATTCGTAACCCATTTCGAACAATAGTGATAGGCTCAAAATAAATCTTCAAATTCAACTCCTTAGAAAAATAATCCTGCACCCACATATCATGATTACCCACAAAAAAATGCAGGACAATACCCTGATCACTCAACGCAGCCAGCTTACCCAATAAACGGGTATAACCCTTGGGAACTACTTTTTTGTACTCATACCAAAAATCAAAAAGATCTCCCATCAAAAAGATCTCCGTGGCATCTTGTCTTGCCTCTTCTAAAAATTTACAGATTACCTTTTCTCGCTCTAGACTACGCGAGGAGTCTGGAGCACCCAAATGGAAATCAGAAAGGAAATAAATTTTTTGTGTTTGTGACACAGCAAGGATTTAGTTACACGAAGATTGAAAACTTTTTTCAATCTTAAGCTTCCACCAAAAACAGATACACTTCTTTGGGTCCATGAACACCTACCACCAATGTTTTTTCAATATCTGCCGTACGGCTGGGACCGGTAGCAAGTGCTAACAGAGAAGGATAGTTAGGTCCATACTTTTCACGAACGCCCTGGAGCGCATCTTTGATATCGTAAACAAGTTGATCCACAAAAGCAATACAAATATGAATGGGCGCATATACACTAGCCGTTCTTCCTTGTGTTTGAGCGCTGCTGAGCAAGATAGAACCCGTACGCGCCACCAAAAACTCACAGCCCGTTACTGCCACACTACATTCCGCTAAATCAGTTTGAGTTAAACGTTCTGCCAAGGGCTCTCCCAAAAGCTGTAAGAGTTTTTCGTCCGCACAAAATACAGGTGCCCAATCTTGTTTTCTGACCAAGCTTCCAAATTGAAAAGCTAACTCCTGACGATTGATACAGTAAATAAACTTTCCCTGTAATTGAGTAAACTGCTCTGCGAACTCTACTTCTAATTCCTGCGTTGGACCAGGAAAAACAGCACCGCCTTTTTCACTATTCGGAAAAGGCATGGGTGTTTCGAGCGCCAGCGCTTCCCGAATTCGTTTCAGCATATTTTCCTTGGCAGGCGAGATATTCATAATCAGGCATTAGTAGCTGTTTCAGTTGGACCTTGCTCTTGCGTTGCTTCAGGTGCTGTTTCCACTACCGCAGCAGTTTCCTCTGCAGAAATTACTTTCTTCTCTTCAAAAGGACGCTTGCCGATCAAGGCTTCCACATCACTTTGAAACAAGACTTCTTTTTCCAAGAGTGCATTAGCCAGTTTTTCTACCTCTTCTTTTTTATCGATCAATAATTTTTTTGTGCGATCATAAGCAGCATCAATCAAATGACGCACTTCGTAGTCGATCAGTTTTGCCGTGTCGTCCGAATATGGTTTTGTAAACGCATTTTCTTGCTGCGGATCATAGAAACTCACATTCCCTACTTTTTCGTTCATACCATACACGGTAACCATGGCATAAGCAGTACGTGTAATCTGCTGCAAATCATTTTGCGCTCCTGTTGAAATTTTACCAAAGAAAATATCCTCACTGGCACGACCACCCAGTGTCATACAAATCTGATCATTGAGTTGGTCGGTGTTATAGAGATATTGCTCCTTGGGTGTATACTGTGCATATCCCAATGCAGCCGTACCCCGAGGAACAATGGTTACTTTCAACAACGGATAAGCATGCTCCAGGAACCATCCACAAATAGCATGACCCGCTTCGTGATAAGCAATGATTTTTTTCTCCTCGGGAGAGATGATCTTATTCTTTTTTTCCAATCCTCCAATTACGCGATCGACTGCATCTTGAAAATCCTGCATGTCCACCGCTTCTTTATTCTTACGCGCTGCAATCAAGGCTGCTTCATTACAAACGTTGGCTATATCTGCACCTGCAAATCCGGGTGTTTGCTCAGCCAGTTTATGGATGTCGAGTGTTTTAGAAATTTTAATCGGCTTGAGATGCACTTTAAAAATATCCTCCCGTCCTTTCAAATCGGGTTTATCAATAGAGATCTGACGATCAAATCGGCCCGGACGTAATAACGCACTATCAAGTACATCCGGACGGTTGGTTGCCGCCAACACAATAATACCCGTATCCGTTCCAAAACCATCCATCTCTACTAACATTTGATTGAGTGTGCTCTCCCGTTCGTCATTACTCATCATGGCATTCTTACCACGTGCACGACCGATGGCATCAATCTCATCAATGAAAATGATACAAGGTGCTTTTTCACGAGCCTGCTTGAAAAGATCACGCACCCGGCTGGCCCCTACTCCCACAAACATTTCTACAAAGTCGGAACCACTCAAACTAAAGAAGGGAACCTGTGCTTCACCTGCCATTGCTTTTGCCAACAATGTTTTACCAGTACCTGGAGGTCCTACCAATAAAGCCCCTTTAGGAATTTTACCACCCAGGTTAGTATATTTTTTGGGATTCTTTAAAAAGTCTACTATCTCCATCACCTCCACCTTGGCTTCGTCCAAGCCAGCTACATCCGCAAACGTGATATTTACACGTGTGCCCTTATCGAACAAGGTAGCCTTGGATTTACCAATACTGAAAATACCTCCACCGCCAGGACCACCACCAGCACCACCACCCATCTTACGCATCATCAGTACCCAGATGGCCACAAATAATAAAATGGGAAGAATGAGTTGAATAGCACCCCCGATCCAATCTCTTTCACTTTCTACTTCGTAAGGAACTTCGGTTGCAGTATAAGGAACCTGATCCCGGGCAGCGTTATCTCGCTTTTCTCTATAAAAATCATCCATGGATTTTTTGAAGCCATCCGCACCCGTGATTTTAAATGCCATATGAGGTCCTTTGGGATCTACCTTACCAGCCGCCTCTTTGATTTCTTTGGTATGCGCCTTTTGTCCAGTGGGGTTGAGATAAACCTTAACCAGCTTCCTATTATCAATGATGGTATAGTGATCAACCTGGCCTTGCGCCACCATATTCTTGAACTCCAGCTCATTAATCTTGGCCATATTGGGCGTCATGGGGCCGAATAGAGAGGACCCGATCAAAAAGACCAGGATAATCGCATAAAGCCAGTAAATATTGAATTGAGGTCCTTTCCGATTGGAAGTTCCCGGAGTTTTATCTCCTGATTTTCTTTTTTCTCTGTTTGGTAACATAAATTTTATTCCTCTCTACTTATAATGTCTGAAACTGCAAATTGTTTAGCCCTTTGTCATTTTGACTCGTCAATCTCCGTCAAAACCGCATCACTCCACATTTCCTCGAGCTTATAGAAGCGACGCAATTCAGGAGTCATCACATGCACCACCACATTCACATAGTCAATCAGTACCCACTGCATTTGCTTTTGCCCTTCTTGCCGATATGGTTTTTCGGTACATCGATCCGCTACCTGATCCATAACATGGTCAGCAATAGCCCTGATTTGGGGTTGATTACTCGCTTCACAAATAATAAAAAAGTCAGCTATGGCCTCATTGATCTTCCGCAGGTCTAATAAAACGAGTTGCTCGCCCTTTTTACCCTCAATGGCGGCAATGATTGTTTTGATGATCTTGGAGCTCTTGGTGAGACGTTTGACCGCTTTTTTTCCAGCGGAGGATCCTTGTGTCCTGCCACCGGCTAGTACTGCCAGTTGTTCCAACTATTCGATTGCTTTAGTTTCGTATTTCTTTAACCTTGTAAAAATACATAATTAATTGCCACCTCTCCCGTATCCCTTTGGTACCCCTTTTGTGAGCCTCTCCTCAGTGGACAGCACCAATGATGAGGCGCGTAGATACATACAAGCTGGTATTGCCGTTCCGGGTATGGCCATTTTCACTGCGGATCAGCAAAAAGGAAAGGGGCAAAGAGGAAAAACTTGGGAAGCCGCAAAAGACCAAAGTCTTGCACTTAGCATCCTGATAAAACCTGATTTTTTAACGGTTCAACAACAATTTCTACTCAGCGCAATGATTGCCCTGGGCACGCGTGCCTGGTTGGCAAGTCAGGTAGCCGTCGATCAATTCCGAATCAAATGGCCCAATGATCTTTATTGGAATCACCAGAAAATTGGAGGGATACTCATCGAAAATATAGTAACCAGTGGCGGGGAATGGAGCTGGGCCATTGCGGGGATAGGAATCAATCTCAATCAAGAGCAATTTCCCAGCGATTTACCCAACCCGGTTTCTTTTTTTCAGGTCAATGAAAAAAAATCAGATCCTGCCGTTGCTGCAAAAAGTTTGTGTGCATC
Organism: Bacteroidota bacterium; assembly: GCA_014190475.1. Classification (GTDB taxonomy): domain Bacteria; phylum Bacteroidota; class Bacteroidia; order Chitinophagales; family Chitinophagaceae; genus JJ008. Next base: position 14,301 of record BJGL01000036.1, read on the forward strand.
ATTATCCGATTTTTTCCAGTCCGCCATGAATAAGGACGAACAAAAAATACTGGAACAATATCAGCAGTGTCTTTACGGTTCCGGTGAACTTTGTAGTTTTTCGAGAGCAGGCGTAAGTTTTCAAGCCATCCCACTGGGTGTTACACCGCAAGGCGAACTACTACTCGACCGAATTGAAAAGCCGGTACAACACGGCGAATTAGAATGGAAAATCAAAACTGTTTAGTCCTCAAAAAGTATCTCCTGTGCGTGCGTGCTGCTTTTAGGTTTTGCAATGATTCGCTCAATTTTACCTGTTGCACCAATAATGAAAGTGGTACGATGGATTCCCATGTAGGTATTCCCGTACATCTTTTTTTCGCCCCAAACACCATAGGCCTGTGCAATGGCATGATCCGTATCGGTGATTAAGGTAAAGGGAAGTTTATTTTTAGTGATGAACTTCTGGTGTGATTTTTCATCATCCGGACTAACCCCTATCACCACAAATCCCTTTTTAGTTAATTGCGCGTGGTTGTCTCGCAGATTACAAGCTTGCGTAGTACAAGTTGAAGTCAGGTCTTTAGGATAGAAATAAAGAATTACTTTTTTTCCTTTGAGTGAGGAAAGTTTGAAGGGTTTTCCATCTTGATCGCGGGTGGTAAATAGAGGAGCTTTATCTCCAACCTGTAATGCACTCATTTTCGTTTCTTTTTTTTGACGGGTTTTTTACTTGACTTTTTAACCGGAGGTTGATAAGGAGCTCGTTTGATCCACCAAGTTTTGGTAGTGGTATTCCCCACCAGATCCTCTACGGTTACCGTTAACTTATGGACTCCATAGGGACAACGTTGATCAAATCGATAAATCCAGCTGCGGCCTTTGTCATTAGTAAAACGTATCCAACTATCATTTAGTTCAGCACGAAAACGTTTAATCGTGCCAAAATTATCCGTGGGAGTAAAAATCAAACGGGAGAGCGCACTTACGTTGATAGTATCCCCTTTGCCAGCCAGCGTTACCTGCGGAGGAATTGTATCAACAAATGCCTGGAAATAACCAAAGTCATCAAATTCTGCTGTCACCCATTCGCCCTCCCAATTTCCCGTTTTTACTTTTCGAACTGACCCGTAGGAGCGTTGCATAATTACTTTATTTCTCAGTTCAGTAGGAACTGCACGCTCTGGTTTTAAACGAACAGAAAAATTGAGATGAACCGGAATAGTTGGATCATTCAATTGATGACGCGCGGTGATAGCTCCAGGTAAGATTGGAAAAAGGTCCCGTCGATAAAAAATGGGAAGACTATCATAAAGCCCCATCGCAGGAAAATCAATTTGAAAATCAGGTTTACGAATCAAAACAGGATTGCGGGGTACAAAATGAGTGGGCTCTTTACCCGGCAGCTTGGCGGGATTGGCAGCGGGACCCAGCCAAGGATTGGTTGTTTTTATTTGAAAACGAAGTATAGACTGGTTGCCATAGGGATCCGCCACTATAATTGCTATTGGATGAGGCAAGGTATCGGTAAGACGGATCACGCCATCTGATTGATAAGGATGATACGCTACCCCTCCCTCTCCGGGCAACATGGAAAGGTGTTGATAATAGGCGCCCCCCATTTGTTTATGTCGATAATCAATATGTGCATTGATATAACCCGTTTGTTCGTAATCGAT
>BJGL01000037.1 GCA_014190475.1 Bacteroidota bacterium
CCTGCGATTACGCCAATAAGGGCGTACAATATATTGGGATCCATTGAATTTTTGATTTAGTTGTTTCACAATGCTTGTTCCACAATTGCGTGGTCTACAAAGGTATGAAAAGATGCGTATATTGGCCTCCATAATTTACCCCATGCGCACACTACTTCTGGCCTGTTTGGCCCTTCCGATTTCCCTGTTTGCACAGGATAATGCCAAGTCCTTGTCTATCAAGGGAAGCTTTAAAAATGTAAAACCTCAACCTGAATGGGTCTACCTCTATCACCGCGTTAATGGGACCTCGGTTAAGGATAGTTGTATGGTTGTAGAAAATGCCTACTCATTTACGATAAAGATGGAAGAACCAGAGTTACTGGCATTCCGTGTAAAATATTCTAATGCCGGTTCTCCTAAACAGTTTACCCCACTAGCAGGTGGATCTAGCAACAACACTCAATCCCGAGATGCATTCAATGTATATGCTGGTGCAGGGCGTGTACGCATCAATTCGCTGGATTCTTTTAGCAACGTAACTATAAAAGGTTCAAAAGAACATGACGCCTACTTATCGCTACAGGCTTTACGAAAGCCCTATGACGATAAGATGAAAGTGTTATACCAGGATTATGCAAAAGCGAATGCAAAAAAGGATACCGAAGCGAGAGATCGAGTGGAAGCTCAAATTGATGAACTAGAGTCTGATTTGAAAGAAAATGTATTAGCTGGATTTATTCAAAAAAATCCTGGTTCGCCTATTGCTTTTTATGCATTACAACAATATGCGGGTTGGGATATCAATCCAGACAAGGTAGAGCCGTTATATAATGCATTGCCTGCTGCCGTGCAGGATTATCCTGCTGCAAAAAGTTTTAAAGAGCAATTGGAAACTGCTAAACTGACTGGGATTGGTCGTATGGCTCCTGAGTTTACACAAAATGATACCTTGGAACAGCCTGTACAACTTTCTTCTTTTAAAGGGCGTTACCTCCTGATTGATTTTTGGGCTAGCTGGTGTGGTCCTTGCCGTCAGGAAAATCCTAATGTGGTGAAAGTATTCAACCAATACAAAGACAAGAATTTTCACATACTGGGTATATCCCTGGATCGTGCCGGTCAAAAGGATAAATGGATGAAAGCGATTCATGACGATAATCTGACTTGGTCCCATGTAAGCGATCTGAAGTATTGGGATAATGCTGTTTCCAAGCAGTATGGTATTCGGGCTATTCCCCAGAATTTGTTATTGGATCCCACTGGAAAAATTATTGCAAAGAATCTACGTGGCGAAGCGTTGGCAAAAAAGATGGAAGAACTCCTGGGAGGAAAATAACCAAGCGGTTACTCTTGAAGTCCTGATTCAATCAGGCCTTCTAATATTTCCAATCCTTTTCGAATAGAGGGATCTTCCTGATTAGAAACAGGGGAGGTCGTTGCAGGCTGTTGTGTAGCATACCAGATCATGGTCATGGCTATATAATCTTGCATGTCTTTACCCACATACACCGATTTCAACTCCATGATTTTATCATTGATTTGTTGGAGCGTGTTTCTGACTGTAGCCTCATCTTTCGGCTCCACCTTTAAACGGTAAGTCCTGTCTCCAATTTGTGCGGTTATGGGGATTAGTTCAGCCATGGGTTTATTCTCCTAATTGAGCAATACAACGATCGATTTCGCGGATATACTGATTGATCTTTTTCTCCATCTCTTTTTTATCTTGATTCTCTAGTGATCCGCTGTTCATTTTTAGTAATCCTATCTGTTCTTGCAATTGTGTAATCTGTCCTGTTAATACTTGTTTTTCTTCTGCGCTGCTGGCCAGTTGCGCACGTAATTGTTGATTTTCTGCACGCAGCTTTTGTTGATGCTGTACTAACTGTTGCAGCTTTTGTTGTATTCGTTCTAAATCGTGTTGAAGCGTACTCATTTTCTCAAATTAATACCCAGCTCTTTTTCCAGATTGGCCAGGATTTTATTCATCCATTCTTCAATTTCCTTGTCGGTTAATGTTCTCTCCAAATGTTGGAACGTGAAATTAACTGCCATGGATTTTTTATCTACACCCAGCTTATCGCTCTCGAATATATCAAAGAGTTTGATATCCTGCAGGCTTTCAATTCGGATCTTTTGCACAGTAGATTGAATTTGCTCCCAGGTTAAACTACGGGGTGCAATCAAAGCTAAATCCCGTTGTACCGCAGGGAAACGAGGAATCTCTCGGATGGTCCGACGCTGTTGATTGGATTGTGTTGCCAGATAATTCCAATTGAGTTCAGCATAGAAAACGGGCTGTTTAATGCCCATCTTCTCCAGAATTTTTGAAGAAATTTCTCCTCCATGCCCAATGACTTGCTTGGAGTGAATCCATGCTATTCCATAGCTAAGTGTAGCAGAAGGTTCTAATTTTTGCTCACTGGTGTTGAGCCCTAAGCCTTTCAAGATCGCTTCAACGGCTCCTTTGAGTGTATAAAAATCTGATGCCGTGGCTCCTTGTCTCCAACTACTTTCTTGTTTTTGCCCGGTGATCACCAAGCAGCATCGCTCCATTTCTTGAAACTGATCCTTTTCCGTGCGGTTGTAAATTTTCCCAAATTCAAACAAACGCAGATTTAAATTTCGGTGGTTGAGGTTATGTGCTACTACTTCCATTGCAGTCTCAAGTAGGCTGGGACGTAAACAATTCAACTCTGCACTCAGGCTATTGATCATAGTCACCAATCCGGGACTATTGTTGTAATAAGCCGCATTGGTGATTGAATTGGTCATCATCTCCTGAAATCCCATTCCTGCTAATTGGTTAGCCATTTTTTCTTTCAAGGTTGCTTTCCAACCCTCGGGCTCGATGGCAGGTGATAATTTTATCTGTGTGGGTATTTCGATATTGTCTAGTCCGTCAATACGAATGATCTCCTCAACAATATCAGCCTGTAAACTAATATCCGTTTTGTGTGTGGGTACTACCACGGTGAATTGATCTGCATCCTCTTTCGACCATTCAAATCCCAAACTAGTTAATATCTTTTTTACAGCGGCAGGTGTATACTGTTTACCACTCAATTTCAATAACATCGACCACCGTACGGTCACTGTTTTTTTAGGTTGTGGAGTAGGGTAGCAATCAATTAGTGACCCCGCCACTTTACCACCGGCTATCTCTGTAATTAATTGAACAGCTCTCTCCAATACACGGACTGTGGCTTCTATATCAGTTCCTTTTTCAAATCGCGTTGCTGCATCAGTTCTTAGTCCGTGTCTAAATGAAGTTTTACGAATAGCGATGCCTTCGAAAAACGCACTTTCAATAAATAGAGAACGAGTCGATTCTTTTACCCCACTTTGTAAGCCGCCAAAAACTCCAGCGATACACATTCCTTCCTTGGCATTGCAAATGATCAAATCTTCCTGATTCAATTTTCTGGAATTCCCGTCTAGTGTAACAAAGTCAGTTCCCGTGGGAAGATTTTTTACGACAATTTGATTTCCAGTAATGGCATCCGCATCAAAAGCATGAAGCGGTTGTCCGGTTTCATGCTGGATATAATTAGTGATGTCTACTATATTATTGATCGGGCGAACACCAATGGCTTTTAATCTTTTTTGTAACCATGTTGGAGAGGGTTCAACTTTTATTCCCTCAATCGAAATACCCGAATAGCGGGGGCAGGCGTTGGTGTTCTCAACAGATACCTGCACAGGTCCTGCTTTTCCAGCTTTATCTAACGGAGTAGTAGCTGGAAACTGTGGAGCCATATTTTTATTCTCGTGATGATTTATATAAGCGCAAACATCACGGGCAACTCCCCAATGACTCATCGCGTCCATTCGATTAGGAGTCAGACCAATCTCGTAGATGATGTCTTCATATAAGTTGAAATACGCTGGTGCGGGTGTACCTGGTACGGCTGAAGCATCCAATACTAAAATACCAGCATGACTATCACCCAAGCCAATTTCATCTTCGGCACAGATCATGCCATGACTTTCCTCTCCTCTGATTTTTGCCACCCGCATAGTGAGTGGTTCACCTTGTGTGGGATATATAGTGGTACCCACGGGTGCTACTACCACTTTTTGACCAGCGGCCACATTGGGTGCGCCGCAAACGATTGAGAGTAATTGGTCCTTCCCTACATTAACTGTTGTGAGGGTGAGTTTATCTGCATTGGGATGTTTGGTTGTGCTGATCACTTCACCAATCACTAATCCCTGGAGTCCACCTTTTACTTCTTCATAGGGCTGCATACTCTCCACTTCCAGACCGATAGAAGTAAGTAGTTGACTCAGCTTTTCTGGAGCTGGTTTTTCAGGCAGATAGTCACATAGCCATTTATAGGAGAGCGTCATCTTCGAACCGAAATTTACTGGTTGCGAAGATAATGGAAAGGGGCTTCTTTACATTCGGTAACAAACCGCATTGATGTTCATACCTGCTCCTACGGATGCAAATAATACGATGTCCCCTTTCTCCAAAGAATGCTCTTCCCAGTGACCCTTTCTCACCAGGTCAAGTAGCGTAGGTATGGTGGCTACAGAGCTGTTTCCCAGCTTATGGATACTCATGGGCATGATATGTTCAGGAATGTCTTTGAGACCATAGAGACGAAACAGTCTTTTGATGATTCCTTCATCCATTTTTTCATTGGCCTGATGGATAAATACTTTTTTTACGGCGGTGATGGGTACACCTGCTTTATCAAGACAATCCTTCATGGCGGCTGGCACATGTTGCATGGCATATTCATACACCTTGCGACCTTTCATTTTGATATAACGAACGCGTGGATCTGCCTCAGGTAGGTTACTTTTTCCTAAAAATAGGTAGTAGGCTTCTTCCGTACAATGGCTTTGTACACTGGCAGCTAGTATGCCGGGGCCATCTGGCTGATCGGGCTTGGATTCTAACACAGCGGCGCCTGCTCCATCTGAGAAGATCATGCTATCTCGGTCAAAATGATCTACAACCCGGCTTAATGTTTCGGTTCCAATAACCAACGCTTTTTTGGCTACTCCAGCTTTGATAAAGGCATCTGCCTGGATCACACCCTGCAACCAACCCGGACATCCAAATAAAATATCATAGGCAACGCAGGAGGGATTTTGTATACCCAGTTCATGTTTTACTCTGGAAGCCAACGCTGGAAGAATATCAGTTTGAATGGTATCCTTAACTACGTTTCCAAAATTATGTGCTACGATCAACTGATCTAACTCTTCTGGATTAATGCCGCTTTCCTCCAAGGCAAGTTTAGCGGCTGCCACGGCCATGTCTGAGGCATTTACTTTTTCTTCTGCATAACGTCTTTCTTCAATTCCGGTAATTTCTTTGAACTTTTCGACGATCTCGTTACCGTCTGCGTCGATCTTTTTTTGATCTTCTGCGTAGAAGGTTTGTGCAACAAATTCCTGGTTTGTTTTGATAACCGGTGGAATATAACAACCGGTGCCTGTTATTACCGTTTGACTTGCCATACTTGTAAATATAGTGTCCTTTTATAAGAACAGCTGTTAGTCATCAACACAAGCAAATATCTTCTTACTTTTAGGGTTCAAATTCATCCTATGTCCACCCAATTGCTGAAAGGAAAAAAAGGAATCATTTTTGGTGCACTTGACGAACGCTCCATTGCCTGGAGAACAGCCCTTCGTTGTCAGGAAGAAGGGGCACAGTTGGTATTAACAAATGCTCCCGTGGCCTTGCGAATGGGTGAGATCAATAAATTGTCTGCGGCTTGTGGTAATGCGCCTGTGATTGGAGCGGATGTTACCAATATGGATGATCTTAAAAATCTATTTGAGCAATCCATGCAACACTTTGGCGGAAAGATTGATTTTGTGTTGCATTCCATCGGTATGAGTTTGAATGTGCGGAAGGGCAAGCACTATACGGAAATGAACTACGAGTGGAATGGTAAAACATTGGATATTTCCGCTATGAGCTTGCATCGTGTATTACGCACAGCTTGGGATTTGGATGCCTTGAATGAGTGGGGTAGTGTAGTAGCCTTGAGTTATATAGCTGCACAGCGTGTTTTTCCTGACTACAACGAAATGGCAGATGCAAAAGCGTTGCTGGAAAGTGTAACGCGTAGTTTTGGTTATCACTATGGTGTAAAAAGAAAAGTGAGAGTAAATACAGTTTCGCAATCTCCTACACGTACTACGGCTGGTAGTGGAGTAAAGGGCTTTGATGGCTTTATGAATTATGCAGAAGCGATGAGCCCTCTCGGAAATGCAGGTTCGGATGATTGTGCCAACTACTGTATCACGTTGTTCAGCGATATGACCCGTTACGTGACTATGCAGAACTTATTCCACGATGGTGGATTCAGCTTTACGGGTGTAACGCAAACGGTCATTGAGAAAATGGAAAAGTAATTTTCCGAATTGATTAGTACTCGTCTTCGTTAAACAGAAAGTCATCCTGTGTAGGATAGTCAGGCCAGATATCCTCGATGGTTTCGTAGACGTCACCTTCGTCTTCCAATTCCTGAAGATTTTCTACAACCTCGATCGGGGCGCCAGATCGGATCGCATAATCAATCAACTCATCTTTTGTAGCAGGCCATGGGGCATCTTCCAAAAACGAGGCCAACTCAAGTGTCCAAAACATAGTCCGATTTTTGCGCAAATGTAATCGGATTAGGTTATTTTCCAAATAACCATTCTACAAGATCCTGGTTTGGGGGGATTTTGATAGTTTCGGGACATAATTTCTACCCTTGTTAAAGGCAAGTGCTATATATAAGAAGTATGGATCTGTGGAGGTACTCCGTGGATTGGATCTGGTGCTCAGTAAGGGTGAGTTGGTTACAATTGTGGGCCCTTCTGGATGTGGAAAAAGTACGCTCTTGCATATTTTGGGTACGCTGGACAGGGCTGATCAGGGGTTAGTGGAGTTGGATGGCGTAAACCTGGATACCCTTTCTGGAGCCGCCCTTGCTACCTTTCGAAATCAAAAGATTGGTTTTGTTTTTCAGTTTCATCACTTACTGCCCGAGTTTACCGCCTTGGAGAACGTAAGTATACCTGCTTGGATTGCCGGACGAAAAAAAACTGAGGTTAAAAAAGCAGCCACAGAATTATTAGACAAACTGGGTTTGAAAGATCGACTGACACACAAACCTGGGGAGTTGTCAGGCGGAGAACAGCAGCGGGTTGCGGTAGCTAGAGCACTTATCAATCAACCCTCAATTGTGCTAGCCGATGAACCAACTGGTAATCTGGATGGAGGGCATGCAAAAGAACTGCATGCGTTATTTCATTCCCTTAAAAAAGAGTTAGGGCAAACCTTTTTAATAGTAACGCACAATGAAGAGTTGGCTGCACAAAGTGACCGTGTACTCACCATGCGAGATGGAAAATTTGTGATTTAGCCCTTGAAACGCGGCTTCCAAGGCACTTCTGCTGCTCCTAATTGTTGTCCGATATAGCGCGCCAGTACAAATAAATAATCACTCAGTCGGTTTAGGTAAATGATCACCAAGGGTTCCACCTGGATTCCTTCATACCCCATGCGAACACAACAACGCTCAGTTCTTCTGCAAATACAACGTAAAACATGGAGGTGAGAAACAGTGGGATGACCAGCCGGAAGAATAAAACTTTTCATCTCGGGTAATTCAGCTGTCATTCGGTCAATTTCTTTTTCAAGTAACACCACATCGTCTTGTACCAGATCGGGGAGAGCGAGGCCTGGTTCTTTTTCCGGATCACAAGCCAAGCAGGATCCAACGGTGAATAGGCGGTCTTGAATTTCCGATAGAATTTTTTTGGTGGATTTGTCTTCAATTAAATCATGACAGAGCCCCAAATAGGAGTTCAATTCATCGACAGTTCCGTAAGCCTCAATTCGAAGATGAGATTTTGGGACCTTGGTTCCGCCAATCAAGGAGGTGGTGCCGCTATCGCCTGTTTTGGTATAGATTCTAAATGCCATTACACAGTTTCATTAAGGTTGCAAAAGTAGTGTAACAATGGCGTTGGCCGAAGGTTCGGTTGGTCCTAAAAAAAATCAAGCATGAGCGGCTTGTTTCTCAAAACGTGGGTTGAGTTTGTCCGTTTCAATCACCCCATCTCTTAACCGAACAATACGGCGGGAATGATTGGCAATATCTTCTTCGTGTGTTACAATTACGATGGTGTTTCCGTTTTGGAAGATCTCTTCAAATATTTCCATGATCTCTCCGGATGTGCGGCTATCCAAATTACCAGTTGGTTCATCGGCTAGTATAATCGACGGGTCATTGACCAGCGCTCGGGCAATGGCCACACGTTGACATTGTCCCCCTGATAATTCGTTGGGGCGGTGATGACTGCGATCTGTCAGTTTTACGAGCTCTAGCATCTGCATCGCTTTTTCAAGCCGTTCTTTCTTTTTCATACCCGCATATACCAAGGGTAGCGCCACATTTTCTGCGGCCGTTAGTCGTGGAAGTAAATTGAATTGTTGAAATACAAAACCAATTTCTTTATTTCTAACCTCGGCCAAGGCATCGTCTTCCATTTGACTTACATCATTGTTATTGAGCACATACCGACCTGCGGTTGGAGTATCCAAACAGCCAATGATGTTCATGAGGGTACTTTTCCCAGAACCGGACGGACCCATCAACGCTACATATTCATTTTTAAAAATATCCAGCGACAACCCCTTCAATACAGGCAATTCATGTTTGCCCATGAAGTAACTTTTTTTGATTTCTTCCAAGTGAATTATACTGGCTGCCATATGCTGTTTTTGTAACGGGATACAAAGATAACTGATCCGTTTTGCTATCTTCGTTCCCAATGGACAAGCAGAAGCAAATTGTGATGAGCGGTATACGCCCCACAGGGTATTTGCACCTTGGAAATTATTTTGGGGCGCTCCGTAATTATGTAAAAATGCAGGAAGTGTATCCCTGTTTTTTTATGGTGGCGGATTTGCATTCACTGACTACACATCCGGATACCGCTGCACTAAAAGAGAATGTACATCGTGTTTTAGCGGAAAATATTGCTTGTGGCTTGAACCCAGACCAGGTTGCGCTTTACTGTCAGAGTCACGTTCCTGAAACGGCAGAGCTCTATCTCTATCTGAATATGTTGGCCTATAAGGGCGAACTGGAAAAAACTGTCACCTTCAAGGATAAGGCGCGCCTTCACCCGGAAAATGTCAATGCAGGGTTACTCACCTATCCGGTTTTACAAACTGCAGATATTATTCTTCATCGGGCTTCTTTAGTACCTGTGGGTAAAGACCAAGAACAACACTTGGAGATGGCCAGAAATTTTGTACAGCGGTTCAACCACCGATACGGTGAGGTATTTCCGGAGCCGCAAGCTTTCAACTTTGGTAGTGAATTGGTAAAAGTACCCAGCCTGGATGGTACGGGAAAGATGAGTAAAAGTGAGAACAACTTGGCTACACTTTACCTGGCTGATGACGATGATACAATTCGTAAAAAAGTAATGAAGGCAAAAACGGATGCAGGTCCCACTGCACCCAATACGCCAAAACCAGATTATATCGAGAATCTTTTTTTGTTGATGGAATTGGTCAGTGAACCGACCACTATTACTCAATTTGAAGAGGCTTACCGGGGTTGTAATATTCGCTATGGGGATTTTAAAAAGCAACTGGCGGAGGATATGATTCGGTTTATGGCTCCCATTCGCGAAAAAGCAGCACAGCTTCAAAAGGATAAGGGCTATTTAGAAAAGGTCATGAAGCAAGGCGCTGAAAAGGCGCGTGCCAGTGCTACTGCTACGATGGAGATTGTTAGAAAAGCCATGGGGCTGAACTATTATTGATTTTTCCTACTTTTAACCCCCACCTAAAAATTGGCTTCGGCCCCTCGGCATGGCAAAGGCAAAGAAACCCAAACATATTGCAATAGCAGGTAACATTGGAGCGGGTAAAACAACCCTCACCGAGATACTTAGCAAACATTATAAATGGATTCCCCATTTTGAAGATGTTGATCACAATCCCTACCTCATGGATTTTTATGAGGACATGCCTCGTTGGAGTTTTAATCTACAGGTTTACTTTTTAAACAGTCGACTCAAGCAGCTAGTAGAAATTCAACAGGGAACTGAAACAGTGATACAGGACCGTACCATCTATGAAGATGCCAACATCTTTGCACCCAATCTTCATGAGATGGGTTTGATGAGTAAACGAGATTTTGACAACTATTATAACTTCTTTCAAACACTCAAAACACTGGTACAGCCTCCTGATCTGCTGATTTATCTCCAAGCCTCTGTGCCAACCCTGGTTGGGCAAATTCAAAAAAGAGGACGTGATTACGAGGAGAACATACGGCTTGATTATTTAAAAAAGCTGAACGAATATTACAACAAGTGGATCGCTAATTATAAAGAGGGTAAGTTGTTGGTGATTGATGTGGACAAGATCAAGTTTGCTGAACGCGAGGAGGATTTGGGGGAAATTATAAGCAAAGTTGACGGGGCGCTCTACGGCTTGTTTTAGTATGCTCATTACAGTGGTCCTCGTATCCTACTAGAGGGTCTTGGCTATCTAGATTAATTTTTTGTATGAAATATCATCCACTAAATCCGGCTTTGTTCACGCAAAATCGCCAACGATTTGCAAAAGCGTTGCCTCCTGGTACGTTGGCAGTTTTTGTAAGTAATGATGCATTTCCCTCTAATGGAGACGCGTTGCATGCCTTTAAGCAGAACAGTGATTTATATTGGCTAACAGGTATTGAGCAGGAAGAAACCATGGTGGTATTATTTCCGGATAATCCAGATCCAAAATATCGCGAGGTGTTGGTGTTGGTTCGTCCCAATGAACTGAAAGAAAAGTGGGATGGCCGACAATTACGGGTCAAAGAGGCGCAAGCTATTAGTGGGATTCAAACGATTGTATGGTTGGATAGTATTGATGCCTTGTTGCAAACGTGGGTGCATTTGGCGGATACTATTTGTTTAGACAGTAATGAAAATGATCGTAAGGCTAGTTTAATCAGAACGCGTGAATATCGTTTCATTGAGGAAATGAAGCAGCGATACCCCTTACATCAATATTGTCGCGCAGCAAAAATTATGCGTGAATTGCGTGCTATCAAAACGCCACTGGAAGTGGAGGTACTTGAAAAAGCCATTCATATTACCGAGCAAACTTTCCGACACCTGCTTGGATTTGTAAAGCCAGGTGTAATGGAGTACCAGATAGAAGCAGAAATCTGGCATTCCTTTTTAAATCAACGGGCAACGGGACCTGCGTACCATAGCATCATTGCAAGTGGTGATCGCGCAAGAACCTTGCACTATATTGCCAACAATCAGGAATGCAAAGCCGGGGAATTGTTATTGATGGATTTTGGCGCTGAATATGGGGGCTATTGTGCCGATCTTACCCGCACTATTCCAGTGAGTGGGAAGTTTACGCGTCGTCAAAAGAATGTATATAATGCCTGTCTGCATTTGCACAATTATGCAAAGAGCATTTTAAAGCCCGGTATTTCTATTGTGGCGTACACGGATAAAATAGGCGAAGAGGCCACGCAGCAATTTTTGAAACTCGGCTTACTCCGGAAGGCTGATGTAAAAAATGAAGATCCTGAGAATCGAGCGTATCGCAAATATCTTTATCATGGTATATCCCATCATTTGGGAATTGATGTGCATGATCTGGGTACTCGAACAGAACCTATAAAAGCGGGTATGGTATTTACCATCGAGCCCGGTATATATATTGAAGAGGAACAAATGGGTGTCCGAATAGAGAATAATGTTTGGATTACTAAATCCGGCAATAAGGATTTGATGAAAAATATTCCCATCGAGGCGGATGAAATTGAGGCCTTGATGAAAAAATAATTATGGTGAAGCAAATTCCTAATCTGTTCACCTTGTTGAACCTGGTATTTGGTTGTATGGCCTGCGTAGCTGCTTTACAGCCGGGTATTATCATGGCGGCTGATAACAATGGCCAACTGTATTATGACGTGCCTGAGCAGATTTGGTTGGCCTCTCTTTTTATTATGGCAGGTGCAATTGTCGATTATTTTGATGGGTTGTTGGCCCGTTTGCTAAAAGCCAGCTCAGCAATGGGTCGTGAATTAGATTCATTGTCTGATGTGGTGAGTTTCGGTGTGGCCCCATCCTTAATTCTTTATCAGTTTTTGCGTTTGTCCTGGGCGCAAGAGGAACAAGGGCTGGATCAATCGGTTTTATTGCTGTGGCCTGCATTTTTACTACCGGTAGCCGCTGCCTGGCGTTTAGCAAGATTCAACTTGAATCAGGCTACCAGTTCGTCCTCTTATTTCAAAGGATTGCCTGTTCCTGCAGCGGGACTCTTTGTGGCTTCGCTTCCACTCGTATACTGGGAAGTGAACCAAGCTTGGGTGCCTGCCTTACTGCTCAATGCAGTTTTTTTATACAGTGTAATTCTGGTGTTGGCTGCACTGATGATTTCTCAGCTTCCCATCCTTGCTTTTAAATTCAATTCATTTGCATGGAAAGAGAATAAACTTCGTTACGGAATATTGTTATTGTCAATTGTACTGCTTTTGTTTTTGCAATGGCTGGCTATTCCGCTAATCATTCTAATTTATGTTCTCTTATCTTTGTTTTTTAAAAAGCTGTTTGCATGAGTTATATCGCAGAAATTAAAGTGATGCCCCATAAAGAACTCTTGGATCCGCAGGGTAAAGCGGTATTGGGTGGTTTGTCCAACCTGGGTTTAGCAGGGGTTGCCGATGTGCGCGTGGGAAAGAGTATAACCTTGCAAATTGAAGCGGAATCTGTGGCAGCTGCTGAAGCAATTGCAAAAGAGGCTGCTGAAAAATTACTGGCTAATCCAGTGATGGAGTATTTTGAGGTTCGCTGCCAAAAGGCCTGATTCAATTTAAAAACAAGGCACGTGACGGTTATCGAGCATACTGATTCTGGTCCGTCTAATTTATCTCCTTCTACAGCGCTGTATTTGGTTCCCACACCCATTGGAAATTTACGAGACATTACGCTTCGTGCCTTGGATGTATTGCAGGCAGTCGATTTAATTTTGGCTGAGGATACGCGAACCAGTGCCGTCTTATTACAGCATTACAATATTCAAAAACCCGTTAGCCCTTATCACCAGCACAACGAACACAAAGTATTACAGCATCTGGTGGATCAACTCAAAAACGGCAAGCGAATGGCACTGATTACCGATGCTGGAACGCCCGGAATCTCTGACCCTGCCTTTTTGTTGGTACGTGCTTGTGTGCAAGCAGGTGTTCAAGTGGAAACCTTGCCCGGCGCTACTGCATTTGTTCCTGCCTTAGTGAACAGTGGCATCCCCTCCACACGTTTTTGTTTTGAAGGATTTCTTCCGCTCAAGAAGGGTCGGCAAACTTTATTAAAAGCATTGGCTGAGGAAGAAAGAACAATTATTCTTTACGAGTCTCCGCAGCGATTGGTCAAGACGCTAGAAGAATGTTGCATTTATTTTGGGGAAGATCGGCGTTGTAGTGTAAGTCGAGAATTAACAAAACGATTTGAAGAAAATTTTAGAGGAAGTATACGAGACTGTATAAATCATTTTTCTGCTGGTGCTATCAAAGGTGAAATAGTGATTGTGCTTGCGGGGAAATCCTAATTAAAAAACCATTCAAGATGAAACGACTATTCAGCACGCTGCCATTTATTTTCTTTTCTGTTGTTGCGCTGGCGCAATCTGCTGCCTGGCAGCAACGGGTAAACTACAAGATGGAAGTAGATATGAATGTCAATACCAATCGTTTTACAGGTACACAGCGGTTGGATTATTGGAATAATTCTCCCGATACGCTACGTCGTGTATTTTTTCATCTTTACTTTAATGCCTTTCGTCCGGAAAGTATGATGGATACTCGAAGTCGCCGTCAGGGTACTATTCAAGTGGGTCGTGGTGTAGACTGGGATGGTCGGGTAAAAGATAGGATTGTTAACCTCAAGCCTGAGGAATATGGCGAGCAAACGGTGAAGGTGCTCAAGATGAATGGCAAAGTGCAACAACTAAAAGAGCATGAAACAATTTTAGAGGTTGTATTGGATAACCCAATTCTTCCCAAGAGTAAAGTAGTTTTTGATTTACAGTTTGAGGGACAGGTGCCTTTACAAATTCGCCGCAGCGGCCGGGATAACCCAAGTTCAAAGGTTCGTTATTCAATGAGCCAATGGTATCCAAAGATTTGTGCTTATGATGAGGATGGCTGGCATCCGACTCCCTATGTTGGAAGAGAGTTTTATGGGGTGTGGGGGAACTTTGATGTGAAAATTAGTATTGATAAGCGATATATACTGGGAGGTACAGGTTATCTGCAAAATCCGCAAGAAATTGGTTACGGCTATGAGTTACCCGGACAACCGGTAAAAAGACCAGCTGGCGAGAAACTGACCTGGCATTTTATGGCACCACAAGTACACGACTTTATGTGGGCGGCCGATCCGGAGTATATTCATCGTACGCTAAAAATTCGCGATAGCATCCCTGCTACAAAAACATCGCCGGCACTTCCTGCGCTGACGCTTCACTTGTTATACAAGCCTACGAATGAGAAGGCAGAAAATTGGGAAAAAATATTGACGGATGCGGCACGTGCATTACCATTTATTGAAAAACATTTTGGTATCTATCCTTATAAGCAATATTCATTTGTTCATGGTGGAGATGGCGGTATGGAATACCCTATGTCTACTTTATTAATTGGGCCTGGCGCTTGGTTACATGAGTGGATGCACAATTGGTATCAGGGGGTGTTGGCTACCAATGAATCATTGTATGCATGGATGGACGAAGGATTCACCACGTATGCAGAGGACCGTATCAGCGCTTTTCTACAAAACGATTCATCCTTTGCACATGCAGGTTCTTACCGGGGGTATGTGAGTTTGGCAAAAAGTGGTCGTGAGGAACCGCTCACTACGCATGCTGATCATTTCAATACTAATGCGGCGTATGGTGCAGCGGCTTATTCCAAAGGTGCTGTTTTTATGGAGCAGCTCGGATATATCACCGGTGCGGGTATACGGGATCAAATCTTGCTTGATTACTACGACAAATGGAAATTCAAGCATCCCACAGTTCATGATCTTATTCGGTTAGCAGAAAAAAGAAGTGGTTTAAAATTGGATTGGTACAAAGAGTATTGGGTAAATAGTATTAAAACAATTGACTATGCAATTGATAGTCTCTGGGAAGAAAAGGGGTTGACTCAAGTTCGTTTAAAACGAATTGGTCTTATGCCGATGCCGATTGATCTTCAACTGACATTTGCAGACGGTACAAAAGAGCAGCACTATATCCCACTTGACTTACAATACGGACAAAAACCGCAAGAGGATAATTCGGTTCCCCGTATTGTTTATCCGGCATGGAAATGGACGCATAGTACTTATACAATAACTACCACCCGTAAACTAACCACTTTACAAGTAGTAGAAATTGATCCCTCGCAACGATTGGCCGATCTCGATCGAAAAAATAATCAGCTAAAGTTAAATTGGTCCCAACCCGGAACCATGTCTGTTCAGTAATTTAACGAGGAACGTAGAGTAAAAATTTTTCTTCAAAAAAAGGCAGCGGAAATAGTTGTGTTAAGGGTAGTTGTCGTGGTTTTGTACCACTGGCTTGAATTTCTGTAGCCAAATCACCTCCTTTTAAGCAAAGTAATCCTGGTGCCAGTTCATTACCGGGCACACGATGTCTGCTATTGAGCAGCGGCTTGCTCCAGGTCCATAATTCTTTTAAAGGCGCTACGGCTCTTGAAACAGCAAAGTCAAATTTTCTGTTTTTGATTTCTTCCGCACGGGAATGTTGTGTGGTAAGGTTATGTAATCCGATTGTTTTTGCAATGGCGTCTACCACTTTTAATTTTTTAGCAATGCTATCTAC
>BJGL01000038.1 GCA_014190475.1 Bacteroidota bacterium
ATCCTAATAAAGTTGACTTTGCTGTACCTGCTAACGACGATGCTACCAAATCAATCGCTATCCTGGTAAATTATATCACGGCAGCTATTGAAGAAGGTTTAGCCGAGCGTCAGGCAGCTAAGGATGATGAAACGGAAGAGATCACCGATGACGAAAAAGAAAGAAAAGCAGCCAAACTCCTTGCTGAAGCGGAAGCAGAAGGCGGACGCGGTGGAGCTCGTCGTGGTGGAACAGGAACACGTCGTCGTACTACCGGTGGTAGCGTAAGCCGTGGACCTGGCGGAGCCCGTAAGTAATTTATTTTTTAATACGTGTTGAGGTGTACACGCAAGTGTTCGCCCTAAAAATTATAAATCAAAATGAGTACCGTAACAATTAGTGCACAGGATATTAATAAACTTCGTCAGACTACCGGTGCCGGTATGATGGATTGCCGTAAAGCACTGACTGAAACCAATGGAGATTTTGAAGCGGCTATTGACTGGTTGCGTAAGCAAGGTCAAAAGGTTGCCGCTAAGCGTAGTGACCGCGAGGCGAAAGAAGGAGTAGTAATTGCACAGACTACCGCTGATAACAAAACAGGAATTGTAGTTTGCGTGAGTTGCGAAACAGATTTCGTTTCCAAGAATGCAGACTTCGTAGCTTTTGGAAAAAGTATTGCGGATGCAGCCATTGCAAGTAATGTAAACTCACTCGATGAGTTGATGAATGTAAAAATTGGTGCATTGACTATCGCAGGGTTGGTAGACGAGAAATTAGCTACCATCGGCGAGAAAATTGGTGTGACAAAATTTGAGCGTATCGATGCTCCTTATGTAGCTTCTTATATTCATGGTGCTTATCGTATTGGGGTGTTAGTGGGTATGGATAAGCCTGCTGCAGAAGCTGGAAAAGACGTTGCAATGCAAATTGCTGCGTTGAATCCTGTTGCTGTTGACGCTGCGTCCGTTCCTGCAGATGTGATCGAGCGCGAAAAAAGCATTGTAATGGAACTGATGAACCAAGATCCTAAAATGGCTGGTAAGCCTGCTGAGATGATCGCAAAGATTGCAGAAGGTAAAATGGGTGCTTTCTTTAAGGAGCAAACCCTCACTGCGCAGGCCTTTGTGAAAGATGGCGGCAAAACAGTGGGAGATTACCTGAAAGAATCTGGTGATGTAAAAGTGACCAGCTTCAAGCGTGTAGCGCTAGGTTAATCCTCTTCTCATTCAACGTATACAAGCGTCCGGAAACCCCGGACGCTTTTTTTTGGCCTTGTAATTTGGTTATCTTCGTTTACCAAAGCCAATTGCATGTTACCTGTTTACAAACGCGTTCTATTGAAATTATCAGGCGAAGCCCTGATGGGAGATAAAAGCTTCGGATTTGATACCGCTATTATTTCTCAGTATGCAAAAGATATCAAGGCTATAACCGAATTGGGTGTTCAAGTGGCCGTTGTGATTGGTGGCGGTAATATTTACAGGGGTATGAACGAACAGGAAACGGGGATTGAGCGTGCACATGGGGATTATATGGGAATGCTGGCTACGGTAATCAATGGGATGGCCTTACAAGCTGGATTAGAGAAAATTGGCGTCTACACACGCTTACAAAGCGCCATTAAAATGGAGCAGATTGCCGAGCCCTACATTCGTCGCAGAGCTATCCGTCATTTGCAAAAAGGTCGGGTAGTGATATTTGGAGCCGGTACGGGTAACCCGTATTTCACTACTGACACAGCAGGCTCTTTACGTGCTATTGAAATTGGGGCCGATGTGATTTTAAAAGGAACCCGAGTGGATGGAATTTATACGGCAGATCCAGAAAAGGATCCTAAAGCCACCCGTTTTGATGAAATTACTTTCTCTGAATGCTTGTCCAAGCAACTAAAGGTGATGGATATGACAGCATTTACGCTATGTATGGAGAACAAGCTTCCCATTATTGTGTTTAATATGAACGAACCCGGCAATCTAACCAGGGTAGTAACTGGCGATAAAGTAGGGACACTCGTCAAATAAAAAAAGGAAGCATTGCTTCCTTTTTCTTTCCGCTGTTAAACCGGTTTATTTCTTTTTCTTGGGGGCTGCTTTTTTGGTAACCTTAGCAGGACGACTCTTGCCAAATGATCCTTTGAAGCGTTTTCCCTTAGCGGTTTTTTTATCACCTCTTCCCATGGTAGTATTGATTTAGTGGTTTATGTGTTTAGTTTAAAGTAATTCAGCTAGTTCTTTACCGGCTTTGAATCGAGCCACTTTTCGCGCTTTTATTTTAATGGTTTCTCCGGTTTTAGGATTTCTTCCATTGCGGGCCGCACGTTTAGAAACAGAGAAAGTTCCAAATCCAACCAGGGTAACTTTGCCACCCCCTTTCAGTGTTTTTCCAATTGCCTCGATCAGGGAATCAATTGCTTCATTGGCTTGTGCCTTTGTAATGCCTGCATCATCTGCTACCTTGTTGATCAGATCTCCCTTGTTCATGCTTTAAATTTAAAAAGTGAAGAGGGACAAATTTAGCCGCTTTTTCATAGAGGAAAAATAAAAAAAGGGGTTATGCACCCTTAATCCACGATTTTCATCAGTGTACGAAATGCAATAAAGCGATCACCCCATTTGTCCAACCCTTTTTGCCGCATTTCCGGGGCAAATTCAGCCAAATATCGTTTGTAATCTTCCAGCCGGGCGGTTTTATATTGAACTGCAAAAGTAGCCCCCTCTTCATCTACGTTTTCCAGTAGCTCTAGCACTGTGGCGTTGGAAAAACATCCTGTTCCAATCACCGCTGGTATATGCTCCTCTTTTAACCATTGTACCCAATCCTTGACAATGGTATGGTCCACTTTTACGGTTACATTGTAGATATACATGGATTACTTTTTTAACTCCAGATAAACTGGACAATGATCAGAATGTTTTACCGTGGGTAATAGGGAGGCGTCCTTGATTTTTTTCTCGAGGGATGTAGTTACGTTGATATAGTCGATCCGCCATCCCTTATTTTGTAATCGTACACTGGGAAAGCGCTGACTCCACCAACTATACTGATGGGGCTCAGGATGGATTTTTCTGAACGTATCAATCCACCCGTTTTCAAAAAGTTTAGTCATCCATTCTCGCTCGGCCGGTTGAAATCCAGAGGAGTTTTTATTCCCCTTGGGATCGTGAATATCAATTTCCTGATGCGCAATATTATAATCACCACAAAGAATAAGCTGCGGATGCTTTTTCTTTAGTTGCTCTAGCCAAGTAAAGCATTCATCCAGCCAATTGTATTTGTATTGTTGTCTTTCCTCTCCACTGGTTCCACTGGGAAAATAGGCATTGATCAAGCGGGTAGCTCCAAAATCCAATTGAATTACTCGACCTTCTTCATCACTTTGTCCATGTCCATTCCCTAACTCAATGCGATCCGGTTTAATTTTTGTAAAAACCGCTACACCGCTATATCCCTTTTTTTGTGCACTAAACCAATAATCCTGATAACCCAATGCGTGAAAGGGCTTACAATCCACATCCTCTTGTCGAGCCTTGGTTTCTTGTAAACAAATAATATCAGCCGGATTGGTTTGAAGCCATTCTACTAATCCTTTTTTTATGGCGGCACGAATTCCATTTACATTGTACGATATGATCCGCATAATTTTGTGAAACACTTCTACGTGCTTCCCTGCAAATGTCGGAATTGAAAAAGTAAATTGAACAACTATGTCATCTACGCCACATAAAAAGCAAGAGCCCCGGCTGATCCATCCTAAACATCATGTTTACTTGGAAGGTCCTAAAAGCCGTGGGTATGAATTAGCATTTGCCTGGCGGGTATTCAAGCAATTTATCAAAGGATTCCGGACACTTCATTTTGCAGGTCCCTCTATTACAGTTTTTGGGTCTGCTCGGTTTGGGGAGGATCATCTCTATTATCAGCAAGCGCGTGAGTTTGGAAAGCGAATTGCACAAATGGGACTCACAACACTTACGGGCGGGGGTCCCGGAATCATGGAAGCGGCCAACCGGGGTGCTTTTGAAAACGGTGGACAGTCCTTTGGATGTAATATTGTTTTACCCTTTGAACAAAAAGAGAATCCTTATTTACATCGCTCGGTAACCTTTGAACATTTTTTTGTTCGCAAAGTTTTATTGGTGAAGTACTCATATGCTTTTGTTATTATGCCAGGTGGATTTGGTACTATGGACGAACTATTTGAAACGCTCACGCTGGTGCAGACCAAAACCATCACCCGATTCCCGGTCATATTATTTGGGAAAGATTATTATCAGCCTTTAATGGATGTGTTCAAGAAAATGCAGGAAGATGGCACCATTTCTTCTGAGGATCTCGATCTCTTGCTCTTTACGGATGATGTCGATGAAGCCATGACACATATTCACCGCTATATTCGTTCTAATTATCAGGTGAAGCCACGCAGAAGATTATGGTGGTTATTTGAGAAAAGATAGACTTCTTACCTTTGTCCTTCAATTTTAAACTATGAGTGGTGCAGAAATTTTAGGTTATGCAGCGGGTGCGGTAACCGCTTTCACATTTATGCCACAGGTAATCAAAACCTGGCGTGACAAATCCGCCCGTGATATTTCGTTAACCATGTTCTTGATTGCGTTTATCAATGAAATCATGTGGCTGGTCTATGGTTTTATGATCGATAATTTTGTAATCATTCTGACCAACTCCGTGATGTTATTAATGTCCGGAGTCATGATTGCGCTTAAATTGAAGTATGGAAAAGCATGAGTGGGCATATTGATACTATTGTTTGGGATTTAGGCGGTGTATTAGTGGACTGGAGTCCTACTTATGTTTATGACCAGCGCTATTTTGATAATCCTGCCGATCGCGACTATTTCTTCACTCATATTTGTACGCAAGACTGGAATGAGCAACAAGATGCTGGATATTCTTTGCAAAAAGCCACGGAAGAAAAACTGGCTGAATTTCCTGCTGCTAAATGGCAACAACCTATCCGTGATTTTTATGGACGCTGGATTGAAATGTTACGGGGCCCCTTACCTGATACTGTAGTTATATTCCGCGGATTAAAGGAAAGTCAGCAGTTTAAATTTTTTGCACTCACGAATTGGAGCGCTGAAAATTTTCATATCGCCTTGGCCCGATTTGATTTTTTGCATTGGTTTGACGGCCGTTTGGTCAGCGGGGAGGAAGGAACTCGTAAACCTTTCCCTGAGTTTTATCAATTATTATTCACCCGCTATCAGGTCAACCCTTCTTCTGCCGTTTTCATAGACGATAATCTACGCAATGTCAAAGCAGGCGAAGCACTGGGCTTGCGTGGCATTCATTTTCAATCTGCATCCCAGCTAAAAGAGGAGTTGAAGCAATTAGGAATTACGGGATATTAGCTGCTTTACTCACGAAAAGCTACAGCTGAAAATCATGTCTTTCGCCTAAACGCAGGCAACTAAAGTTCGCCACCGCTTATTCCAGCACCGGTCGTAACCATTTCTCTGCTTCTTCCAAAGACATCTTTTTGCGTTCTGCATAGTCCTTGAGTTGGTCGCGATCGATTTTGCCTAAACCAAAATAGTGGCTTTGCGGATGAGCAAAATACCAGCCGCATACGGAAGCAGGCGGGTTCATGGCTAAACTTTCAGTGAGCGTGATCCCAATTTCCTCCGTTGCATTAAGTAAGGAGAATAGTTTAAGTTTTTCGGTATGATCTGGACAAGCGGGGTAGCCCGGTGCCGGACGAATACCATTGTATTCTTCCCGAATCAGTTGTTCATTAGTCAGCAATTCCCCCTTTTCATAGCCCCAATATTCTTTACGCACTTGCTCATGTAAGTATTCGGCAAAGGCTTCTACCATACGGTCAGCTAAGATTTGTACAATGATTTTATTGTACTCATCCTGTTCTGCGGCAAATCGATCAATATGTTTTTTTGCTCCATGGATCGTTACTGCAAAGGATCCCATGTAGTCTGAACCTAGTTCGGCTGGACAAACAAAGTCTGCCAAGGAAAAACTGGGTTGCCCAACCGCTTTTTTAAGTTGTTGACGTAAAAACTCCAGTTGAACGGGCCCTTGCTCGGTTTGTAACGTAACTGTATCCGTATTATTACTAGTGGCTGGCCAAAATCCAATCACGCCATCCGCTTGAAACCAATTTTCGGCAACGATTTGTTCTAATAATTTTTGGGCATCATTAAAAAGTCGCTGTGCTTCTTTTCCAAATACCGCATCGCTAAGCACTTCTGGATAACGGCCTGGCATTTCCCAAGCAATAAAGAAAGGTCCCCAGTCAATATAGCGAGCAATAGTACCAAGGTCCGCTTGTTTGATTACTTTTTTTCCTGTGAATGTTGGCGCTGTTGGTTTATACTTTTTCCAGTCAAAATATTCTTTGGTCACCACAGCTTCTGCGTAAGGGATCAGCGCTTTTTTATTTTTATTACTGAACTGGTATTGTAAACTTTCATATTCTTGTTTAGTTTGAGCCAGTAATTCTTTTTTCTGCTCCTTGTTTAGCAGGGAGCTAACTACAGTTACACTACGTGACGCGTCTAGTACGTGTAATACGCCGTGCTCATATTGTGGTGCAATTTTTACTGCTGTGTGCATTCGTGACGTTGTGGCACCTCCGATCAATAAGGGTTGTTGCATACCTCGTCGCTTCATCTCGTGGGCAACGTGAACCATTTCATCCAGCGAGGGAGTAATTAAACCACTTAAACCAATCACATCTACATTTTCTTTTTGCGCCGTATCTAAAATTTTATCAGCTGGCACCATTACCCCCATATCAATAATATCGTACCCATTACATCCTAGTACAACACCCACGATATTCTTTCCAATATCATGTACGTCTCCTTTTACCGTAGCTAACAATACCTTAGGAACATTGCCTGCAGTGGCAGTAGGATTATTTTTTTTCTCCTCTTCAATAAAGGGCGTGAGCCAGGCCACACTCTTTTTCATCACCCTTGCGCTTTTTACTACCTGAGGCAAGAACATTTTTCCAGCGCCGAATAAATCTCCAACTACATTCATGCCTGCCATCAGGGGCCCTTCAATAACCTCTAACGGTCTTGGATATTTTAAACGAGCTTCTTCTGTATCCGTATCAATGTAATCGGTAATCCCATTGATTAAGGCGTGTTTCAATCTTTCTTCTACCGAATTATTACGCCATGCTTCATCTTTTATTTCTACTTTCCCTTTTGCTTTAACGGTTTCCGCAAACGCAATCAATTTTTCGGTGGCCTCGTTATTATCGTTATTTCGATTGAGAATTACGTCCTCACATAAATTTCGTAGTGTGGGTTCAATTTCGTCGTATACTACTAACTGTCCTGCATTAACAATTCCCATGTCCATGCCTGCTTTGATAGCATGAAATAGGAATACTGCATGCATGGCTTCTCGCACGTGATCGTTACCACGAAATGAAAAGGAGAGATTGCTTACCCCACCACTCACTTTGGTCAGTGGCATTTTTTGTTTGATCAACCGTGTTGCTTCAATAAAGTCTACTCCGTAGTTATTGTGCTCTTCTAATCCCGTAGCAACTGCAAAAATATTTGGGTCAAATATGATATCCTGCGGAGCGAACGACAGCTTCGACAGGAGCAAATTATAAGCTCGTTCTGAAATCTCTACTTTTCGCTGCATAGTATCGGCCTGTCCTTTCTCGTCAAAGGCCATCACGATCACCGATGCTCCAAAGCGCTGACAAATGCGTGCTTGTTGCAGAAATTTATCTTCTCCTTCCTTTAGCGAAATCGAGTTTACAATACATTTTCCCTGGACACATTTTAAGCCTGCTTCAATGATCTCAAATTTTGAGCTGTCGATCATGAGAGGAATTCGTGCAATATCGGGTTCACTTTGTAATAGATTCAGGAAGGTGGTCATCGCTTCAACACCATCGAGAAGGGCGTCGTCCATATTTACATCCAAAATCTGTGCGCCACTCTCTACTTGCTGTCGCGCTACACTTAAAGCTTCTTCAAACTTTTTTTCTCGGATCAAACGTGCAAATTTTTTGGAACCTGTCACGTTTGTTCGTTCGCCCACGTTTACAAAATTGGTTTCCGGTCTTACTACCAGTGGTTCCAGTCCGGCTAATCGTAAATAAGGTTTGATGGCTATTTTTTCTTTCATACAGAGAATAGTAATTAGGACAGTGTTTCTTCAACCGTAGGTAATGCTCGAGGGATCACTCCCTTTACATGCTCGGCTATGTGACGAATATGATCTGGAGTTGTTCCGCAACAACCGCCTACGATATTGACAAATCCTTCCCGCGCCCATTCTTCTAAATAATGTCCCGTGTCTGCAGGATTCTCGTCATATTCACCCATTGCATTTGGTAATCCTGCGTTAGGATAAGCCGAAACATAACAGCTAGCCAGGGTTGATAATTCCTCAATATGGGGTCGCATTTCCTTGGCGCCTAGCGCACAGTTCAATCCAACGCTGAGTGGTTTTGCATGCATGACGGAAGTATAAAAGGCTTCCAGTGTTTGTCCACTCAATGTTCGTCCCGAAGCATCGGTGATGGTGCCACTGATCATTATGGGAAGCGGTGCTTGCTTTGTGTCATCAAAATATTGTTTGATGGCATAGATGGCCCCTTTGGCATTGAGCGTATCAAAAATGGTTTCAATCAAGAGTATATCCACTCCGCCTTCAACTAATCCACTTACTTGTTCATAATAAGCGGCTACTACTTCATCAAAAGTGATGGCTCTGAATCCGGGATTATTAACATCGGGCGAAAGAGATAATGTTTTATTGAGCGGTCCAATGGCGCCTGCCACCCAGGCTGTTTTACCAGCTTGTTTAACGGCTTCTTTGGCACAAGTAGCCGCTGCTACATTTAGTTCCTTTGCCAGCGATTGCATCCCGTAATCCGCCATGGCAATGGAGGTGCTACTAAATGTGTTGGTTTCAATGATATCCGCTCCGGCATCCAGGTATTGTTTGTGTATGCCAATAATAATGGCTGGCTGGGTGAGATTCAATAAATCATTATTGCCTTTGAGATCACTGGGCCAGTCTTTGAATCGTTCACCCCGGTAGTCTGCCTCCGTTAATTTATGACGCTGAATCATGGTACCCATGGCACCATCAATAATTAAAATTCGCTCCTGCAGGGCTGCTTGAATACTTTTCATAATGGATCGGTTGAACAACAAGCACTTCTCGATGGAAGTTGTTCAAGGGACCATTGAACTATAAACGAGGGGTAATTGAGTGTATCCTGCGTTTATTAGTTCCGTTGGAGGGCCGAACAATAAACAAATCCGCCGTAAGTGGCAGCAAAGATAACAAAAAGGGCTTAGAACCGCAAGGAATAAGGGTTAGCGATTATTTACATACCGATCCACCGGAAGACGGTTCTGCAGACTTCGGGCCAGCGTCATTTCATCGGCATACTCTAGTTCACCTCCAAAGGCAACTCCTCTGGCGATGGTGGTAACCCTGATAGGGTGGTCCTGTAATTTTTTCTGTATATAATAGATGGTAGTATCTCCCTGAATGGTAGGGTTCAAGGCAAAAATCAGTTCTTCCGTTTTTTCTGTTTTGATTCTTTCCAGTAGCGCATCAATCGTTAATTGATCTGGCCCAACGCCATCTAATGGGGATATAATTCCTCCGAGGATATGATAAACGCCGTTGTATTGTTGCGTACTCTCAATGGCAATTACATCCCGTATACTTTCTACCACACAAATTACTTGTTGCTTCCGTCCGTGGTTTAAACAAATGGAACATTGTGTACCATCTGCGATATTGCCGCAACGTGTACAAAAACGAATTTCATTTCGAAGTCGAGTGATAGCTTCACTAAGTTGTACAACTTCGCTGGGTTCTTGTTTCAAAAGATGCAATACTAAACGGAGTGCCGTTTTCTTTCCTATACCAGGAAGTTTGGCAAAAGCATTGACCGCTTTTTCCAGTAATTGAGAGGAAAGTTGCATGTAGCAAAGATAAGTGCTGAACTAACGGCTACCCGTTTCCAGTTCGTATTCGTTTAACCAATTTGGTTTAACCGTTACCCTTTTTTCCAGGGGGATTACTTGCTCTGGTTGTTTTCTGTTCCCGAAAAAAGACCCCGTATCCCATCGTCCATTATCATTCTTGTCTAACAGAATTCGAATTTGGTATTCTCCAGGATAAAACAAGGCCTCCTCATAAAGCGGTCCTGTTAAACGAATCGCTTTTACCACGCGTTCGCTCTGCACAAATTGTAAAACGGGCTGTTGACTCATATCAAGCCCCCGTAAACGAATTTTTAATTTTCCGTAGTCCGTTTTTCTTTTTGTGGTGAATGAAAGAGTATCTGTTTTGATCCATTGTTTTCCTAATGAATCCTCTGCAGCACCTTTTGTTAGAATCAAATGATAGGATTGTCCCTCCTCCCAGGAGGTGGTCAGCGTTAATTGACGTCCCGTTGTATCCAAATTTAAATGAACACTGTCAACTACTGTGTAGGTTGAATCGCGGTAAAGTCGGATGCCGGTACTGTCCAGCTGCTTAATGCGATTTTCAAATTGAAACAGGAAGGGTAGTAATATGTCTTGTTGATTATTTTGTATGCTGGTTTGATATTTCAATCTTTTATCAGTGTCTGTTTTCTTAGCAGTGGCCTCAGGAGCGGCTATTGTTAACGTTGAGACAGTGCCCGGATCGGAAATATAGGCATAGAGCGTAAGGCTATCTTTTTGCAGGGAGGAGAAAACAGGTTTCGGGGCAAATGCAAATAATTGTTTTTTGTCATTATAACGACGCATCCCTGATTCATCCTTTAGCGCATAGAGATAAAAAGTTTGGTTTGGTAAATTCTTAAAGCTAAACCGACCTTCTTTGTCAAGACGCGCTATATAGGCTGGTTTTTTCTTGTAAACGGCCGAGTCTTCCGGGTCGGTATGGAGCATAGCAATTAAAGTACTATCCGTTTTACCCGTTTCAGCCAACAGTACTTTACCATATATCTCCAGCGAGTCAATATAATTTCCCGTGGAAAATACATAACGAATATCCTTAGCGATGTTGCCTTCCGTAAAATCCTTGATGGCTTTGCCAAAATCAATGGTATACGTGGTGTTTGGCAACAGTGAATCTTTAAGCCGAACACTCAAATCACGCAAGCGTGCATCAACTGTTGGATTGATAGTGGGAAGTGGAGAAATCAGTAATTGAGTTTGTGGATCTTGGACGTCAATATATTCATCAAAATAGAAATCAATTTTTTTACTGTTGAACCGTGTGCTAGAATCCCCGGGTATTACTTTAAGTAGCACAGGTGGAATCGTATCGCGGGGACCGCCTTGTGGAGGAACAATATTGGCACAACCGGGGCTGATCAGCAATGAAACAAAGGATGTTATCCCCAGTAGTCCTATTATAAACCAGCGTTGATTCATTGCTTGCAAACTTACAGGGTTTAACGTGAACAACTCGTTAATCCTGCAAAGCGCCATCTTCCTCCTCCAACTCATGTAATTCAATGGCCAGTTGGTGTGACTTAACAAAATTGCACCAATGACACTCCGATTTACCGCATCCCGTATAGAAGTCCTTGGCTTGAATTTTATCCCATACCATTTTAATCTGTTCTTTTACTATTTCTACATCCGCCGATGTGATCACTATTTTCTTTCGATGATATTCTTTTTGTTTAGTAGGCTCAATAAAATCAAATTCTGTGCTCACTGCCTGCCAACCTCTTTGTTCGTAATGGTCTACCAGTATTTTATAAAACACTGCTTGTCTCCAGTAATCGCCGCCCAATGGATTTTTTGCCGTTGGCCCACTTAATTTTTCTGCCCCTTTTTCTGGATCCCCTGTTTTGTAGTCTACCACGTTTACCATCTTGCCGTCAAACTCCAGTTTATCCAACTTTCCTTTAAGCGGGATCCCCTCTACTACTACATTGCGGATATTACGTTCGATGGCTACAATTTTATTAAAGCCGGCCAATGAATGGTCATAATAGTCGGACAAGATGATTTGACCGTACTCCATGCGGCGTTTGAACTGTTCTTTGGTAAAGCTTTCGCGATAACGACGCATGTGCTGTTCAAAGTCTTGGATAAATATGGATTTGTCTGGAAACGTTTCCGTGCCACTATCCAGCATGCGTCTGAATAATTTCTCCAGTGCAGTGTGCACAGCCGACCCAAACTCAGTCGCTTCATTTTTTGGAGAAGGAATTCGAATCAGGGTTCGATAATAAAACTCAAGCGGACAGTGTAGATAATTATTGAGCGCAGTCACATTCATGGTGAAGCGTGCCAGCAGGGGCGCCAACACGTCGTCCTCAATTTGTGCAATCTCCGGTTTTGCTGGAGCTGCCAGTGCTAAATTGGCGAAAGAGCTTATTACTTCTTGATCAAGCATTACTCTTTCCACGGGTATTTTAAATCCATCCATCAGCTCAATGACAAAACGCGAAGGCTCCAATTCTTTACCCTTGTTATTAAACTTACTGTACGTTATAAATAAGTGTTCTTCAGCACGGGTAACAGCTACATAAAATAATCTCCGCAGCTCCTCCTCATTTGATCCGCCTGTACTCAGGCCAAAAAGATTGTCTGGGTAGCTATAGCCATCGGAAGGTTTTCTCTTTTTCTCCCATTTGTCTGCCAGCGCTCCGGCAATAAATACATATTGATACTCTAGTCCCTTTGAGCCATGTGCCGTTAATAGATTAATGCCTTTTTCGTTTCCACTTACTTGTACATAAGGAAGGGAGAGTTTTTCTTTTTGCATCAGATCAATAAGATTCAATAGACCCTCTACAGTTAAATCTGGCTTACGGTGCGTTTCTTCTTTTACAAAATCAAAAAAGGCCGTAAGGATGCGCAGCCATTCATGTTTATCTGTATGCTGCATCACCTGTGCCAGTAAACCGGTTTGCTGAATAATTTTTTCAAGCAGTTGTTGTAAGGTAGTATTGGGTACTGCTGCAATTAGTTCTTCGAGTAGTGTGCTTGCTTTGGCTAGCGGTTGTGTGTTGGTAAATAAATCGGCACCCGCACCATTTGTTTTTTCATGTAACAAGGCGCGTATAGATCCATTTAAGTCACTTTGCTTTCTGCCAGCCGCTTCCAGTGAAAGTTTTGCAATTTCCAGTGGGGCAATTCCAAATAGATCTAAGTGCAGTAGCTCAAATAATAGTTCGTCGCCGCTATAGGGTACATCATGCTCTGCTTGTAAATAGCGAAGCAGGAGTAATATTTTTCTGATCAAGGGTAATTGTAAAAGATCAGCGCTTCGTTTGGTATAGTAGGGGATTTGTAGTTGTTGTAAATAGCCCGCAATCTCTTCCCCGTATTTGTGTTCTTTATAAATGATGCCAATTCGCCCGGGCTCAACTCCTTCCTTGATCAACTCCTCTGCTTTTTTTGTGATTCCAATAATTTCTAATCGCTGTGTATCAAATTCCCAAATTCGAGGAGGATGTTGTATGGTTTTTTTAGTCTCATGTGCGGCTTTCAATTCTTTGGTCAAGCCAGGAAGTGTATTAATTAAACGCTCCTGATTTCGTTGAATCAGGGAAGTGGAAACATCCAGTATCGGTTGCGTGGATCGGTAATTCTCTGCTAATACAATTCGAACTAGGTCTGTCGCATACCGATTAGCAAGTCCGGTCATATTGGCTACATTGGCCCCTTGAAATCTAAAAATACTTTGGTCATCATCTCCCACTACAAATATGTTCGGTACCTCCCAGTAGCTGATTAGTAGCTCCACTAATTTATTCTGTGATCCACTGGTATCTTGATATTCGTCTACTAAAATATATTGGTAACGTTCTTGGTAATCGGACAGTAGTGTTGGGCTTTGCTCAAAGGCCTGAATTACCCAATTGATCATATCCTCAAAATCGTAGCGATTCTTTTTTTTCATCACCTGTTGCACCGGATCAAACTCTAACACAGCTGCACGCAAGCGATTCATTTTTTCTTTTTCTTTCTCAATACGATCGGTTCGTACTTCTCCTTTTTTAAATTCTTTGGTGGCTCGCTTGGCAATAAATTCGTCTCGTTCAGGAAGTGAAGCCAGGTATTGATCAATCTTCTCCAAAATAAAAGTGGGGGTCCATCCTTCCCGCTTCATGGTACTGAACAGGTT
Organism: Bacteroidota bacterium; assembly: GCA_014190475.1. Taxonomy (GTDB): domain Bacteria; phylum Bacteroidota; class Bacteroidia; order Chitinophagales; family Chitinophagaceae; genus JJ008. The sequence continues at coordinate 14,101 of BJGL01000038.1, forward strand.
CATCATATTCTTGGTCTCATAGTACACATCGCCGCGATATCGTTTAAAAGGATGATCTTTTGGAAAAGAATCAATATGATCTTTAAAAAGTTGAATTTTTTCAAGTTCTGAAATGGGATCCAGGGAGTGTTTCTCGAAGTAGGGTAGATTATCTTGTATTACTTCGTTACAGAAAGAGTGAAAGGTGCCCAATTGTACTTTATACGCTGCCGGTCCAATAAACTGTTGTAATCGCTTACGCATAGCTACCACACCTGCATCGGTATAAGTCAGACAAAGAATATTTTCAGGTTGTACATCGGTGTCCAGTAATATCTTACCAATGCGGCAGGCTAGGATTTGTGTTTTACCTGTACCCGGTCCAGCAATCACCATCACAGGGCCTTCAATGGTTCGAACGGCTTTTTGTTGCTGTTCATTCAATCGCTGATATTCCTCACGAAACTTGAATTCCAATTTCTCTCGGCTAATAGACATACGGATGAACTTTTTCCGGGTTCAGTAGTTATTCTTACGAAATTAATTGTTTCAAGCAGCATGGCCACCTACTCTTTCCAGACCAAACAATGTATTCCTATTTCCATCGAGCAAGCCTGGGATTTTTTCTCCAGCCCCGCTAATCTCCAAAGAATTACTCCCGCTGAAATGGGATTTGAAATTATTTCCCGTTTTCATGGGCTTCGAATGTATCCCGGACAGTTAATTGAATATAAGGTTCGTCCGCTGCTGGGCATACCTGTTTATTGGATGACAGAAATTACCCAAGTACAAGAGCCTCTTTATTTTATCGATCAACAACGATTTGGTCCTTATGCCTTATGGCATCATCAACATCATTTTAAAGCAATTCCTGGTGGGGTTGAAATGACGGATATTATTCATTACCGTATTCCGTTTGGTCCTCTTGGGGGTTTGGCCAACTGGTTATTTGTAAGTAAAAAACTCGAGGGAATTTTTCAGTTCCGTCATAAAGCAGTTGAGGAACTTTTTGGCAGCTGGAATCAAACCGCCTAGATTATCTACACGATTGATTTATTAGTAATCTTGATCAGGGAGGTGATATTGTTTACCTCTAATTTTCTAAAAATGTTATAGCGGTGAACTTCCACTGTTCGCTTGGAGATAAAAAGCTTTTCACTGATTTCCTTTGAAGAATGGCCCTCTTTTATCAAGTTTACAATCTCTAATTCCCTTTTTGTTAATTGATTAATCCGGTAAGCGGGATCTGTTTGCTGTTCACTGATAACCTGGTTGGTGATATAATCCTTAATATCTCTGCAGATGTATCGATTGCCTTCATAAATGGTTAGGATTGCAGTAGTCATCTCATCGAAGGAGGAAGTTTTTGAAACGTAACCACTGGCCCCATTGATCAACAGCTGTTTGATCAAAATAATATTAGTATGCATGGAAACTCCCAGTATTTTAATGCTGGGGTTTTTCTCTCTTATTCGCTTCGTTAATTCTATACCAGAAATGCCAGGGAGTGTTATGTCCATAAGCACCACATCAGGTAAAATGCGGATAA
>BJGL01000039.1 GCA_014190475.1 Bacteroidota bacterium
GATAATACTCTTTTAGTTTCCTCTACTGAATCGCCAGCCAATTCAAAGGAGATCATTCCTCCATATCCACTCATTTGTTTTTTAGCAACAAGATGATTGGGATGACTAGTGAACCCAGGCCAATAAACTTTTTTCACTTTTGGATGTGCAGCTAGCCAATTTGCAATCTTTTCTCCGTTCTCACAATGTGCTTTCATGCGTAAGCCCAGTGTTTTGATACCACGTAATACCAGAAAACAATCCATCGGTCCTGGCACGGCACCACTACTTTTTTGAATAAAGTGTAATTGATCATGTAGCGATTTATCTTTTACCACTAAGGCACCTTGAATCACATCACTATGTCCACCTAAATATTTGGTAGCGGAATGCATGACAATATCTGCTCCTAGTAATAGCGGTTGTTGTAAAGCAGGGGAAGCAAACGTATTGTCTACCGCTAGTAAAATTCCATGTTGTTTGGCAAGGGCGGCAATTGCTTCAATGTCGCTGATATTCATCAACGGATTGGTGGGCGTTTCCAGCCAAATCAATTTTGTTTTAGGAGTAATGGCTTTAGCCACATTTGCAGCATCAGTGGTATTCACCATGTGAAAGGTGATTCCCAAGCGCTGAAAGATTTTTGTAAACTGCCGATAGGTTCCCCCATACATATCATTCCCACATACTACTTCGTCCCCCGCAGATAATAATTTAATGACTGCATCGGTAGCGGCTACGCCACTACTAAAAGAAAGGCCATAGCTTCCTCCTTCCAAAACAGCAAGTGCTTCTTCTAAAGCCTTGCGTGTAGGATTTTGGCTTCTGGCATACTCAAATCCTTGATTTACTCCAGGCGCTTCTTGTACATACGTAGATGTTTGATAAATAGGAGTCATGATGGCTCCGGTAGAAGGATCAGGATGTGCCCCGGCGTGTACGTAGCGGGTATCGGCTTTCCAATTAGTTGATTTCATGCTCACAAAGTACGATTTGGTTGAATAAATTTTACGATTTCCTGCACCAAGGGGGAAGCTATTGGCAATGCAGGGTCGCTATACGATTTAATATTATCAGCGGGGTTAGTTGAAGTAACAATCTTAAATACATGATTCATATTCTCTAGCACTGCCAAACGAGCTGAAGGTTTTGCTTTTTGCAACTGTAAAGCATCGGCTACTTGTACCTGTATGTCTTTATTCCCTTGTAGTATTAAAACAGGACAACGAAGGGCTTGTAGCAATTTGCCTGGATCATAACGTAACCAAGAAATCATATAGGGTTGCACGGAAGGTCTGAAGATGGAAAACAAAAGTGGGTTGGGTTTTGCAATTCGTTGCCCTGCTAATAGGGTATCTAGGTAGCGGTTGGCTAATTGCTTGATGGAGTCAGGGCCACCTCCATTGTTAATTTGTTCGCGCAGTACTTGGTCAATCGGTCTTCCTGCCCCTGCCACACTGATAAAGCCCTTGAGTTTTGTTTGTTGTGCCGCTACTAAGCCTACGAGTGAACCTTCGCTATGACCGGCAATGTATATTTTTTTGAATCCCTTTTCGCGCAACCAGTTGATACAAGCCAGCGCATCATTGGCACCATCCTCAAAACGCATATTTTCTTCCTTTAAACCCCGCACCTGACTTTTGCCCACCCCTTTTTTATCATAACGCAAGGAAGCAATACCATAATTGGCTAAACTATCAGCGAGTTGCAACAAGGAGTTGTTCTTTCCTTTTATCATGGTACTATTACCATCTCGATCTGTGGGTCCCGACCCTGCAATTATTAATACCACGGGTGGTTTTGTAACTCCCCGGGGTGTGAACAACGTACCCGCAAGTGCACCATCCTGAATGGAAATACTGCAATCAATAGAATCCTTTTGTATTACCTGCGCCAGCGCAGCGGAAGAAACAAAGAAGAGCAGCGGGAATAGTAAAAGTCGCATTTCACAAAGTTCGATACATTCCCGCAATTGTGTGAAACTATATCTTTGCACCGCCCGCAATGTCTCACGGTATTGTGATCTGAAGGCGGATCAAATTTAATCTATGAGTAAAGGTCCGGTTTCCCAGTTTATCCAACATCATTATCGCCATTTCAACGCAGCTGCTTTGATGGATGCCGCTAAAGGTTACGAGCAGCACTTAGCGGAAGGCGGAAAAATGATGGTTACCCTTGCTGGTGCCATGAGTACCGCAGAACTTGGGGTATCTCTCGCTGAAATGATTCGTCAAGGTAAGGTGGATATTATTAGTTGCACAGGAGCCAACTTGGAGGAAGATGTGATGAACCTGGTAGCCCACTCTCATTACAAGCGTATTCCCAATTATAGGGATCTCACACCACAGGAAGAGTGGGATTTATTGGAGAATCATTACAACCGTGTAACGGATACTTGTATTCCAGAGGAGGAAGCATTCCGTCGTTTGCAAAAACATCTCGTGAAGCAATGGAAAGAGGCAGAAGCAAAAGGAGAGCGTTATTTCCCACATGAGTTTCTTTACAAAGTTGTGTTGAGTGGAGAATTAAAACAGTATTACGAAATTGATCCCAAGGATAGTTGGATTGTAGCCGCTGCTGAAAAGAATATTCCCATTGTGGTACCAGGATGGGAGGATAGTACTACGGGAAACATTTTTGCCAGCTATGTAATTAAGAACGAACTAAAAGCAAGCACCGTAAAAAATGGTATTGAGTATATGGCTTGGTTGGCCGATTGGTACCGTCAAAATTCAAGTGGAAAGGGTGTAGGTTTCTTCCAAATCGGTGGCGGTATTGCCGGAGACTTTCCCATTTGTGTAGTGCCGATGATGTATCAGGATTTGGAATGGCATGATGTTCCGTTCTGGAGTTATTTCTGTCAGATCAGTGATTCCACTACTTCGTATGGTTCCTATTCTGGTGCGGTGCCCAATGAAAAAATTACCTGGGGTAAATTAGATATCAATACACCTAAGTTTATTGTGGAAAGTGATGCTACCATCGTTGCGCCCTTGATCTTTGCGTGGATTTTGGGTTGGTAACGTATAGACGAACTCTTCAAATAAAAAAAGTCCCGCTGTTTTCGGCGGGACTTTTTTGTGCGATTAGTTTTTATCGGGGAGGGATATCCAATTTCAAATCTCTTTTCAGCATGTCATTCCGATTAGCCATTTCCCAGGCAGTGTAATACACTAATTGCGCACGCTTGGCCATGAGTGGATAATTTATTTTATCAGGCGTATCGGTGGGTTTGTGGTAATCAGCATGCACGCCATTGAAGTAGAAGATAATAGGCACGCCCTTGTCGGCAAAATTGTAATGATCGCTTCTGTAATAAAAACGATTGGGGTCGTTAGGATCATTATAACGTCTGTCTAGTTTCATTCCTGAATAGGTAGCATTCACTTGATCGGTGATGGGAGCTAAATCAGTACTGAGTTTGTCATCGCCGATAATATATACGTAGTTCAAGGAATCTTTATCCTTGAGATAATCGCTACCGATACGTCCAATCATATCAATATTCAAGTCAACGGTAGTTTTATCCAAGGGATACACAGGATGTTCTGAATAATAACGGCTTCCCCATAGGCCTTTTTCTTCCCCACTCACTGTCATGAACAAAATACTGCGGCGTGGTCCCTTTCCTTCTTTTTTTGCTAAAGCAAACGCTTCTGCTAGTTCTAGAATACCAGTGGTACCACTACCATCGTCGTCTGCTCCGTAGTAAATGGTACCATCGGCTCTTTTACCAACGTGATCATAGTGCGAGGTAATTACTACGTATTCATCTTTCTTATCAGTTCCTTCTAAAACTCCCAATACATTGGATACTTCTGTTTTTACTGTTTCTTTTGCATAGTGTAAGGCTACTTCTGCTTTCACAGTTTTTGCAGTGATTTCTCCTTTTTTGATACGGTCTAATAACCCAGCAGCCTCTGTTTGTAATAGGGCAGCTGCTTTCTCTGCTGCGATATAAAAACCAAATAGAGGTTGTGTGGGTCGGAAACCATTCATACTCCAATTGCCACCCATAGCGCCAACACGGCGAGGAAAATTAGTTTGGATTACAAGTACTGCTGCAGCACCTCTGCTCATCGCCGCCATTAATTTTCCGTTGGGAGAACCCGGTGCATTCATAGAACGCGCATTTCCTGCGGCTGGTTTATAGTCAGTCGGTATACCATCGACAATAAGTACCAATTTTCCGGCTACATTTAAATCTTTATAATCGTTACGTACTTCTCCATCCACAATTCCAAATCCTGCAAAAACAACTTCAGCAAAACGCATTCCCGCGCTATAATTGGTAGTGAGGGGTGCAAAATGCTCTCCCATTTTTAAAGCACTCCCGTTAATTTCTATAGAAGCATGCGTCATGGAATCCTTATAGAGCGGGTAGTACTGTCGATAACTACCATTGTTTCCTGCTACTAAGCCTAATGATCGAAAGTGGTTTTCGATATAGGTTGCCGCTTTTTCAAGGCCAGGCGAAGGAGTGTCTCTTCCTTCCATTTCAGCACCTGCAATAATATACAAGTGTCGCTGCATATCTGCAGCGGTGATAGTTGAAGCAGCCTTAATGACTGCTTTATCTTTTTTTTGTGCCAGCAGGCCCAAGGGAGCCAACAGGAATAAAAGGGAGAGTAGTTTATACATAGCGGATTGATTTGAGGAGGATAAATATACCCCCAAATGATGGTATGCCCTAGTAACTGGGATGAACGGCTAATCTTAGCGGCAAGCGATTTTCTGTACCCGATTTTCGTGTCGTCCGCCTTCAAAGGGAGTTTCCAGAAAAATGCGAAGCATTTCTATGGCTGCCTCAACCGAAACAAAACGGGCTGGCATGCAGAGCACGTTTGCATTATTGTGAGAACGGGCCAGCTGTGCTAATTCTTTTTCCCAACACAATGCTGCACGTATACTAGCATGTTTATTAGCAGTAATAGCAACGCCATTTCCACTGCCACAGATCAATACACCGCAAGCTGCTTTTCCTTCCTCTACCGCTTGCGCAACAGGATGTGCAAAATCTGGATAGTCAACGGAGGCATCACTAAAAGGTCCCAGATCAAGCACGGGAATTCCCTCTTTTTCCAAGAAAGCAATTAACTGCGCTTTGTAACTAAAGCCAGCATGGTCACCCCCCAATGCAACGGGCAACTGTAAATTAAAGGAGCTGTTCATGAGTTGAAAATTTAACTCCACTCTTCAGCTCGCTCTTTTTCTTGCCGTTTGTTAATACGGGATGCAATAACAATACTGGCTTCAAAGAGTAAGTAAAGCGGAATGGTAACTATGGTTAAACTAAAAGGATCGGTAGAAGGAGTGATCACAGCGGCAGCAATTAAAATGATCACAAACGCATGCCGACGGTATTGTCTTAAAAAGCGTGCCGAAACAATTCCAATTCTGGTAAGCAAGCTCATAAGCAGTGGAAGTTGAAACAACAACCCAATACCAAATGTGGTATAGATCAGATTTTCTAAATAATCTGAAAAGGAAGGCATGATCTGAATCTGCTCACTCAATTTATAGTTGAAATAGAAATTGACCATAAAAGGAGTAAGAATATAGTAACCGAATAGCACCCCGGTAAAAAAGAGTAATGACACCCAAAAAATTACGCCTCTTGTTTTTTTAAGTTCAGTTGGAGAAAGTGCAGGTTTGATAAAACGCCAAAACTCCCAAAATACATAAGGGAAGGCAAGGATCAATCCGCCAATAAACGAGAGTGTAAAGGAGGCAATGAATTGACCGGTCATAGTAGTTTCCAAAAACTTTGTTTCCACCTGTTTGAAACAGAGTGCATCTCCAATGCCCAGTTGATTCCCGATTTTGCAAAGCCAAACCGCAGAAATAAAACCGGGTTTAGTAGGGCCAAATAATAATTGGTCCACCACAAAGTCGGAGTTGATAAAAATAAAAATGGCGGCAATCAATACGGCAATCACGGAGCGGATAATATGCCATCTCAGCTCTTCCAGGTGATCGATAAAAGTCATCTCCCCGGCAGCAGGTTCTCTGTTATTTAGGAAATCAAATAAGGACATGCCAAAAAATCTCGCACAAAGATAAGGCCGTAAGGGTCAACTCAACGTTGTAATCGATGCAGGCGAACGGTTTCTATTCTTGTATCCGATACATGAAGGATTTCAAATTCGTAGTCTGCAATGATGATCCGTTCTTTTTGAGTGGGAATGGTTTCGTGATAATTGATAATATACCCCGACAGTGTTTCTGCTTCTTCGCCAGGAAACTCCAGCCCGTATTTTTCTTGCAGGTAATCTAACTCTAAACGACCGGACAGAATAAAGTCCCCATTATCCAATTTTCGTTCTAAAAATTCCTCCGTATCATATTCATCTTGAATTTCACCAAATAGTTCTTCCAGTAAATCTTCCATCGTCACAATTCCCGCTGTTCCCCCAAATTCGTCTACCACCCAGGCAATGCTTTTTCGTTCTCGGCTAAATTTTCCAATCAGGTCAGAAGCACTCATACTTTCAGGAACGGCAGGAATAGGATGAAGTATATCAGCAATCTGTTGTGGTTGCCCAAATAGATCAAGTTGGTGTACATACCCAATGATGCGATCAATATTTCCATCATAGACAACCAGCTTGCTTAGTTTGGTTTCTGTAAATTTTTGTCGTAGCTGTTTAAGCGATGAACGTCCATCAATGCCAATCACTTCTTTTCGAGGAACCAAACATTGCCGAACACGAATTTTAGGAAGCTCCTGTGCATTTTCCATCAACTGGGCACTCCGTTCTTTTCGTTCTTCCTCTACTCCTTCAAATAAGTTTTTAAGATCGGCACGGTGTAATGAACCTTTTTGAGGATTCAAACGCAAATTGAAAACATATTTGAGCACCCATTCAGCTGCATCCATCAGCGCCGTGGCAATGGGATAGAACAGTCGATAGAACAACTGTATCACTGGCGCAAAGCGTAAGAGTAAGGTGGTGCTATTAGCCCGAAAAAGTGCACGTGGAAAAAATTCTCCACCGATCATCACAATCAGTGTAGCCAGTATTATTTCCACTAATAAACGAAATAGGTCAGTACCAATTTCAAATCGCTGCCAGACTAGTTGCATCACGTCACTGAGCTGCAAGCTGAGTAACACCAAAAAAACGATAAACCCGAGTTGCGTGGTTCCTAAAAATCGATCTGGCGTTTCAAAAAAAGTACGAACCGTTTTAGCGGCACGCTCTTGTTTTTTTCTTTTGATTTCAAGGCTAAGTCGATTGGCACTGTAAAAAGCCATTTCAATGCCTGCAAAAAAGCCCATGAGTAAAAGCGTAATGACAAACAGTAAAAGCGTATCCCAAGCAATCATATTACTCTAAATAGGCAGCTACCAGTCTTGCTACTTCTTCGCAAGCTTTATCTAGCTGGTCATTGATTATAATTTTATCAAATTGATTGCTAAAACTCATCTCTAAGGTTGCTTTGTCCAATCGCATCGCTAAGCTCTCGGATGTTTCAGTTCCTCTTGCTTCCAGTCTTTTTTTAAGTTCTGTCAGGGAGGGCGGTTGAATAAAGATGGAAAGACTTTGCGGATAATTTTCTTTAACGCGTAAGCCCCCTTTTACATCAATATCCAATAGGGGAACTTTTTTATCGGACCAAATTCTGCTTAGTTCACTTCGTAGGGTTCCATAATATTTTCCTTCGTACACCATTTCCCATTCTGCAAATTGATCTTGGCTTATTTTTTGTTTGAAGTTCTCCGCACTGATAAAATAGTAATCAACGCCTTCTTTTTCATTGGTGCGGGGCGAACGGGTAGCGCAGGAAATAGAAAAGCCCAGCTGCGTTTCAAAGCGGTTTAACAGAAAACGAACAATGGACGTTTTTCCAGCCCCAGATGGTGCTGCAATAATGATGATCTTATCGGATGGATTCGACATAGGAAGATCTTCCAGCGGCGAAGATCAATATCGTTTTTTCTTAAAGTTGCCTCCAGGACGGTTTGGACGCCCATTTCCCTGCGGTCTGTACTTTCCTCTTCCTTTTCCGTAACCGCCTCTTCCCATATCGCGCTCAGGCTGATGGCGGTAGGCTTTGATATAAGGTGTGTTAGTGAAAGTAAGCTGTCCGTTGGTAATATTATCTAATTCGCTTTGAATGGCATCATCGTAAATAAGTTCCTTATGCCAGTTATTATACGCCAACTTCATATAGTAGGCAATCGCATTGGCGAAGCCTAATTTTTTCTCAGGATTTTCTTCTTTGAGTGCTTTATCAAGTACCAGCTCCAGGTTTTTACCCAAATGAGAATAACGAGGGTGGCGCTTTGGGTAAGGAAGCGGTTGTGGTTTTGCTTTAAGCGATTCTCGGGTAGGAATAGGGTAGGGTGATTTTACATCCAAGTCAAAGTCTGCAATCAAGAACAAATGATCCCAAAGCTTATGACGGAAATCTTCCATATTCTTGAGTTGCGGGTTCAAAAAACCCATCAGCTCGATGGCGGCTTCGGCATTTCGCTGTCTTCTTTCGGGATCCTGAATAGTTTTTATATGATCAACCATTCTTTGTACATGACGACCATACTCCCGCATCGTTAAGTATTGACGGGTGGTGTTGTACTCCATTTTAGTAACATCCATATCAACAAAGGTAATAAACCCCCCGCTAGCGGACAAGTGGCTGCTGCCTACCTTTGCCTTGCATGCGAATTATCTTTCTTATCCCCTGGCATCGAACACAGTATGCGCAATCGGGTTTAACAGACCTGATGGCAAAGTGGATGGAGGCAAGACCAGCAGATGAATGTATAATGCTGGCTCCATCGATTTCGTCAACACCGAATCCTGCTAAGTGCATAAGATCATTACCCTGGCTGGGAAACTATTTCCCTTTTTTACGCATTTTTTTAGTTCGCCAACAAATTGGTTCACTCAAGCCTGATCTTTTAATTACCGAACCGGGTATTCGATTGCCGAAATCGGTTAACCAACTTTTATGGATTAGCCAACTGTTACCTACTCCCATATCAAAACAAGTATTACAACAAATTACCACTGCAAAAAAAATAGTATTTACTTCTGTGTTACTGTTAGACCAGTATAAAAAACAGCAATGTCCACTCCCGGACGAGGTATCGATTGTGCCCCCGGTGCTGGCCTCTGTTTACGAAAAACAATCTTTACGAATACCCTCTCTTTATATAAAAATAGTTGGGTCCATTCCTCATGAAGCGGCACTGATAAATCTATTAAAAGCGTACTCGCTCTTTAAACGTCGTCAACAGTCTGAGTTGCAACTTATTTTTTCGCAGGATATTACCTCGCGTTACCCGGCTTTTGTTAAAAAACTAAACTCCTACAAGTACAGAACAACGGTAATGATCAATCCAGTTCAGACTCCTACGCAAGAAGCGGATCAAGAAGCAGGAGCGTATGCTTTATTGACACTGGATGCAAAGGATCAACTGGATTTTCTGTATCGTAAAGCCAGTCAGTTACAAATTCCGCTGCTTGTACTTGCTGAAAAAGAGGTAGATGGAGCCACTCCTGTTGATCAGCTAGCAGAACAGCTCATGCGTATTTATAAGGATGAAGCGTATCGTAAACAAGTAATGGTAACACAAAAGTCCTTTTTTCTTTTAGTAGATAATCAAACTGCTTTTAATCAATTCCTAGCTGCTGCTGAATCTTATTGACCTCAATCGTACGCTCATCTTGGCCCTTGCGTATCTTTGCCACACTTTAATTAATACTATGCATCAATCAACTATTCATATCGAGGTAAAAACTGACGAAAATCGTATTCCGGCTGCTATTAGTTGGAAAGCTAGTGATACAGGGGCAGCAGAAAATCAGCCGGCTCGCGCCATGTTTCTTTCATTTTGGGATCCGGCAGACAAATCGGCACTACGTATTGATTTATGGACCAAAGAAATGATGGTCGATGAAATGGCTGATTTTTTCTATCAAACCCTCATGACCATGGCGGATACCTATGGCCGTGCCACGCAATATGCAGACCAGGTAGAGGACATGAAAAATTTTGCTAAATCATTTTACGCGCGTTTCAGAGAAAAACAATTACAACAAAACAAGGCTTAACACTATATGGCACTCGAACAACAAATCATGACTGAATTGAAGGCGGCCATGTTGGCCAAGGATGAAGCAGCACTCCGTTCATTACGCGCTATTAAAGCAGCTATTCTTCTTGCTAAAACATCGGAGGGGGCCGCTGGCGAACTTTCTGCAGATGGGGAGATCAAGTTGTTACAGAAAATGGTCAAGCAACGAAAAGACTCGTTGGAAATTTTTACACAGCAAGGTCGTGAGGATCTGGCCAAGAAAGAAAGAGAAGAGATTGCCGTGATTGAAAAATTTCTTCCACAACAAATGGATCCAGCAGCAGTTCGTGCTGTGTTGGTGCAATTAGTTGCACAGGCCGGAGCGAGTTCTCCTGCTGATATGGGTAAAGTAATGGGGTTGGCCAATAAAGAATTAGCTGGAAAGGCAGAAGGAAAATTAATTTCCACCATCGTTCGCGAATTATTGAGCGGTCAATAGATATTTATTATGTTCCTCGATATACTGCTTTTGATTTTGTTGGTGTTGGCAACTTACACGGGCTATAAAAGAGGATTGATTGTGGGTGTTTTTTCGCTCATTGCAATTGTAGTAGGGTTGGCCGCCGCTATGAAATTATCTGTGGTGGCAACCGCTTATTTACGTGCCTATTTTTCCTGGGAGGGAAAATGGGTTCCGCCTTTATCTTTTTTATTGGTGTTAGTAGGCGTCATCCTATTGATAAGGTTAGGGGCGAACGCTTTGGAAAAAGGAGTACAGTTGATTACGCTGGGTTGGGTTAATACACTGGGCGGTATATTATTTTATTGGGCTATTTATCTGCTTTCTTGTAGTATAATTTTATTTTATGCATTACAACTTCCTTTCTTTCCCACTGATGGAATGGAAGAATCAATCACCTACCCTTATCTAAAAGAAATTGGACCTTGGGTGATGGACAGCTTTGCAAAACTGTTTCCCGTTTTCAAAGGGATGTATCAGCAATTACAAGATTTTTTCGAACAAGTAAAAGAGCAGATTCCTGCACCTTGATTCACCACCTTGGTTATTGACTGAAATCGACTAATTTAGCAAGGAGCGATTGACGAGCGAACCCATGCAATACGAGATCAGACAAAAAGAGAAGTTCAGATATGTGGAGGAAGGAACGGGAGAACCCTTGGTTCTTCTCCACGGTCTGTTTGGCGCCCTTAGTAATTTTTCGGGCCTGATTGAATATTTCCGTTCCTATAATCGTGTAATTATTCCACTGCTGCCTTTATTGGATATGGATATCCTCCACACTTCAGTGGGAGGATTGGCCAAATATGTAAATCGGTTTTTGGAAACACTTGAATTGCGTGATGTGCACCTGCTTGGTAATTCCCTGGGCGGTCATGTGGCGCTGGTTCATACATTAAAGAATCCCGAGCGTGTCAAATCACTAATTCTTACAGGCAGTTCCGGACTCTTTGAAAATGGAATGGGAGATAGCTATCCTCGGAGAGGTGATTACGAGTATATCAAGAATAAAACCGCATTGACTTTTTATGATCCCGCCGTTGCTACCAAGGAATTGGTGGACGAAGTATATAGTATAACTAACAATCGTCTTAAGGTAATCAAGATCATCGCGCTGGCTAAAAGTGCCATTCGAAACAACCTGGGTGAGGAGTTGAATCAAATCAATAAACCTACCCTGTTGATCTGGGGAAATAATGATACCATTACACCTCCTTTTGTGGGTCACGAGTTTAATAAGTTGATCCCGAACAGCGAATTACATTTTATTGATAAATGCGGACACGCCCCAATGATGGAGGTGCCGGATGAATTCAATAAAATTCTTCATGGTTTTTTAAATAAATTACAGCATCCCTAATTATTGGTCGATGCAAATACAGGATCTTAATTACGCCGGCTATCCATGGATTCAGCATACTGAATCTGTTGCTACTGCCATTGCAATGATGGAGGACGAACAACTCACGCATCTTCCGGTGGTGGAGGGCACTACTTACCAGGGCATGGTAAGCAAAGAAGCACTCTATGAAGTCCACGATGATTCAATCGCGTTGCAACAATTAGGATGGCCATTGCCCCGTCCCAGTGTGAAACCTACTGATCATTTTCTGGCTGCTATCCAAGTGATGGGCGAACAAGGTGTTCCGTTGGTCCCTGTTATAACAGAGCAGCAAGAATTACTGGCTACGGTTAGTATGCAGGAGTTAACTACCGAAATCGGAAAATTTTTAGGATTACAAGAAGGAGGTGCTTTATTAGTGCTTGAAAAGGAGTTGCAACAGTATACAGCTAGTGAGGTGGCCAAATTGGTAGAATCCAATGATGCACAATTGTTACAATTGAATACTACTGTAAATGCACAAACAGGTATCATCCAGCTTACGATTCGTTTGAATAAGTACGAAGTGTCGGATGTGATTGCCACTTTTCAGCGCTACGATTATACGGTCCGCTTTTATGTGGGGGAAGAACAATATGCTAACGAATTACGAAGCAATTACGATCATTTGATCCATTATCTCAAGATTTGACAGCACCCGGTAATAAGCCTTGGGTAATCGCCCTTATGTGTCAATGGAAATTATATGTTTTGCTTGCGGCAGGGTTTGTACTATCGGCACAACCCCTCTTATCACAACAAACCGATCGCGAGATTGATTCACTTCCTTCAACCGATACTATTTCTTCATTACTGCGCTATATCCCTTCATTTACTGCAGACAAGGTTCAAAGCGGTTCTGATTTTTTGATTGCGGCTATGGTGGTTTCAGGTAATAAAAAAACCCGCTCAACTATAGTTTTACGAGAAGTGCCTTTCAAGTCTGGCATGTCATTTTCCTTATCACAATTGATTGATCTTTTCAAACAGGGCGAACAGCAGCTAATGAATACGGCTTTATTTCATTCGGCGCGTATTTACGCCAGTAAGTTTGAAGGGAACTGTTTGGAAATAACAGTGGAAGTTGTGGAACGCTGGTATTTATTTCCGTTTCCTTTTTTTGATTTAGTAGATCGTAATATCAATCAGTGGCTGATCGATCAGAAAGCCAGCTTGCAACGTGTTAACTATGGGTTGAAATTATTATATAACAATGCAACGGGTCATAATGATAAACTTCGCTTGTGGCTCATCAATGGATACACAAGAGAGTTGTCGATCAGTTATGAAAAACCCTATTTCGATCGAAAAATGCAATGGGGATTTCGGTTGGCAGCTCGAACTGGAAAGGGAAGAGAGATTAATTATAATACAGTTGAAGACAAACAGGTTTTTTTAAGGACACCTGATTTTATCCGCTCATTTGCCAGCATCGGGGGTGAATTGACTTATCGAAAAAAATTATTTGCCCGCCACAATTTTGGAATTTTTTATTTCCGTGAAAAAGTAGAGGATACCGTGTTGCGTGCCAATCCAGATTATTTCCGTGTGCCTGGACGAATCAATCAGTTTCCAGAATTATATTATCAATTTACCTATGCAAAAATGGATTACATCCCTTATCCGCGAGAGGGATTTGGTGCCCGGGTTCGTTTTAGCAAATTGGGAATTACACCCTCCTTCAACCTATGGCAGTTGCATTGGCAAATGATGAAGATTTGGCCGGTAGGACTAAAAAATATTGTCACACTTGAATCCTATGCTGGTGTAAAGCTTCCCTTTAGTCAACCGTATGTAAACAGACGGTTTTTAGGGTATGAAGAAATTTTTATGAGAGGGTTTGAATACAATGTGGTGGATGGTGTAGCGGGTGGTTATCTCCGAAGCAGTTTTGCGCGGGAGTTATTTCGTATTAATATTCCGCTGCCTGGTTTTATAGCGAAGCGGGCTAGTGTTACAACTGTTCCTTTCAGAATTTTTGGGAAACTTTATTCAAATGCCGGTTACGTGCATAGTCCTGAACCCGGGTTTAATTTTCTGCAAAACAAGTTTTTACATGCAGCCGGATTTGGAATTGACATACTCTCTTTGTACGATTTAACCATTCGTATAGAGTACAGCTTTAATAACTTCGGTCAAAACGGGCTATTTTTGCACCGCACCAGCAGTTTTTGACATGAAAGCAGCGATATACAGCCGGGTTTTTGATGAAGCCCAACTTCTTCCGCTGCAACTTTTTTTCGAGGCCCTTTATCAGCAGCAAATTGATCCGATTATCTATCAACCCCTTTATGAGCAAATAAAGGACAAGGTTCGTTTGTCTGCACAAGCCAAGACCTTCACACAATCTGCAGAACTAACGGAAGATATTGAACACATCATCAGTTTAGGAGGTGATGGCACCCTGCTAGATACTATTGCCCTGATCCGAAATAAAAAAATTGCGGTGATGGGAATCAATTTTGGACGCTTGGGCTTCTTGGCTAGTATTGGTAAAGAGCAAGTTGATCTGGCTGTTCGTTCACTGGCTAATCGCACCTATGTCGAAGATCATCGAACACTGATTCATCTCGATGCTAATATTCCTTTGTTTGGCGAAGTGCCCTATGCGCTAAATGAGTTCACCTTACTCAAGCGGGATATTAATTCCATGATAAAAATTCATACCTATTTGAACGGTGAATTTTTAAATACCTATTGGGCAGATGGTTTGATTGTTGCAACACCTACGGGTTCCACGGGTTACTCTTTGAGTTGCAATGGGCCCATTGTATTTCCGGATTCTCAAAGTTTTGTAATCACGCCTGTAGCGCCACATAACTTAAATGTTCGTCCCATTGTAGTACCTGATGACCATGTTATTTCCTTTGAGGTAGAAAGTCGGGGTGAGCAAGTGATTTGTTCGCTGGATGCCCGCCGTGAAATCGTACACAAGGATGTTCAACTTGCCATACGAAAAGAACAGTTTACCATCAATCTTCTTCGATTAAGTGAGAATAATTTCTTGCAGACGCTTCACAATAAATTGACCTGGGGTCTTGATAAGCGGAACTAAAAAATACCAAATCTCTTTTTTTAACGTTCTTGACCTATGATGCGGATAAAATATGGTGCAGCACTAGTGGGAGTATTGGTTTGTTTTTTTTCTTCCTTTTCAAGCAAAGCACAACAGGGGGATTATTTACTGGGAGAAGTCGGTATTGGCCTGGGCTCCGCCCATTATTTTGGCGATCTCAATACACGCACTCGATTGAACAGACCCAAGCCAGCGGGTACGTTTTACTTTAAAAAAAATATGGGGAACTATATCGCAGCCAGAGTGGGTGTGAGCTATGCGGAGTTGGGGTACTCTGATATTTACAACACTCAAAACGCAGTGCAGTTAAAACGTAACCTGAGTTTTAATTCTTCTGTTTGGGAGGTGGCCTTACAAGGTGATTTTAATTTTTTTCGCTTTGTTCCGCATGAACCGGGTTTCAATTTTACACCCTATATCACCTTAGGTGTGGGAATATTCAATTATGATCCTTACACTTTTCTTTATAACGAACGTGTATATTTCAGAGAGTTACCCATAGGAACAGAGGGACAAAACAGCCCATTGTATCCCGATCGCAAAATGTATGGCACCACAGCCCTGAGCATTCCTTTTGGAGGTGGGTTTAAATATTCCATTC
>BJGL01000040.1 GCA_014190475.1 Bacteroidota bacterium
GAAATAATGCAACTGTTTTTCGTTTCCAACAACTGGCTGGATCTGAAGTTCCCTGAATAATTCAAATTCGCTGGAACCTAATTGCGTTGCAATATTACTTTTATATTTGAGTAGGAGATTTGCATATTTCCACACCGCTTCATAGCCGCGTAGTACCATATCACTTGGACGCGCATACAACGTGGTAGCAAAAAATTGTTGGACTTGCTGGCTCACGGAATCAGTGCGCGAATTATAGTAGGGCGTGCAATAAGTAATATCCAAGCCCCTGAATTCAGGTTTTGAAAACTCTTTGATATCGTCCCAGGTAGGAAGCCCAAATAAACTGGCTTTGTATCGTTGTTTGGTTAGGGTAGCCAGCTGAGCGGCTAATCGTTTTCCAAAATTTTCATCTAGTGTGCCTGCCAAACAAATTGTAGGTCTTAAAGTGTCAAGCTTTGCACTGAGGTGATTAACGGAGAAACTATCAGGTAAATCAACATAGGTCCACTTCGCAATTTTTTTTGTTTGATTATTTTCCTCCCAGTAACTGCGAATCCGATCTTCCAGCGGTCCCTTTTTACGAAATACGACCACCTGTTGTTTGGCATATTTACTTTGAATATGATTGGCCAGCGCTACACATTGCGTACGGAGCGTAGAGTTAAGTAGTACTAAAAATGGGTTTTGTGTAATTCCTGCATCGTTGGGTAGGTTCACGTTGATTACCGGTATGTTATTCTTTAAACCATAGGTTGCAATGATGCGAAGCTCCGTGGCGTTGCAATGGGTTAGAATAAGGTCAAGCGGGGGTAATGCTAACTTTTCTATTTGGGATTGTATGCTTTGATTAGCAGCTCGAGTATCTATCACTACTAATTGAACCGGTGCTCTATTTTTATTGAGTGAATCCAATGCAAGCATTGCTCCTTCATAAAATTCTAGTCCGGGTAACAGATACTTGGGAAATGATTTTGAAGGAAACTTGATGTTATTTTTTTGGTCAAACGCAGAGTCCAGCAATAAGGGCAACAACAGCCCAATACGAACTGGAGATTTTGGTATGTTATTTTGTGCAGTCAGTGACTGCATCAATAAACTGCTTATGATAAACAGCATCCAAAAGATGCGAAGGCCTTTCATATAATTAAAAGTGAATTATTCCCACTCAATCGTTGCCGGTGGCTTGCTGCTGATATCGTAAACAACTCGATTGATTCCTTTGACGTGATTGATGATTTCGTTCGACACGTGTGCTAAAAATTCATAGGGTAGGTGGGCCCAATCGGCGGTCATCCCGTCCACACTGGTCACGGCTCTGAGTGCCACCGTGTATTCATAAGTACGTTCATCCCCCATAACCCCCACACTTTTGACGGGAAGCAGGATCACGCCAGCTTGCCATACGGCATCATATAAACCTTTATCACGTAATGCTTGAATAAATACTTGGTCAGCAGCTTGCAACAAGTGAACTCGCTCTGCTGTTACTTCACCTAAAATACGAATAGCCAGTCCCGGTCCTGGGAAGGGATGACGATGGATCATGGCAGGAGGAATTCCCAACTCTAACCCAATCTTTCTTACTTCATCCTTAAATAAAAGACGCAGCGGCTCTACCAATTCAAGATGTAGATGCTCGGGAAGTCCACCTACATTATGGTGTGATTTGATGGTAACAGAGGGGCCGTGTACTGAAACACTTTCGATGACGTCAGGATAAATGGTGCCCTGTCCCAGTAACTCAATATTTTTAAGTTGGGCGGCTTCTTCTTGAAATACATCAATAAAGAGGGAGCCGATTGCTTTTCGTTTTGCTTCTGGATCAGTTTTGCCCGCTAAGCTTTTGTAAAAGCGTTCGCTGGCATCAATTCCTTTAACGGGTAATCCAATTTCTTCATATGTTTTCAGTACTGCATGGAATTCGTTCTTACGCAATACGCCGTTATCAACAAATATTCCTGTTAACTGATCACCAATGGCACGGTGAATGAGCGTGGCGGCCACTGTTGAATCTACCCCTCCGCTAAGTGCCATGATCACTCGTCGTTTACCAATTTGTGCACGCAGTGCATTAACCGTATCTGTGATAAAATGAGCAGGGGTCCAATCTTGTTTACAGCCGCATATTTCCAGTAAGAAATTTTTTAAGAATGTTTTTCCTTGTGTGGAATGATAGACCTCCGGATGAAATTGTACACCATATAAGGGATGCCCCTTCTCTTGTTTTTTAAAGGCGGCTACTGGGATACTATCTGTATCCGCTAATAGTTCGTAACCAGCTGGCAAGTTTTTGATGGAGTCGCTATGACTCATCCATACCTGCGATTGCGAATCCATTCCTTTGAAAATGACATCTTCCTTTATTGTTCGGAGCTGTGCACGTCCGTATTCACGTTTGTTACTTTTCGCAACCAATCCTCCAAAACACTTTGCTGTGAGTTGCGCTCCGTAACAAATACCTAAAACGGGAACTTGCGCATTTATGGAGGCAATATCAACTTCCGGGGATTTTTCATCATTAACTGAGGCAGGTGAGCCTGAAAGGATGATGCCTTTTAAGCTTGGCTCGAATGCCACTTGATGATGGTAGGGGATAATTTCGCAGTAAACATTGGCCTCGCGTACGGCTCTCGCAATTAACTGCGTGTACTGAGATCCAAAATCCAGGATCAGAATCTTTTCGGTCATGTAGCAGCGAAGGTAGCAAAAAAAAGTCCGGTCATTAAGACCGGACTTTAGGAGTAAATTGAATCGACGGATCAACCGTCAATGATTTAGAAGTCTCCGTTGTTGAAGCTGTCGCGATTGTAGTCGCCACCGCCACGGTTACCGCGATAGCCACCGCCACCGCCGCCGAAGCTGCGCTTCTTGAAGCCACCACCGCCACCACTGCCTTCAGGCTTGGGACGGCTTTCGTTCACAACCACGTTACGGCCATCCACCGCTGTTCCGTTAAGGGCAGCGATAGCAGCTTGTGCTTGATCATCGTTTGGCATTTCCACGAAACCGAAGCCTTTGCTACGGCCTGTGAATTTGTCATTGATAATTTTTGCTGTGGTTACTTCACCATGGGCTGAAAAAAGATTGAGCAGATCCTGGTCTTTTAGGTTCCAGCTCAGATTTCCTACGTAAATGTTCATCTTGTTAGGTTTTAAAAAATAAACAGTGTCAACAGTAAACAGTACCTAAAGAACATTCTACGTAATCGTATCGTTCCGGACTTGTGAAACTGAAAGAGCACCAATAACAGGGCAAAGTAACGTTTTTTTTAGTTCGCACCGTCACTTTGTGTAGCTTAAACGGAAAAGAACTTGCAATCCATTGACTGGCACTCGCTTAGGAGAATAAAAAAAGTCCTCCGAAGAGGACTTTGCAGTTGGTTTTGGATAAATAACTTATTCAGCCACTACTTCAAAGCTAACTTCAGCTGACTTACCGTTGCCGAAGTCGATAACTGCTTTGTAGCTTCCCAGCTCCTTCACTTCGTCAGCGATAGAGATTTTTTTACGGTCGATCTCATATCCTTTCTGCTCACGAATGGCACGGCTGATTTGAAGACTGGTAACGCTTCCGAAGATCTTACCGCTAGTACCAGACTTGGCACCCAAACGGATAGGTCCTTCATTGAGCTTGGCAATTACACTGTTGATTTCAGCCAACATCAGGGCCTCTTTCTTTTGGAATTGCTTCAGACGCTCTTCCAGTTGCTTTTGATTGCTGGGGCTGTTCTCTACAGCCATTTTGCGAGGGATCAAAAAGTTACGGGCATACCCGTTTTTAACTTTTACCACTTCGTTGGCGGCACCCAGATTATCTACATCCTTAATTAAAATGACTTCCATTTTTTTTCTTTTGTTCACCTGCCCAGTGCTTTGGCACTGTCTTCCTCATTCAAGAGGAGTTAGGGTGAGGTTATTTTAAAAGATCAGTTACGTACGGAAGAAGTGCCATTTGACGGGCCTTCTTTACGGCATCAGAAACTTTACGCTGAAATTTCAGGCTGTTTCCTGTTAGGCGACGAGGTAACAATTTACCCTGCTCGTTCAGGAATTTCTTGAGAAATTCTACATCCTTATAATCAATGTAGCGGATGCCATACTTCTTAAAACGGCAAAACTTCTTGACACGCTTGTCGGTCTTGATGGCCGTCAGGTATTTGATTTCATTCTTTGCCATGCGATTAGGCCTCCACTGCTTTTTGTTGATTGGATTTTACGCCACTTCTCTTACGGGCATTGTACTCGACGGCGTATTTGTCGAGTTTTGTGCACAAATGACGGAGTACTGTTTCGTCGCGTAACAACTGAATTTTCAATTTTTCATTGAACTCAGGAGCTGCACTGTACTCAAGGACCCAATAAAGACCCGTAGTCTTTTTTTGAATGGGGTAAGCGAGGGATTTAAGGCCCCATGCGTTCTCTGCAACAACGGCGCCACCGGCTTCGGTGACCATCTTAGCAATCTTTTTTTGCTGGGATTTGAACTCGTCGTCGCTCAGAACAGGGGTGAAAATCACCATCAGTTCATAGTTGTTCATGTACCAATTTTTGTTTCCAGTTTGAAGCTGGAAAAGGTTAACAATTCGGTTTATCCCATTGGACAATCTCACCGGGGTGAGAAAGAATCTGCGAATCCAGATTTGGGGGCGGCAAAGATAAGGGAAATCTCCTTATGGTGCAAGGTTTCGCCCTTTGATTAAAATATGGTAAATCTACTTTCCCAACTCTTTGATTACCAATAAGTAAGTTGGAAAATGATCGCTGTAACCGCCTCGGTAGCTATTGCCATCCCAAGTACGCATGGGATAGCCTTTGTAGCGGCCATTGTTTTCTACTAGAAATTCTTTGTTGAAAACCTGGGGTTGATACAGGAAAAATCCATTTTGCTCCTTGTTTAGCCACGCTTTAGAAACAATTATCTGATCAAATAGTCCCCAGGCATCTTGATACGCTAACGTGCCAATTCCCTTTCTGAATAAATCCAACCAAGGATTAAATAGAGCCCCAGCTTGATCGAGTTGGTCTTTATCAACGGCTCGCAAAACCTTTTCAACACTCTTGTTGATGGGATCATCATTTAAATCGCCCATCACAATAATCTTTGCAGAAGGCTCCTTTACTAAAATACTGTCAATATGTTTTCGGCAGGCTGTAGCAGCGGCAATTCGTCCAGGTTCACTTCTTTTTTCACCTCCACTTCGGCTTGGCCAGTGGTTTACATATAAATGAATGGTTTCTCCATTTAATTTTCCTTTGACCCAAAGAATATCTCTGGTATAGTATGCGTCTTTTGATCCTGCGGGCAGTGCTACAAAAAGTTTATCACTAGCCAGTACAGAGAAATAAGTTGGATTATAAAGCAGTCCTACGTCAACTCCACGGGCATCTTTAGAGTTGTAGTGCACATATTGGTAATTTCTTTTTTGAATCAAGGGCTCTTTAACAAGGTCATTAAGCACCGTGTCATTTTCTATCTCTGCCACCCCCAATAGGGCAGGTCCATCCGGTGTGTAGACCGTGCCCATTTGTGCAATAACCGAGGCTAATTTTGAAAGCTTGTCTTTATAGATGGCCGTGTTATAATTTCTGATACCGCCCGGTAGAAATTCCTCATCGTTAATTAAAGTATTATCTACTGTATCAAAAAGATTCTCCAGGTTATAAAATCCAATGATTGCGGACTTATATTGTTTTTTTTGAGCCAGTCCAACTACCCCCCAAAAGAGAAATGATATTATAAGTAGGTATTTTTTCATAATTGTCACCGATCGGTCGCTAAGCTACAACTTACTTCTTCTAAATGGCCTCCATGTGTTGGTTAAAATGTGTTTAACTTTTAATAATCAATTTATAACTAGCCAATAACTTCGTTCCACCCTTAAACTACACTGCATGCGTATTGTTGCGTTGTTTACCATTTTTCTCTGTTTTCAGCATATCTCATTTGCGCAGGTTGACTCCACCGCCCGTAAAGACACTGCTATTTTGGATGAGGTAAAAGATGCATTGCTTGATAACATCCCCACAATTACCCTTGATGAGGGGGATATGGGGGACGCAGGCGGACAAAACGTTTCCTCCTTGCTAACAGCAGGACGGGATCCCTTTTTCTCTGCTGCCTCGTTTAATTTTAGTGCGGTTCGATTCAGAATCAGAGGTTATGAGAATGATCACTTCAGTACCTTCTTGAATGGAATCCCCATGGATAATTTGGATAATGGGTTTACTCCATTTGGTTTATGGGGAGGATTGAATGATGTGATGCGTAATCGCGATATCTCTTGGGGTTTGCGTAATAGCACTTTCACTTTCGGCGATATTGGAGGTAACACCAATATTGATGCACGCGCCAGTAAACAGCGCGCACAAACTCAATTGAGTTATGCTGCCTCCAATCGCAACTATAATAACCGAATTATGCTGACGCATTCTACGGGTGTTAGCAAAAAGGGTTGGGCTTTTACTATTAGTGGAAGTCGTCGATGGGCAGAGGAGGGATATGTACCCGGTACCTACTATGATGGTTGGGCGTTTTTTGCAGGCATTGATAAAAAAATTAACCGACGTCATTTGGTTTCGCTGACGGTATTCGATGCTCCTACAGAAAATGGTAGGCAAGGCGCCTCTGTGCAGGAAATGATCGATTTGGCGGGAACTCCCTACTATAATCCTAATTGGGGTTATCAAAATGGGAAGAAACGTAATGTGAGTGTGGGAAGAACTCACCAGCCAGTTGTCATCTTCAATCATGAGTTTACTATCAGAAATAATACCAGCTTAACTACTGCGCTTAGTGTTTCATCGGGAAATCGTGCCGTTACCGGATTTGACTGGTATAATGCAGCTGATCCAAGACCAGACTATTATAGATACCTGCCCAGTTATACGGGTTTGTGGGCCAATTCTCCGGACTGGGCACAAGCAGATCGGCTTGCTTCACTCATGCGATCAGATATCAACCTAAGACAAATTAATTGGCAACGTTTATATGATGTGAACCGCTCAAGTTATACTACTGTAAAAGATGCCAATGGAATAGTGGGCAATGATATAAGTGGAAACCGCTCCCGATATATTGTAGAGAATCGAATCATCAATACCACTCGTTTCAATTTCAACAGTGTGTTGAATTCAAGGATCGGCAATCACCTTGATTTAACTGTTGGGTTATCCTACCAAACACAGCAAAATCATTACTTCAAAAAAGTAGAAGATTTGCTGGGAGGTGATTTCTATGTTAATGTGAATCAATTTGCAGAGCGTGATTTTGGGGTGGGTAGTGGAGTAAATCAATTTGATGTAGATCGTCCCAACAGAATTTTAAAAGTTGGAGATCGGTTTGGGTACGATTATAATTTGAATATATCCCGTGCTGCTTCCTGGGTACAAGGAGTTTTTAAGTTTAACAAGTTTGATTTCTTTTTGGCAGGCAATCTATATGCCACCACTTTTTATCGGCAGGGAAATGTCCGTAATGGAATTTTTCCGAGTGAGTCCTTAGGAAAGGGAACGGTTAATAATTTTTTAGATTATGCAGGTAAGGCAGGAATGACCTACAAGATCAACGGAAGAAATTATGTTTTCATCAATGGCGCTTATTTAACGCGAGCTCCTTATTTCGAGAATATGTACATCTCTCCCCGCACACGTAATGCGCAGCAATCCGGCTTACAAAGTGAAGAGATCTTGACGGGAGAAGCAGCCTATGTGCTCAATGCGCCAAAGGTAAGGGCAAGGATCGGCGGCTATTACACACAGTTCAGAAAAGGAATGGATATCATGATATTCTATCATGACTTCTATCAAAATTTTGTCAATTACGCGATTCGAGGAATTGATCGGCTGCATTTTGGTGGCGAATTTGGTATTGAGGTAAAGCTTTCTCCCACGTTGACCGTTAATGCAGCGGCTGCCGTTGGCAGGTATTACTTTGATAGTCGTCAGCAAGCTATCGTAACGGTGGATAATAGCGCGGCGGTTATCGGCAGGGATATTATTTACATGGAGAATTTCAAAGTGCCTTCTACTCCGATGGAAGCGTATAGTGTCTCCTTGAATTATCGATCGCCCAAGTTTTGGTTTGTTAGTTTAACAGGAAGTTATTTTGATCAGTCTTATTTAAGTATGAATCCGCTTCGACGTACGTGGGAGGCACTCCAATATTTATCACCCGGTACAGCTGACTATAAATCTGTTTTTGAGCAAACTAAATTTGATGCACAGTACACGATAGATTTTTTTGGTGGCTACTCTTGGAAACTACCTAGGGCTTATGAGGTAAACGATAAATCAACTTTCTTAGTATTTAATGTAGGAATCAATAACCTCTTGAACAATAAAAAAATTGTTACAGGTGGTTTTGAGCAGCTTCGTTACGACCAGCAGTTAATTGCGGCCGATCCTGTGCAGGTTGGAAAGTTTCCTCCTCGTTTGTTTTATGCCTATGGGTTAAACTTTTTTGCTAGCGCTACACTTCGTTTTTAATAATTGAATTAACGATTATCTATGTCAATCCGATTAAAAATTTCTTTGCTTCCAATCAGCTTCTTTTTTTTCACCACTACATTGCTTTCTTGTGACAAGCAGCCGATTGGTCCTTCCGGTCCTGATCCAATTGTACCGAGTCCGGCCAGTGAGTTGATGAAGATCGCAGATTTCCGGGCTCTCTATCCGGGCACAGGAACGGTACTTGTTCCAGCAGGTACTAAAAAGATCAGAGGCGTAGTGATTTCAAATAATGCCAATGAGGCAGCGGGGAATTATAGAATACAAGATGAAAACGGAGGAGGGATCTATCTCTATACGGTTGTTGGTTCCCCAATTTATCCGTTGGGATCAGTAATTGAAATTGATGCGGCCGGTGCTGGACAGCTTCTTCTATATAATGGTGATCTGGAATTGAAAAATGTACCCATGGACAAGATTGTCACTGTTCCCGTCTCTCTTACCATTTCACCCCGGGTTACTACCTGTGCTGAAATTGTAACCAATCGGAACACCTGGGCTTCTACCTTGGTTCGAATTAATAATTTAACAGGTATTACACAGGCATCTACTAACACCACCGGAACTACGTATACTATTACAGATGCTACTGGTAGTTTAACAGTATTTGTAAGAGCAGCGGCAGGCATAACGGTCAACACCGCCGGCCGTTCCATTACCGGCTATGTATCTATTTACAAAACAGCAACCCAGGATGCTACACAAATTGGTATTCGAAGTGCAGCTGATATACAATAAATTCTTTCCCATGGTAACAATAAAATATTCAGTTTCTACTGTAGTGCTAGCTGCCTTAATAGTTTTTGGTGTGGTAGCCTGTAAAAAAAGCTATGACCAACCTGCGCCTTCTGGAGATCCTGGAATAGTGGCTACTATCAGTATCAAGGATTTAAAAACTCGGTACACGGCCGGCGCTGCAGTGGCCATTCAAGATGATCAGGTAATTGAGGGGGTGGTAGTTTGTGATGATCGGAGTGGAAATTATTATCAGCAAATTGCTCTACAAGATGCAACTGGTGGAATTTTATTGCGTTTGGGTAGCGCGAACTTATATAATACCTACCCGGTTGGAAGAAAATTGTTTGTAAAAGTTAAAGGACTATACCTTGGTCAATATAGCGGAACACTGCAGTTGGGAGGAGGTATTGACTCCGCCTATTTAAGTCAGGGAGGGGTCACCTTGTTGGCGTATAACCTCTTTGACAAGCACATCATAAAAGGGGCGTTGAATCAGCCGGTTATTCCGCTGGAAGTTTCTGCGACACAACTTACTACCACCTTACAGGATCGTTACATTAGTACGCTGATTCGTCTCACCGATATGGAATTTGCTTCGGCTGACACCAGCAAAACCTTTGCCGATGCCGGGCAGTCTGGTAATAGAATTGTTCAGGGTTGTTCAGCTCCCACGACCAATCGAATCACGCTGCGGACTAGCAACTACTCTAATTTTGCCGAAGTAAAAGTGCCAGTTGGTAATGGATCTATCGTTGGAGTGTATTCCTATTTTGGTTCCACCAGACAATTAACAATACGCGACACAGCAGATGTTCGTTTCAATGCGGCCCGATGTGGAACAGGTCCAACTACTTTACTCTCGATTGCTGAACTTCGTTCTCTTTATACGGGTGCTACAACTTATGGACCCAATAGTAAAAGGATTACTGGTATTGTGATCAGTGATCGTACCACCAATAACTTGAATGCTCAAAATATCTACCTCCAACAAGGAAATGGATTATCCGGCATTTGTGTTCGTTTTTCTGCTTCTCATTCTTTTGATCTGGGTGATTCAATTGACATCAATATTACTGGGCAGGAATTATCAGAGTTCAATGGTTTGCTTCAATTAAATAATATTCCGCTCGGCTATGCTACTCGGGTGGGAACTGGTAAAACAATCACCCCTCGTACTGCAACTTTTGCTGCTATTCAAGCAAATTTTAGAGCTTGGGAATCTACGTTAGTTAGAATTGTCAATATTACCTCTTTGGTTGGTGGAACTTCTGGACGTTGGGGAGGAAGTGTAACCATGACTGATGCAACCGGTACACTCATTGCCTTTACCTCAACAGCCGCATCATTTGCTAATAATAGTTTTCCGGGTACTGCAGATTCATTTGTTGGGTACCTGACACCTTTTAATGCGGTAATGCAAATTTCATTTCGTGGTTTATCTGATGTGGTGGCTGGAGCAGGTCCACCTCCGGGATCCAGTGGATTACCTCTGACTAGTTCGCCCTATGTCCAAAATTTTGATGGTATTGCAACTGGATTACCGCAGGGAATTTCAGTAAAAATTGGTGCTTCTGCTACAACACTCGGCACAGGCGATATGCCTTTTTATCCAGCAACTGGATTGGGAAGCCCCACTGCTTGGAATCAAACCAGTGCAGGATTGAAAAATTTTGCTTCTTTCACTGGTATGACCGCTACAAGTGATGCTGCAGTGCAGGGGGCTCATCCAAATCGGGCCTTGGGTATTCGTCAGACCAGTGCCGCTGGATATGATCCCGGTGCTGCTTATATGCTCTTATTGGATAACACCACTGCCAAGACAAACTTTCAACTTAGTTTTTTGCTGCAGTCACTTGATGCTACACCTGGAGGTCGAACTGCGGCCTGGCGTGTAGAATATGGCCTTGGTGACAATCCAACAACATTTACACCGGTGACCACGAATCCCGCAACGCTTACTACTAATTTGGGTACGTTTGCCAGTACACCTGTTACGGTAAGTTTTGGTACGTCCTTGAATAATTTAAATCAGAAAGTTTGGATTCGAATAGTTACACTTTCAGCAACTACCGGCAGTGGTAATCGTCCCTCTTCTGCAATCGATGATGTTCAATTGTCTTGGAATTAATAAAACCTTAGTATGAAAAAATTACTTGTTGCCCTCTTTGTATTAACTTCTTTATTTTCCTTTGGCCAATCAACCACCGTGGTAATTAGTCAGGTGTATGGTGGGGGTGGTGCTACTTCAGGGTCCCCTACCTATAAGTATGATTACGTTGAGCTTCATAACGTAAGTGCTGCAGCACAATCCTTGGATGGATTCTCCATCCAGTATGGTTCCAGTTCTGGAAATTTTGGAGGTTCTGCCTCGCAGATTTATGCTTTTCCTGCTGGTACCAGTATTCCGGCTGGCGGATATTTATTAATTCAATGTGGATCCTTAGGTACAGTGGGGGCAGATTTTCCTGTTACGCCAGATCTTTCAACTGCAACTACTGCCATGTCGCTGAGTGCAAGCTCAGGAAAAGTTGCCTTGGTGAATGGTGCAACGGGACTCGGATGTGGTGCCACTGCAACGCCTTGCACGTTGCCGGCAACTGGGATTATTGACCTTGTTGCTTATGGAGCCTCTAATAATGGGGAGGGGAACACAACGGTAAATAATGGAACCGCATTAGTTAACACGCAAGGTGCTGTTCGAAAAACTAATGGTTGTACTGATACAGACAACAACAATAGTGATTTTGATGTGGTGACGGCCCCAGTACCGCGTAAGAGTACTTCACCTGTGGCGCTATGCACCAGTGCATCACCTTCTCTGACTATTGCTGCTTTTACTTCATTTTCCAATACAGCCGTGGGAGCTACTAGCGCTTCCCAATCAGCAAACCTTTCGGGTGCTAATTTAACAGGAGCACCCGGCTCTGTAACTGTAACATCTACCTCAACTGATTTTGAAGTTTCCTCTAATAATTCAACGTGGGGTGCAAGTGCAACCATTTCCTACAGTGCAGCCACACTTGCCGCTACTCCAGTGTATGTTCGATTTAAACCGCAAGCGGTGGGAGCAAGATCAGGCAATCTGAATTTTTCTGGAGGTGGTGCAACAGCAACTGCTGCGCTGTCCGGAACGGGCGTTGCTATTTCCGCACCTCTAGCCACAGCCGCAACAGCCGTGGGTGGAACTGGATTTACCGCCAATTGGAATGCTGTAACAGGTGCAGCTGGTTATTTTCTCGATGTATATTCTCAATCTACAGGACAAGTTACCAGTACACTGGCGGGATGGAATTTTACCACTGCTGCTGCTACTGCACAAACTGCTGATGCAGGAAATGCAAATAATATTTCAATTCAAACATTAACACCGCAGGGGTTTACAGGTAATACGGTTTCATGGCCCGGTGGTCCCACTAGTTCAACAGGAGCAAATCCCAATTCAGTTTCTACAAACGGATGGGATAACGGCGCAGATACTAAATATTGGCAAGCGGATGTGAATACAACGGGTGCCACTTCTATTACAGTTTCTTCCATGCAAGGGTCATCGAGTACTGGCCCCAAAGATTTCAAACTTCAGTATAAAGTGGGATCCAGTGGTACATGGACGGATGTAACGGGGGGAACAGTGACTTTGTCTACGGCGGTTGCTGCTGGTAATGCCACTACTTGGGGTGCTCTTACCGATGTAGCCCTTCCAGCTGATGCAGCGAATAAACCATTGGTTTCACTTCGTTGGTTACAAACCAGCAATAACAGCGTTGGCGGGGCAACGGTTGGATCTGGGGGTACCAGCCGTATCTCTGCAGTATATGTAAAAGGAAGTACTACCGGAACTGTAAATAATTACATTCTTCAAAATCAAAATGTTGGTAATGTTACCACTTACGGAGTAACTGGATTAACCGGTGGAACAACGTACTATTATGTGGTACGAGCTGTAGCAGGGGGTGTTTCCTCTGCCAATTCTAATGAGATAA
The DNA here is from genome assembly GCA_014190475.1 of Bacteroidota bacterium. Taxonomy (GTDB): domain Bacteria; phylum Bacteroidota; class Bacteroidia; order Chitinophagales; family Chitinophagaceae; genus JJ008. The sequence goes on from BJGL01000040.1 coordinate 13,205, forward strand.
CTGTAACAACTAGTTCTAATACACCTGGCGTAACCACCAGTGCTCTAACTGCTTTTGGGAATGTATGTATCAATACAACTGCGGGTCCGAATTCATTCACTATCACAGGAACTAACCTAAACACAGGTAATTTGGCAGTAGCCGCTTTGAATGGCTACACCTATGCTACTACTTCCAACGGAACTTACACGAGCACATTATCTATTCCAGTTACGGGTAGCTCACTTTCGCAGGAGGTATTTGTAAAATTCAATCCCACCGCCGTTCAATCTTATAATGGAAACATTGCATTGTCGGGCGCAGGATTAGGTGCGGCTGTTAATGTAGCAGCTGCTGGAGCGGGAGTCAATACATTGGCTACTACTACAACCGGGGCTGCCAGCAGTATTACGCAAACTTCAGCAACACTAGCGGGGGCTATCACCGCAAATGGTTGCGGTACTGTGTCAGCATATGGGATTGAGTACAGTACTACTAATAATTTCACAAGCGGCACACAAGTAGCTGGTTCAAATCTATCCGGAGGAAATTTCTCCGTAAATCTTAGTGTATTGAATGCAGGTACAATTTATTATTACAAAAGTTATGCTATTACTGCAGCTGGTACAGCCTACGGTGCGCAACAAAGTTTCACAACTGTTTCGTTGAATCCTTCCTTGTCAGTTAGTACCTTAAGTGGGTTTGGTGCTGTTTGTGTCAACACAGCTGCTGGCCCGTCTTCTTTTACAATAACGGGTAGTAATTTATCTACTGCGGCCGTAACGGTGGCAGCATTAGATGGGTACAGTTATTCTACTACTGCCAATGGAACATACACTGCTACACTTTCATTAAGCCAAACTGGAGGTAGCTACACACAGCAAATATTTGTTCGCTTTACACCAACCGCTGTTCAAGCCTACAATGGAAACATTGCTGTTGCGGGTGGAGGTGTTGCTGCTGCAGTAAGCGTTGCTGCAACTGGCAGTGGAATCAATACTACTCCTTCCATTACAACTGGAGCAAGCAGTGGAATTACCAGCAATGGCGCCACATTAGCTGGTGCAATAACTGCTACCGGATGTGGAGCAGTTTCTGCCTACGGCATTGAGTATAGCACCACTAGCGGATTTGCGAACGGAACAGGTACACGGGTAGCTTCTTCAAATTTGGCGAGTGGAAGTTTTTCTGCTTCATTGAGTGGATTGACTGCAGCCACCACCTACTATTACAAAGCCTATGCAACTAATAGCGGAGGTACTACTTACGGTAGTCAACAGTCATTTACTACATCAGCGCCTCCGCCTGCTCAGCTAACCGTCTCTGCGCTTACTGCATTTGGTAATGTCTGCGTGGGTGCGGTTGGAGGTCCTAATTCATTTACAATTTCAGGTACGAACCTTACCAATGCATTGATCACAGTGGGTCCGTTAGCGGGATTCACATTCAGTCAGACATCAACTGGTTCTTACAATGATGTTATCGGGCTATTGCAAACAGGAGGTTCACAGACCTTGACGGTCTATGTACGTTTTGTTCCTACTGCGGTGCAGTCTTATACAGGATCTATTCCTGTGAGTGGGGGTGGGGCAACTGCTACAGTTGTGGCCGCTTCCGGTTCGGGAGTAAATACACCGCCCAGTGTTACTACAGGGGTTGCATCAGCTGTGACAACCAGTGCTGCCACATTGGCCAGCTCATTTGGTAGCGGAGGATGTACTACCCCTTCTGGTTATGGTATTGAATACAGCACGATTAATGGGTTTGCAAATGGAACAGGAACACGCGTGGC
>BJGL01000041.1 GCA_014190475.1 Bacteroidota bacterium
AAACAATTCCATTTTACAGGAGCACCTTCGCTTACACCCGCCGTAAATTTTTCATTGCCATTTTTTTTACCGATTTTCGAACTCCTGCCTACCTAAACGAATTGCCATGCAACCCAAAAGCCGTCTTACGCAATATATCCTTCTGGCCATGTTACTTGGCGTTGTAGTAGGATACCTGGTTCACACCAATGCTTCTCCTGATTTTATCAAAGCATTCTCAACCCAGATTAAGCTATTGGGAAAAGTATTTATTCGTTTGGTGCAAATGATCATTGCACCGTTGGTTTTTGCTACACTGGTAGTGGGCATTGCCAAATTAGGAGATCTTAAAGCGGTGGGACGCGTAGGAGGTAAATCCATGTTATGGTTTGTCTCAGCATCTTTGGTTTCTCTGGGGATTGGGTTGGTCCTGGTAAACCTTCTCAAACCCGGCACATTCATTGATTTGGCGCATGCCGACACAGAGGGGGTTAAAGATTTACTTACCAAAAAGCAGGAGTTTTCATTGGAGAAATTTGTGGAGCATGTGATTCCCCGCAGCTTTATAGAGGCGATGGCAACCAATGAAGTATTGCAACTTGTTGTATTCTCTTTATTCTTTGGAGTGGCCACAACCGCGATGGGAGATACCGCAAAGCCCGTTATAAAAGCCTTGGATGCGGTTTCTCATATCATTTTGAAAATGGTAGGTTATGTGATGAATTTTGCTCCCTATGGTGTTTTTGGAGCATTGGCAGCCGTGGTTGCCGCAAAAGGGCTGGGCATCTTTCAATTTTATATCATCTACTTTTTATATTTCCTGATTGGGATAGCAATATTGTGGATCCTGCTTTTGTTGGTGGGATATTTAATAATCGGTAAAAGAATGATCAGTTTATTGCGTCACATCGGTACGCCCTTGCTGATTGCATTCAGTACTACCAGCAGTGAAGCTGTATTCCCTAAATTAACGGAAGAGTTGGAACGATTTGGTTGCCGTAATAAAATTGTATCCTTCGTTTTGCCACTCGGGTATTCCTTTAATCTGGATGGTAGTATGATGTACATGACTTTTGCAAGCCTGGCCATTGCGCAGGCTTATGGTATACAATTGGACCTGGGTACGCAAGTCACAATGTTGCTTGTGTTAATGCTCACAAGTAAAGGAATTGCAGGTGTACCGCGCGCTTCCCTAGTAATAGTTTTGGCAACTTGTTCCATGTTCGGGATTCCTCCGGAAGGAGTAGCCTTGATTTTGCCAATCGATCATTTTTGTGATATGTTTCGCTCTGCAACCAATGTTGTAGGAAATGCATTAGCAACAACGGTGGTGAGTAAATGGGAAGGAGAATTAGAGCAAGCCTAAATAATTTTAATCCGCATGTTGTTAACCTTACTAGCTACTTTTCATTGGAGTAATTTATTGCAGCCTCAGTTTTATGTTGAGAATGGAGGGCTTTGGTTATTGCTATTTGTTGTTTTTGCTGAAACCGGCTTATTCATGGGTTTTTTTCTTCCGGGCGATTCCTTGTTATTTGTTGCAGGCATCTATGCACATACCATCACTACAAAGGCAGGAGAAATTGTGCCAGGCTTAGCAAACCAATTTCTTGATCTAATTGGGCTTGGTACTATTCGCAATGAATGGATTGATCTATTTGTGCTTTCGGGTTTGATTGCAGTAGCTGGAATACTAGGTAACAGTGCAGGTTACTGGACTGGTCAAAAAGTGGGTCCAGCCATGTACGGGTGGAGGGATCGTTTACTTTTCAAGAAAAAATATTTATTTCAGGCCAGAGATTTTTATCAGCGACATGGGGGACTTGCGGTAATTGGGGCACGGTTTCTTCCATTGATTCGAACCTTTGCGCCCATCGTAGCAGGTATTGTGCAAATGGATAAAAGCAAGTTTCATTTTTTTAATGTCGTGGGGTCAATTGCTTGGGTTGTATCTATGATATTCTCTGGGTATTTTCTTCAGAAATGGATTTTTGCTCAATTTGGATTTGATTTGAAAGAGCATCTTGAAGTTATTGTGTTGGCCATTGTTTTTGTAACCACAGCGCCTGTGCTTTTCAAAATGATTTGGGGTAAAATTGCAGACGAAAAATCATAATTACGGTATGAATCAAAAACACTCCATTTTTAATCTAGCAGTTGTTGTTGCAGCGCTTGGATATTTTGTGGACATCTATGATTTATTGTTGTTTGGAATCATTCGCGTACCCAGTCTGGAGTCTTTAGGCTTGTCTCCTGCAGACGTCAAAGCCAGCGGAGAACAAATTCTTCAGTGGCAAATGTGGGGGCTTTTGTTGGGAGGAATTGTTTCTGGTGTGATTGGAGATAAGAAAGGAAGGCTCAGCGTATTGTTTGGGTCCATTGTACTCTATTCGCTGGCTAATATCGCTAATGGCTTTGTTGAAACTGTAGAGCAGTATAAGTGGATTCGATTTATAGCAGGATTAGGATTGGCAGGGGAATTAGGGGCTGGTATCACACTGGTAGCAGAAATTGTACCAAAAGCCAAACGAGGGGTAGCTACTTCACTGGTAGCGGGTATTGGTTTAACAGGTGCGGTGTTAGCTTTTTTTATGAAAGAGCTTTTTGATTGGCGGACCTGCTACTTTATTGGGGGAGGCCTTGGCATATTATTGCTCTTACTTCGCATCTCCGTCTTTGAATCTGGTCTCTATAATCAAGTGAAGTCTCAGAAAGTAGCACGTGGCAACTTTCTATCTTTCTTCACTAATGCTGATCGTTTGAAACGTTATGTGTTAGGAATCTTAATTGGACTTCCTACTTGGTTTGTAATTGGCATTCTGGTTACCTTTTCCAACGATTTTGCAAAGGAGTTTGGAATTGTTGAAAAAATCGATCCAGGCAAGGCGATTATGTTTGCTTATGCTGCCATTTCCTTGGGAGATATTTTAATAGGATTAATTAGTCAGCAGTTGCAAAGTCGTAAAAAGGCCTTATTTATTTTTTATGCAATCACGATCTTATTTATGGTAGCCTATTTTACAATGCTTTGGGAGGGAACGGCTGCTCAGTTGTATTGGATATGTGCCGGACTTGGATTTGGTACCGGCTTCTGGGCCATTTTTGTAACGATGGGGGCTGAGCAATTTGGTACTAATCTTCGCGCAACGGCAGCTACTACTATACCAAATATGGTAAGAGGTATGTTGGCTATATTTATTTTGCCTTTATTCAAGTGGCTAGAAGGACTTCCTGATTTGGGCTATGTTGATGCAGGCATTTACACTGGAGTTATTATCATGTCTATTACCCTTCTTGCTGCGGCACTTACCCGCGAAACATTTCACAAGGATCTGGATTATTTAGAAGAGTAGTACTATAATTTTTCGCTCAGCTCCAGCCAACGTAGTTCTTTTTGATCGAGCAATTTTATTGTTTTTTCTAACGCAAGTGCCGTTTCTTGTAAAAATTCAAATGAGGAATTTTCCTCATTCAATTTTGCAGTGAGTTGGTTCTTTAGCTCCGTTAAGCTCTCCATCTCTTTTTCAAGTTGCTCAAATTCTCTTTTTTCTTTGTAGCTGATACGGTTTTCCGCATTGTTTTTAGAAGTATTTTCCGTGTTACTACTGGGGAGCGTATTTTCGGTTCTGTTCTCTTTGATTACTGTATTTAATCGGCCCTTTTCCTCTCTGAATTGTGTATAGTTGCCTGGAAAATCCTTGATTTCGCCTTCTCCTGTAAATACAAAAAGATGGTCCACCAGCCGATCCATAAAATAACGATCATGTGAAACAATTAACAAGCAGCCAGGAAATTCAAGTAAAAAATTCTCCAATACACTCAGGGTGGGTAAGTCCAAGTCATTGGTAGGTTCATCCAGGATCAAAAAATTTGGATTCTTGAAAAGCACAGATAATAAATGCAGTCTTCTTTTTTCGCCGCCACTTAATTTACTGATGTAGGTGTATTGCTTGTCGGGTTCAAACAGAAATAATTCCAAAAATTGGGCAGCGGTGAGTGTACCTCCTTTTTCTAATGGAAAGTTTTCGGCTATGGATTTAACAAACTCAATGACCCGTAAATCTTCCTTTAGTTGAAGGCCCTGTTGGGAGTAGTAACCAAAAACAATTGTTTCCCCAACGTTTATTTTTCCGCTATCCGCGGCTTCTAGCCCTTGCAGGATATGTAAAAAAGTGGATTTACCCACGCCGTTTGGTCCCACCACACCAATCCGTTCACCACGCTTAAACGTGTAATCAAATCCTTTCAGGATAGGTAGGGAACCGTAAGATTTATAAACTTTTTTTAATTCAAGAATTTTTCCGCCCAGCCGGTTCATTTTTAATTGTAGCTGTAAAGATTGCTCCTGGTAGTTCTGTTTTGCCTCTTTCTCAATTTGTCCAAATCGATCTTGCCTGCTTTTACTTTTTACTGTTCTTGCCCGGGGCTGCTTTCGCATCCATTCCAATTCCCTGCGGTATAGATTTCTGGTTTTTGCTGCCGTGGCTAATTCGCTTTCCATTCTGGCAGCTTTGCGCTCCAAATAATTTGCATAGTCCCCTTGATAGGTGTATAATTTTCCTCGATCTAGCTCCCAAATTTCCTGACATACTGTATCCAGAAAATAACGATCGTGGGTGACAAGTAAAAGAGTAGTGTTTTGTCTACTTAAATAATTTTCCATCCACTCCACCATTTCTACGTCCAGGTGGTTGGTAGGTTCGTCCATAATCAACAAAACTTTTTTATTGCCGAAGCCAATATCAATCAAGGTCTTTGCCAATGCTACTCTTTTCTGTTGACCTCCACTTAAAAGACCCACGGTTTTATCCAGGTTTTTGATATTGAGTTTACTCAATATTTGTTTGACTTTTGCATCGGCATCCCAGGCCTGTAATTCATCCATTTTACTAATGGCTTTCTCCAGTTCTTCTGCTTGATCAGTGGCAACTGCATACTCGTATTGCTGGATGGCTTTCATGACCGGGTGGTCATGAAAAAAAATATTCTCAGCCACTGTTTTTTCTACTGCTAAGGATGGATTTTGTTCAAAAAAGATAACTGTGACTTCTTTGTGAATCCAACTATTTCCCTCATCCGGTTGCTCTTTGCCAGCCAAAATTTTAAGCAGGGTAGACTTGCCTGTTCCATTTTTTGCAATCAATGCAATCCGGTCTCCTTCATTGATATGAAAACTAAGATCCTCGAATAAGGGCTGTATGCCGTAGCTCTTAGCTATTTTCTCAACGGAACAATAATGCATGGGTGCAAAGGTACCGGTAGTTTTTTAAGCTAGAGAACTTATTAACCAGCAAAGCAAAGCAACTATAATCAGAATAATTGCTGTTTTATATTTTTCAAGGGTCCAGCGCAAGCTGTTTTCTTTTTTGTACGCTGCAATCAGATTCATGCTTTCGGATTGTTTCAGTCCTGATAGTGTCTTTAATACAGCCGTACGGCTTTTAGCAGGCAGTATATTGCAGCATCGTAAAGTCAGTTTTGTGATTTCTTTACTGACTATACCATCTTTAGGTTCATTTATTAATTCAATTGACCTTGGAGTTAATATAAATCGAATATATTGTTCAATAAAATCTGTGTCTAACCGGTAACTATCTGCCCTAAATACTAGTTGTTCGACTTTAATCATTGCCTGCAATACTTCATCAGCGTCATTAGGAGTGTAAAAAGTTCTAGTCTGTGTCACTTGCTGAAGCCATCGTTGTTGGAGGTATTTCTCTTTTTTTAACGGGTCTGTTAATGTTTCATACGCTTCCTGTATATCTTGGAACTTCTTGGTGTTGATTTCCTGCAAACCTGCAACATCAGGATGCCATTGAAGCACCAGGGCCCTCCAAGCTCTTTTAATCTCCATTGGATGTGCTCCGGGCTCTACACCTAAGATCTGGTAATAGTCTTTAAAAGTGGTCGGTAACATTATTTTTCAAAATAGCAACAGGTTGCGCCAACCCAATTTTTGTTTTTATTATAACGTGTCCCTACCATTTTCCCTTTACTGATTCTACCTAGATTATTTACCGGAATTGGACTCGGTGCACCTGTTGGCCACCAATAGAATAATCGCACCTCTCCCTTAGCGGGGCCATCAGGTGTTGGAATACAATCGGCATACGTTACTTTCTTTTGCAAAAGCCAGTTTTCCGGGTCTTTGATATTTTTTAGCATGTCCTCCTGTAGGTCTATTTCAACTCCTTGCCCTGCAAAAGAAAATAGTGGTTTAAGAACATATTGATCCAGGTTGCTAGGCAGTTGTTTAATCTCATGTAAAAAGTAAGCGGCGGGAATATTGGGGTGATGTAGGAAGGGGAGGGTGAACTTACTGATTCTGTAAAACCAGTTAGGGTGGTTACACCATTCTACTGCTACACCTTTTTGAATAGTGCTAAAGGAAGCTTGCACTGTTTCGGATTGATTTTGTAGTTCGTCAAAAATAAGACGGTTATAGATGCGTTTGATGGGCCTTAGTTGACCTCCCTGTGTGTAGTATAACTTATTTCCTTGACGAATGATCTCCGTCAGGCAAATCGTTTTAATTCCCAAAAGCTTTTCAGTACAGGCAAAATCAATTCTAGTTTTTTGTTTATCAGGAAATAATTCTAGCAGTACCACCTCTTCCTTTGTATGACTTCCCAGAATTAGTTGTTGTAATTGATGGATGTAAGTATCCTTTTTGAATCCATTTAAATAAGTAGTCATGGAAACGGGAATTGGCAAGTGATTACGAAATGCCTCATCCAATAAAATCTGGTAAGCAAAGAGAGAGGGGAAGCCTTGCATTTCTATCAGTTGAGGCTCGTAGTGGCCTGCTTTATTTTGGCAAATGCCAAAATCAAAGACCATGAATTGAGGGTTGCCCTCTTCTCCATCTACTCGAAAAGAAGAGGGAATCGATTGGTCTGTCCTAGAGGAAAATGAAGCATCTTGAATAACTGATAAAATATAATTACAGGTCTCTATCATTTGGCGTTCGAATACCTTGGGGATAAAAAGAGGCGTTTCAGCGATACGAAAGTCCAGCTTGCCTGGATATTGCTTTTCAATTGACTCTAAGAGGCCTTTATACTGTGAGGGGGAATATATTGCGTTGTAATATTGTCGGATAGCTGGAATCATTGGAATCGGATGATGTGGATTTCTAGTCTTTACAGCTAATGGTTGCGCTAAAGGTATGATCTAGGAAATTAGGTAAAACGCGGCTTTTAGTCCATTGGATTTTGTCAGCATCTTGTAAGTCAGCCAGCATACTTTTTAATTTCTCTTCACCGTGATTTTTTATAACTGTATTTCTTGTATCCTCTTGGTTAAGATAATAAATCATGCCAGTAGGATCAGCTTCCGGATGAAACTGTGTTCCAATCATGTGCGTATTAAAGCGTAAGGCCATGACAGCTCTTTCGTGAGGAACATGGGGTCTCTCTTTTTCAATGCAGAGTACTTGGCCTCCCAATGCTTCGATTCTTTCCAGATTCGGTTGAATAAGTTGATAGTCTCGGTGGTCAACTGCATAAAACGGATTCTTTAGGCCTTTGAATAGTACCTCTTTTATGCCATCCTCTGTTAGTGTGATCGGAAAAACTCCAAAAGAGGTAGATCTTCTTTTGCAAATGATTCCCACTGAAAAAAAGCGACAAGCTAATTGAAAGGAATAGCAAATAAAAAATACGGGCTTTATTTCATTTGGGTCTGCCTGTTGGTTCCAGCGATTGAGCTGGTCCAGCCACTGACACCAAGCTATATCCCAATCCTCATAGCGGGACTCTAATGGGCTGCCTGGTCCTCCGCTCGATATATAGGCATGATAGGAAAGGTCTGGAATTTGTTTTTTAACTCTAACATCAAAGTAGTCTACTTGCGTTGTTATTCTCTTTTGCGCACTCCAGGATTCAATGATTGACTGGATACCCCTCATTCCTTGATTCGCTTCACCTTGATAAAGGTCGAGCACGGCTATGCGATAGGGATTCATTTGTTTATTGAACTTCATTGAGCAGCGGCATACACTTTAACTCCGTTGATATAGGTGCTTAGGGTGTTGGTTTGAAGTAATTCAGCAGGGGAGGCCTTCATCAAATCTTTATCAAGCACTATAAAATCGGCCCATTTTCCTTTTTCTAAACTTCCTTTTTTGGTTTCTTCAAAATTGGCGCGGGCTGCCCAAATTGTCATACCGCGTATGGCTTCCTGTCTGCTTAATGCCTCTTTTTTTTGAAAGCCATCCGCAGGCCATCCGGTTGCGTCTTGCCGTGTTACAGCTGCATAGAAAGTTTTGAAAGGGGAAATATCTTCAACTGGAAAGTCTGTTCCCAATGGAATCCAACCATTCTGTTTAAGTAAGGATTGATAAGCATAGGCATGCGCGATACGCTCATTCCCAAGTCTTTTTTCTGCCCAATACATATCTGATGTTGCGTGTGTAGGTTGTACGGAAGGAATAATCTGGTATTGTCCGAAATAATTGAGGTCATTCGGGTTGACAACCTGCGCATGCTCTATCCGCCAGCGTAGGTCATCCTCTTTTTTTAAGTACCGTGCATAGGTATTGAGTATGGTGCGGTTACCGCTATCGCCGATGGCGTGCGTATTCATTTGCCAGCCCCATTTTGCACACCAGCTGGCTACGCTATCAAAATGTGCAGGATTGCTTAATAAAAATCCTACATGTCCTGCTCGATCTGTGTAGTCTTTCAACAGACAGGCTCCGCGTGAACCCAGCGCTCCATCACCATATACCTTAAAACTTCTAACTGTGAGTCGATCTGTGATTAATTTTCCATTTTTTTCTGCATAGGTATAATTGTCCGGCTTATCGCTTAGCATCACATAAAGACGAAGTTGGAGTGAATCGAGATCTTGTAATTGCTTTAATTTTTCAACTACCGCAGCGTCTAAACCACAATCATCTATGGTAGTTAGCCCCACTGCCAGACAGTTTTGTTGTGCTTTTAAAATCGCTTTTTTAAAGTCGGCATCAGTAGTAGGGGGGATTATTTTATTTACTAATTCCACCGCATTATCAATTAGAATGCCCGTAGGGTTGCCGTTGTTAACAACCACTTCGCCGCCAATTATTTTTTCTTTCCCTGTAATACCAGCAAGTGATACTGCTTTTTGATTGGCAATTGCTGCATGCCCATCAATACGAGTCAGTAATACAGGTCTATCAGGAAAAAGTTGATTCAAAGACGCCAGATCCGGATAGTTTTTATTCTCCCAATCATTTTGATCCCATCCTTCGCCCAAAATCCAGCCTGTTGGATTTTCTTTTGAAAATGTTTGAAGCTTATCTAAAATTTGTTCCCAACTGGTGGTACCAACCAGGTTAACACGCAGGAGGTTCAACGCATATCCTACAAAATGGGCGTGCGCATCAATAAAGCCTGGGTAGATATATTTTCCACCCGCATCCATTTTTTCAAGAAAGGAATAGCGTGACTCTAGGGCAGCCGTAGTACCCGTTTCAATTATTTTTCCATCTCGTATTGCCATGGCCTCTACCACACTAAAGCTGGAGTCGACCGTGTAGATGTTCGCATTATAAATCAATAAGTCGGCTCCTTGCTTGGTACAGGAAACAATGAGGCTCAGCATCCCTAAACAGAGAGTTGGTATTAATTTTATTTTCATAATTATATTTATAAACCTGCCAAAAATTGATGATGAATAAAAGCAGCTACTTCCTTGAGATTACCTGTTTTATCAAATATTGCTAATTGTCTATCTGCGCCAGTTCCTTTCTCAAGAATAGATTGGACCCCTGCAATACGATCTCGGCTACCCAATTGATCCATAACGGGGTCTAAAAAATCAAGTAACTCTTGGATTAAAGCACGGGTATTCACTTCTTCTTCTTTTCCGAAATCTATTAGCGAACCTTCTACGCCATATCGACTAGCCCGCCATTTATTTTCATTCAACAAGGCCCGAGAATATTGAATAAAGTTTAAATTCTTTGAGCGTAGCATATAGATGCGAGCACAAATAGCCTGGAATAGCGCAGCAATAGTAATGGTTTCGTCTACCGTAAGAGGTATATCACAAATCCTAAACTCTACCGTGTTGAAATAAGGATGAACCCGTAAGTCCCACCATATTTTCTTTGCATTATCAATACATTTTGTCTTGATTAATAATTTTACATAGTTGTCATACGCCTCAATACTTTCAAACGCATCCGGTATGCCAGTACGCGGAAATTTATCAAAGACCTTGGTGCGATACGATTTGTAGCCGGTTCTTCGCCCTTCCCAAAAAGGTGAATTGGTGCTGAGCGCAAATATATGTGGCAGAAAATAGCGGGTACTGTTTGCAATATGGTTAGCCATTTCACGACTCTCCATCCCCACATGTACATGTAGTCCAAAAATTAAATTGCTTCGGGCCGCATCTTGTAACTCATTGATGATTTCGTTGTATCGCGCATGATCAGTAATAAGTTGACTTTCCCAGTGGCTAAAAGGATGAGTGCCTGCCGCTCCCATAGCAAATCCGCAGCCCTTTGCAATTTGGCTCATTGTTTTTCGAAGTGTAGCTACCTCCTGATAAGCCTCATCTGCATCCTTGCAAATGGAAGTCCCAACCTCTACAACTGCCTGATGCATTTCTGCTTTGACTTTATCCTTGAAAATTTGTTGTCCTTCCTGTACCAGTTGTTGCTGATGGCTTTTGAGCTCAAAAGTCGTGGGGTCTAGCACCATGTACTCTTCTTCCACGCCTAGGGTAAATGTCTTATAGTTTAAGCCCATGTCTATTTTTATTAAAAAAGCCGCTCTCAAGGAGCGGCTTTAAAATAGCTTGAATTATGGATTAATTAAAGAGATAACGTAAGCCAAACTGTATGGAGTAAGTAGAAGCTACGCTAATATTATCGCGGAAGGTTTTGGTGATGATGTCACCATTAGCACTTGCCAAACGATAAATAGGTAGAACTGTACCACCAGGAACCAAGCTGGTAGCATTGGTAATAGCCAGTACACGGCTATTATTTATAGTTTTCAATTTACCCCATCCTGGATCGATCAGGTTGCCAGCATTGAAAATATCGATGCTGAATTGCAGCACATTTTTAGTGCCTTTAATATTTGCAAACAAATCCTGAAGGATTTTTACATCCAGGCGGTTCAGCCAAGGTAATTGTGCGCCATTACGTTCAGCAAACTGACCGCGATGTGCTCTGAGGTATTTATCCTGCTGAATATAACGCTCAAACAAAGCGCGCTGATCTGTTTGGCTATATGTAACTCCATTAACTGTGTTAGAAGTAAAGAGCATTTGTTGTACGTCTGTTGCGGTTGGGATATACATCAAATCGTTACCCAGAACTCCGTCACGGTTAAAGTCACCATCATATACATAACTGAATCGACCATTGATTCCCCCGTTATAGAAAGCTGAGATGGTGGTAGCAAGATTTTTGAAATATTCCTTCCGGTAGGAGAGGGTTGCTACAACGCGATCAGGAACAACATAGTCAGCATAGCCAAGCATAGGTGCATTGGGTCCAAATACATTTGCAGTTCCCTGCCATGCAGAGAGCGGCTGATCACCACCACCGTCAAATAGGTTTGAAGCCATTGACTTGGTATAGGCTACGGACCATGCAAATCCTTTACTGTATGATTTTTCTATTTTGGCTGTTAGGGAGAAATAATAACCCTGTGTTCCATTATCCAATACAACTGCGTTGAAAGCGCCACCGGCACCAGCCTGGGGAATACCATTGTTCAGTGTGTTGATGAAACGTGTTTGAACTGTGGAGCCGTAGATTGGTCTGTTATCAGGGTAGCCGGCAACATTCAATGCAGTAGGTGCAAGCATATTGGGGTTACGGAAAATAGCAGTGTTTACATCTTTGTTTAAGATGGCTTCCAGGGTTCCTACAACACCTTTTCCAAGACGTGTATCAATGGCAAGAGTTGTTTTCCATGTTTGGGGATTTTTGAAATCCTCAACAAGAGCAGTAATGCTTCCTGGAACAATGGTTCCTGCAGTAGGTACAACAGAGGGTCTGTAAGCGGCAGGGTTAGGATTGAAAGGTCCAGGAGTATTAGCCTGGCCATTCCAGAACTGGGTTACCTGGATCATACCATTGTCGCCGGATTGGCTCACAATCCAAACAAAAGGTACACGGCCTGTGAAAATACCAGTTCCTCCACGAATCTGCAGTGAACGATCTCCGTAAATATCCCAGTTGAATCCAACGCGGGGAGACCACATTAAGCGATTCTTAGGAAGGTTGCCCGTATTGATAGTTTCGCCACCTTCAAATGACATCTTCGCCACAAGTGGGTGCGTCAAAATTTGAGGAACTTCAGGGTAAGTTGGGAGATCAACACGTAACCCTAATGTTACACGTAAATCTTTATTCACAGCAATCTCATCCTGCCCATACAGTGAGTACTGTCCAAATTTGAAAGCTGAGAAAGCGGGGGCAAAATTCTTTGATAAAGAATACGTGATTGCAAAATCACGGGGCTTGTTTCCATTAGCAAAATCCGCCCACGTATTGAAAACGTAGTAGCTGGTTGCAAAACGCTGGAAGCCGTTAACTGTTTCGCTTAACTCAAATTGACCACCTACTGTAAAATTGTGATTTCCTTTTGTCCAGGTAGCGTTATTGATAACTGAGTAGGTTTTTACCTGACGAAGGTTGCCAAAACTGAATGGCTCATAACCAAATGAAGTGTAAGGAGCAGGGCCCGTTACACCACCGGTGCTGCTAAGGATATCAACAAATGGGAAGATTTGGCTATCCGTAGAACGTGAGTCATTTTGGAATGTGTAAGTAGCACGAAGTGTATTTGCAACTTTTCCAAATGTGGAGTTCAACTCTGCTGCTAAAGAGTAGAGGTTTGCACCTTGGAAATAATTTGAATTTTTAAACCATAATGATGTGCTGGCTGTACGCGTGCTGGTATAGTTAACATTAGATCCAGAAACTGAGGTGCTGGGTGTGAAGGGTTCGCCACCCTCAACCTGACTATAACGAACATTCATACGATGTTTGTTATTGATGTTCCAGTCTAAACGCACCAAATATTTTTTACGCTCAATGTTGGGTACGTAGCCTTGGTAAGGACCTGTTACATAGCCATAACGATCTAATAAGAATTGGCTGATGTAATTCAGCGAATCCGCAGTAGGGCGGACAATATTGGGAGCACTGCCGTAAGGAGCAGCGGCTGTAGCAGCAAAAAAGTTCTGAATAGACTTGGGTTGATTTTCTGTTTCGTAGTTCATGAAGAAGAACAGCTTGTTCTTAACGATAGGACCACCCATACGAAAACCGTACTGCTTATATTCTTCAATTGGGCGAATGAATTTAGAAGCTTCAACTTGGTCGCCACGCTGTTTTTCAGTACGGAAATAGTTATAAACCGATCCGCTGAATGTATTGGTACCTGCACGAGTAACCGCGTTGATAGCAGATCCGATAAAACCAGATTGTCTGATATCAAAAGGAGTGATGTTTACGGAGATTTCATCAATAGCATCCAAAGATATTGGAGCACCTCCGGCAGGAAGGTTAGAGCCAATACCAAAGCTGTTGTTGAAATCAGAACCGTCAACAGTGAAGTTGTTTTGACGATAGTTACCGCCACCAACTGAAGCACCATTGGCCTGTGGCGTTACACGCGTAATATCATTCAGGCTTCGGCTGATAGTGGGGAGTTGATTAATTTGACGTGTACCCACATTGGTAACAGCGCCTGTTCTTCCAGCATTTAGGATTGAACTTCTTCTGCTGCTAACCACTACATTTTCCATAGCGGCAGTAGCATTGGTTAATTCAGCATTTAGCAAGAAGGGTTCTCCTAATTGCAAGAAAATATTTTCGTATTTCTCGGCCTTGTGACCTACAAAGCTGACCTCAATTAGGTAGGGTCCGCCCACACGCATGTTTTGAATGTTGTACTGTCCGCCGGCACGGGAAACAGTTGAGTATTTAGTTCCGGAAGGCAGGTGGGTGGCAATCACAGTGGCTCCTACCAATGCTTCACGGGTGTTGCTTTTAACATCACCATTTAACACGGCAGTTGTAACCTGCGCATAAAGCAGGGAACCTGATACCAGACTGACAACTAACAAAAAGAGGATTCTCTTAAGCATAGTAATTTGGTTTTCGCTTGCAAAGAAAGGAAATATTCGCTTATAAATTTAGGTATTTATCCTGAAACTAGGCCCTGAAAAGTAATGTGTTAGGATAAGGTGGGGAACTTTT
>BJGL01000042.1 GCA_014190475.1 Bacteroidota bacterium
CCCGCAGCCAAATTAAATGAAGTTGCTGATTGCCAGTTGGTGGCATCCACACTAAACTGATAAGGCGGAACGCCACCACTTGCTGAATATTTAATTGCCCGTTAGATTGACCATTACAAACTACAGGAACTGTATTAGTAGTGGCATTTAATACAGGAGGCTCGGTGACCACCACTGAAGTTGTACCCGTACAACCATTGCTTTCTCTAAAACGTATGGTATGTGTTCCGGCAGGAACTCCGGTAAACTGATTACTACTTTGCCAAGTCACTCCATCCAAGGAATATTGATAAGGCGCAGCACCCGCTGTAGGTGTTACAACAGAGAGTGTACCTGTGCTTCCTCCATTACATAAAGCAGCAGTGGAGGTTGCCGTGGTGGTTAATGTGGGCCCTGGCGAAACGGAAACTATTGAAGCAGTACTTACACAGCCGATGGCATCCCGCACTAAAATCGAGTGGTTACCAGCAGAGAGTCCATTAAACGTATATGGAGAGGCGCCCGCATAAAAGGGACTACCGTCAATTGAAAATTCATATGGAGCAGTGCCACTAGTGGGCGTTACAGTAAGTGTACCATTAACTGCACCGTCACAACTGGTTGCAGCCGCAGAAAAACTGGAAGTGAGCGGAGGCCCCGCTGCCACTACTAATGTTCGGGTTAGCTGGCAACCCAGATTGTCTCTGACCACCACCGTATGGCTACCGGGAGCCACATTATTAAATGTAAAGGGGTTGGAACCGGTTTGAACAGTTCCTCCATCCAATTGAAAAGTAAAGGGCGCTGTTCCCGTGGTAGCATTAATGGTAATACTACCATTGGTTGCAGTTGGACAAGAACTAGCCGCAGCCGTTGTGGTTGCCGCTACTCCGGCTCCTACTGCTACATTCACTGTTTGTGGTCCAGATGAACAGCCAGTTGCCAAATCGGTAACTATCACGGTGTGATTGCCCGGGGTAACATTGCTAAATGTAAAAGGCAAAGTTCCTTGTATAGCAGGATTAGCATCCAGTTTAAAAGTATGAGGGCCCGCACCAGCCGCTGCCGAAATAGTGATACTTCCATTATTAACACCTGTACAAGCGGTGGGAGCCGCAGCAATTGTTGCTGCAAGTTGTCCTGCTGATGCTACAGTTACAGGAATACTTATAGTACATACACCGGGTGCATCGCGTACCGTAACAGTGTAAGAACCTGCCGCTAAACTATTAAACACATTGCTGCTTTGCCAATTGGTTCCGTCAATCGAGTATTGATAAGGAGCGGTACCCCCTGAAGGAGCTCCGATTGTAATTATACCGTTTGCATTTCCACAAGAAGCTGCACTGGGTGTAGCTGTGGCAGCCAGTCCAGCAGCCCGATTGACACGCACCGTATCCGTTCCAAAAATTTCAACCGTGGGATCATCAAATTTTTCATACACCGAACGAATCACATAGTTTGTAATCGCGCCAGCAGGAGGACAAATATTGGGAAAGGAAACTTCCAAATTTCCATTCCCCAGATTAACTGTGGCTGCCGGTAAAACAGTGGCAACAATAGCTCCCGTGTTATCTACCAATTCTACTCGTTTCAGCAATGAAGGGCCATCATTTGGAACAAAGCGCCAACTTTCATTCATATTAAGACTACCCCAGGATGGACCCATCGCTGTACGACCGGGTGCCATCATACCTGAAGTTCTATCCCAATCTTGTATACCAACAATGGCGCGACCACTATTCCAGGTAGGACAAGTTTGTTTGCTAAACACCAACACCTCAATCACATTCAACGACTCATACAAAACAATCTGATGCGTATTTTGATTCAGGCTCGTGCAAGAAAATAAACGAACCTCATTAAAACTAAGAATCCATCTACGATGCGGAGCTGTACCAAACACCTGGTATTGTATACGTTGGTTGGGCTGACTGGTTGTGGGGTATAAATCGTGATTAGGCCCCATGATGGTGGCTCGGTCATAACTTCCACTGGGCAAATCAGCCGGGATACTCCAAGCAGCGTAAAGACCTGCCCTTGATGCGTCAAAAGTTAAATAACCATTGGTGCTAGCGGCAAGCGTAGTATAAGTGGCCCCATAAAATGAAAAAGGGAAACCCATCGTGATCAAGGGCGTATAGGTATCGTCCACCGTCAGGTTAGTTGGTGTTCCTTGCGGATCATTGGGAGCAACATATACAGGAAAACAACCAGGTGTAGTACTGGTAGGATTAATTGTATAGGAATTCGTTTGTTTTTTAATATCAGGTACACGCCCTTTTAATGTAAAACAAAAATTTGCAGGACAACTTGGAACCAGCGTATCTCGTGTACAATTTAATGTAAAGCTTTGTGCACGAGATACAAAAGCAATGCCTATAAAAACAAATAGCGTAAAAACTCGCTTGGCAGCTTGACTCATCACGGGCGATTTGAACAGTTGTTGATTAGCCGTACAAGGTAGTAAATATGCAGGAAATTATGTTGGGATATCCTCCATGTCATAGCGCTCCACGGATTCTACACCGGGTAAACCTAAAAGGGCCTGTACTAATTGCTCAAGCTCCTCTTTATCATGCACATACAAACGTATGTTGCCCATAAATAACCCCTCTTTTGCCTCAATCGTCAACGCTGCAATGTTGATCTTTAGTTCCCCACTAATCAAATTGGTAATCATACTCACCACCCCCACATCATCAAGACCTATAATCTTGATACCCGTGAGGAATGAAATCTCTTTATTCTTAGCCCATTTTGTTTTGACCACGCGATGTCCATAACTGGCTAATAATTTAGCAGCATTGGGGCAGTTAGTACGATGGATGGTCAATCCCTTACCAGTAGTAACAAAGCCAAACACATCGTCGCCAGGGATAGGCTTGCAACAGTTGGCCAAATTATAAACCACTTTATCACTGCGCTCCCCGAAAATAATCAGCTCCGTATCCTTTTTAGGAAGAAGATGATGGGGGATAATATCCGGTTTATCAGCTGCAACTACAGGTTGCTTAATTGGTTTCGGCGCCTCAATTTTATCCCCTATTACTTTGAACGAACGAAGATCTTTTAAATCAATAGTCTTCACAGCAATCTGATAAAGCAAGTCCAGGCTAGAGCCAATTTTATACCATTGCATTAACTCGTCCAGGTTATACTGCGAAAGAGAGGCGCCTATTCCCTCTAATTTTCGTTGCAGCATATACTTGCCTTCGTCAGCAATTTTTCTTTTATCCTCTTTTAATGCATCTCGAATTCGTCCTTTTGCTTTGGAAGTAACCACAAACCCCAACCAATCCTCGGAAGCCTTTTGCTTATTACTGGTAATGATTTCAACCTGATCTCCACTTTGTAATTTATGACTGATCGGAACCAACTTGTGGTTGACTTTTGCACCAATTGTTTTTACACCAATGGCACTGTGAACAGAAAATGCAAAGTCTAATGCGGTAGAACCCACCGGTAACATTTTTACATCGCCCTTTGGTGTGTATACATATATCTCTTCGGCAAGAAAGCTGGTTTTAAAATCATGGAGAAAGTCAATACCGTCGGCTTCTTGGTTGGAAATCACTTCACGAATTTGCTGGAACCATTTATCAAATCGGCTTTCATCTTGCGTGCCTTCTTTGTATTTCCAGTGAGCTGCCAACCCTTTTTCAGCAATCTCATTCATGCGCTGCGACCGTATTTGGACCTCCACCCATTTTCCCTGTGGACCCATCACGGTAGTATGCAACGCTTCATACCCATTCGCTTTAGGGTTACTGAGCCAATCTCTCAATCGTTCCGGGGAGGGACTGTACTCATCCGTTATCAGCGAATACACTTTCCAGCAATCTTCTTTTTCTTTCTCCGGAGATGAATCAAGAATTACCCGAATGGCAAACAAATCATAGACCTCCTCAAATTCCACCCCTTTCTTTTTCATTTTATTCCATATCGAGTGAATGCTTTTGGGTCTGCCATAAATTTCTCCCCGAATGGAAGAACTCTCTATTTTTTCTTTAATAGGACGAATAAAATCATTGATGTAGCGGGTGCGATCTTTTTTAGTCTCTGCCAATTTTCGTGCAATATCCCGATAGGTATCGGGCTCCATATATTTCATGGAGAGATCTTCAAGCTCCGTCTTGATATTGTACAAGCCCATTCGATGGGCCAGCGGCGCATAGATGAAAATTGTTTCTGAGGCAATCTTCAACTGTTTCTCCCGCTTCATCACATCCAACGTACGCATATTATGCAACCGATCGGAAAGCTTGATCAAGATCACCCGCGGATCGTCAGTTAAAGTGAGTAGAATTTTTTTGAAGTTCTCTGCTTGCTGTGAAGCATTGACATCAATAACATTGTCAATTTTGGTAAGCCCGTCTACGATACGGGTGATCTCTTCACCAAATTCACGCTTGATATCTTCCAACCCGATGTCAGTGTCCTCTACCGTATCATGTAATAATGCACAAATGGTGGAGCGAACACCTAACCCGATTTCTTCCACACAAATTTTTGCAACCGCTATGGGATGTAAAATATAGGGCTCCCCCGTTTTTCGACGCATCGTCACATGCGCATCGGCAGCCATTTCAAAAGCAATACGAAGTAATTTTTTATCGCCGGGCTTTAAACGAGATTTCAGCAATCGGAGTAGGGAACGATATTCCCGAAGGATGAGCTTTTTCTCTTCCTCAGCATTTAAGTTATACTTGGGTATAGTAGCCGTTGCTTCCACAGGCTACGAATTTACAAATTAATACCCAGTGAAAGTAGCGTACAACCAACCCAGTACTTACTTCAAGAATTGATAGCGAAGTAATACTTCATGTGCATTAGGCCCCTTATCAAAAATACTCAGCGGGGAGGAATAGATGTCGAATGAATATCCTAACATTAACTTTTTCTGCACTTTGACACCGGCTGACAACATCCAACTCTGACGAGCCCGCAAGGAAAGACCCCACCAAAACAGTTCACGATGCTCCACTCTTGCACCCGCTTGTAATTCCGTGGGGGCATTAGGGAGATAAATTACCAGCAAGTTTGGGATAACCGTAGTATTGGCGTCTACTTTCCATTGGTAAGAGCCATGTAAATAAAAATGACGATACAAACGAGCTTCCTCCGTGCGAGAAAGGCTGCCAGCGTAAAAGTTCAAAGAGGACTGGATAAGCTGACTAACCGACATGCCCAGTTGCCATTTTTTCGCTGTGTACGCAAGCCCTAAACCTGCGTCACCCTTGAACTGATTTGCTGCACCACCCATCACAGGATCATTTCCCAGTGCATCGATCAACATTGCTTTATCAATAGCAAACTGCTGAAAGCGCGCTTCGAGTCCAACAGAAAAAGTAGCTCCGTTGTTCGTAGGTATGTGATAGGCGTAGGAAGTTTGAATCCCCCTGCGGCTGGTGGGCCCTGTTACATCACTATACAAGTAAGCACCCACTCCAATATTTGCTTTTTCCAAAAAAGTAGAACCATATACTAATGCGGTAACTGGACTACCAGCAATTCCACTCCACATACTACGATAGGAAGCCCCCATCGTTGTTTGTTTGTTTACACCCGCCACAGCTGGGTTATGTAAATTACCCTGGACATCATAAAGCGATGCAGTCATCAACTGCTGACTCCACACAGGGCTACTGATGACTAATAGAAGTATAGCAAGAATTTTTTTCATGTGAATTAGTTGTAAATGATCAACGAAGAATGGTTACGTTACCGGTTCTGGACTCTACTTTATTATTGATCAACTGGAAGCTGATCACATAGTAATAAGTACCATCTGGAAGCGGTTTTCCGTTGTACGTTCCATCCCAAGTATTTTTATAATTCAAATCTTCAAATACTTTAGCACCATAGCGATTAAAGACCTGTGCCCTTGCCTTGATCAGACAGTTTCCATTGGTAATTAACCAACGATCATTCACTCCGTCTCCGTTAGGTGTAAAGGCATTCATAGGTTTAATGCAATAAGGCACTACCGTAATGGTCATGTCGTCTGTTGCTATACAACCTTGAGAGGTAGTTACACGCAGTGCATAGGTAGTAGTAGTAGCAGGGGTTGCCGCTGGATTTAAAATGGCAGGATTGTTCAAGCCTGTAGATGGAGTCCACAAATAAGTTCCAGCTGAGCCGCTTGCTTGCATCGGATATACATCCCCTGCAATGATAATGGCATCCGGTCCCGCATTGGCTGTGGCCCCTGGGAAAATAGTAATGTTCATAGACTGACGAGTAGAACAAGTTCCTAAGCGCGCCTCTAATGTGTAGGCCGTTGTAACAGCAGGAGCAAAAACCGGCGCAGCGATAGCAGGATTACTCACACCCGTCGTGGGCGTCCAACTAAATCCAGTGGCGTTAGTATTTACGGTAGGAGTAAAGGAATTACCAAAACAGATACTGGTTCCGATAATGGGATCCAGCGTCAATGTGTTTGTGAAATTAATAGTGATAGCCGTAGTGGCTGTGCAAGTAGTAACAGGATTACGCGTAACTACATTATAGCTACCCCCAGCCAAACCAGTGAAGGTATTGGAAGATTGCCAAGTAGTACCCCCATTGATACTATACTCATAAGGAGGAGTACCTCCCCCAGTAGCAGTAATTGTAATAGTGCCAGGGGTTGTACAGTTTGCATCTGTTTTTGCAATACTCTGTGTTAGGTTATTAGCAAGAGCCAATGTTACGGGCTGCGGACCCGATGTACAGTTGTTTGCATCTCTTACCAACACATTATAAGTACCGCCGCCCAAACCAGTAAAGGTGTTGGAAGATTGCCAAGTGGTGCCCCCATTAATACTATACTGATAAGGGGCTGTACCTCCTTGTGCTGTTACAGTGATAGTTCCGTTCGGTGCACAGTTAGGATCCGTTTTAGCCACAGCAGCACCGGGACCCACCTTTTTCACAAATACAGTATCCGTAAAATTTACATCATTGGCAGGGTTATTACAATCGCCGTAGGTTACTTGTACTACATAAGCTGTACTATCAGCTGTAGGACATACGTTTTGAAAATTTAAATTAAGCACCCCAGGCGTAGTAGCAGAACTTGTATCGCCTGTAGCCACCTGCGTTCCATTAACAAAAAGTTTGGCAGACTTAAAACGAGGAGTGCCTCCACTTGGTAAAAAGCGATAACACTCATTCATACCTGTACTTCCCCATTGGGAAGCATTTTTGCCTGTGGCCGCAACCGCTTGCGTAAGAGTTCCATCTTGCATCCCAAGAATGGCATTTCCTCCATTCCATCCCGTACAAATTGGCTTGTCTTGAATATATACTTCCACGATACCCGTTCCTTCATACAAAACCATCTGGTGCGTAGCGCGTTGACCGGTGCAACTTGAACCAAAGTAGGGCATGTCATTATAACTGGCAATGAAGCGACGCTTCGGAGCCGCCCCTTCAATACGCCACTCAATCTTTTTGTTGGCAGAAGAAAGTCCCGGATCAATATCATGGTAGGGGCCAAAAATCATATTCGGCGCATAAAAAGTATTGGGTATAGCACCTGTGGTACTGCTAATTGAATAACCACTTCCTGCACCAGCACGGCTTATATCAAATGTGAGGGCGGAGTTAGAACCCATTAGCAAGGAAGTAAAACTGTTATTGTAAAAACAGAAACTAAAGGGAAGTGCAATGGCCTGACTCCAAGTATCGTCGATATAAATTGAGCTAACTACATTTCCTGTTGGCGTGGTGTAAGCAAAAGGAACATAAGAGGGAGTAGTTACAATGTAGCTGCTGGTTTGTTTGATATGTGGCACCTGTACACTAATGGGCGTACAAGAAGTACCACAAGGCAGCTGAATTACCCGGTTAGCGATTGTAAACGTGGTAGCAGGATTTTGGGCATGCGTTGCTGAAAAGGCAGTAAAAAGCAAAAGCCCCGTTAAAATTTTTCTCATCGGCAGTTAGTTGAGTAAGGGTCCAGTTAAGGTATAGGTTTAAAAAGATTGGGCCCTTGGCTTTCAAATCTAAGTTTTTTACAGGTTTTTGTGAAAAAAACACCCAGTTCGTCCGTATTTTTTACTCAACAAACTGGGATTTTAAACGCTGAAAAGTGAAAAAAAGGACTACATTTGCAACCCCTAAACCAGGGGTACCCGGATGTGGTGAAATTGGTAGACACGTCAGACTTAGGATCTGATGCCGCAAGGTGTGGGGGTTCGAGTCCCTCCATCCGGACTTAGTACCGCTTAAATCGTTCTATGGCAACCATCTCCCGATCAAACATCGGCAAACAGCACGACAAGATCTCTGTTAAACTAGACAAAACCGACTACCTCCCTTCTTTCGAAAAAGCCCTCAAAGAATATGGCCGCAAAGCCAATATTCCAGGCTTTCGTAAAGGAATGGTTCCGGCAGGGCTGATCAAAAAAATGTATGGTCCTTCCTTGTTTACAGACGAGGTCCTCAAAACGGTAGATCGTGAGTTAATTGGATGGATTCAACAAGAGAAGGTGAACATTTTTGCGCAACCTCTCCCACTTGAAGCCGATTTGCAGCAACTAGATGTCAACAACCCACTTGACTACACCTTTCATTTTGAAATTGGGCTAAAGCCTGAGTTCAAATTACCCGATTTAGCCAAAGCAAAGACTACGCGTTATGTAGTTACGGTAACAGAGGAGATGATTGACAATGAAGTGACCCGTTTGCAGAACCGCTATGGCAATATGAAGGATCAAGAGGCAGTTGAAAGCGAGGAAAACGTAATCAATGTAAATCTTGTTGAAGCGGATGCCCAAGGAAATATTATTGAGGGAGGAGCTTCCAAAGAAAACTCGCTACTGGTAAAGTATTTCACAGAGAAAAAACGATCTAACTGGATGGGGAAGAAAGTGGGTGATCAACTCACACTCTCCTTAAAGGAAGCTTTTGAAGAAAAAGAGCGGGAGTGGATCATTAGTGATTTAGGTCTTGATAAAACAGATCCAGCGGCTGCTGAAAAATATTTCAATATCATTCTTACTAAGGTGGGTATACTTGAGAAAAAAGAACTGAACGAAGAGTTCTTTAATCAGCTTTACCCCGGAAAAGAGGTCAAAACAGTTGAAGAGTTTCGTAGTAAGATCAAAGAAGAAATTGAGGCCTACTGGGCAGGACAGGCCACTAACCAATTACACGATCAGCTTTACCACCAATTGTTGGATAATGCAAAAATGGATTTTCCTGATAGCTTCTTGAAAAAGTGGCTTAAAACTCAAGGCGAAACCCCAAAAACCGACGAAGAAGTTGAAGCAGATTTTCCAAAATTCACCAACCAACTAAAGTGGACCCTTATCTCTGAAAAAGTAGTCAACGAAAACAATATCCAGGTTGACCCCGAAGAGATCCGCGGATTTGCCAAAAATCAATTATTCAGCTACATGGGTGGAGCCGGTTTAGCCGACGACCAGCCTTGGGTTAATGACTATACAGAACGAATGATGAAGGATCGCAAATTTGTTGAAGATGCCTATCATCGAATCCAGACTCAAAAAATATTTGAGTGGGGTGCCGCCCTCTTAAAGCCTGCCGACAAGAATATTGAGGCAGAGGCCTTTACCAAGATGGTCGAAGAGCACCAGCACCATCATCATTGATCCCAGGGGTCCTTTAGCCTGACAGCCTGTCTACAATTTTGGGTTCCCACCTTTTGGTCGGATATTTGCTGTTCGTATTTCAAATTCAATACTATGAGCACCCGATCCGAGTTCGAGAAATATGCCGTCAAGCACCGGGGCATTTCCAGTAACACCCTCCACCAATATGCCAATCACCTGGTTACCGGGATGACGCCCAATATTATTGAGGAGCGTTCACTGAATGTAGCCGTGATGGACGTTTATAGTCGTTTGATGATGGACCGCATCATCTTTTTGGGCTACCCCATTAATGACGAAGTTGCCAATATCATTACGGCGCAGTTATTATTCCTGGACTCTGCTGATCGTACCCGTGATATCAATATGTATATCAATAGCCCGGGGGGTAGCGTATATGCCGGATTAGGCGTCTACGATACCATGCAATATGTAAGCCCGGATATTGCTACCATTTGTATCGGTGTAGCCGCCTCTATGGCATGTGTGTTGCTTGGAGCAGGAACCAAAGGAAAGCGTGCAGCACTCAAGCACTCCCGCATCATGATGCACCAACCAAGTGGTGCCATTGGTGGACAAGCCAGTGATATAGAAATTACGGTTAAGGAAATTCGGAAGCTCAAGAAAGAGTTGTACGAAGTGGTGCATTCACACACCGGTAAATCAATAGAACAAATTGAAAAAGATTTTGATCGTGATAATTGGATGACCGCCATCGAAGCTAAAGAATATGGTTTAGTAGATGAAGTTTTGGTCACCAATCCGCGTAAACAAAAGAAAGATTAATCCCATGAAGAGAGAAAACTATTATTCCACTAATTGGAAAATGGAAGACGAAGAAGAAAAGGAAGAACAACCCAAATCTGATATTGGTATGTTCAGCAAAAAACTAGAGCGTTACTTTTTTGAAAAGCGTGCGGTATATCTCTGGGGTGTAGTTGATGACAAAAGTGCTAAAGATGTGGTGAGCAAACTGTTATTACTGGAAGCTGACAAGCCAGGTACAGAAATAAAATTTTATATCAACAGTCCGGGTGGTGTCGTAACCAGCGGTATGGTCATTTATGATACCATGCAACTCATCAGCAGCCCCGTTAGTACTATTTGTATGGGACTCGCCGCTTCGATGGGCAGCATTTTGCTCAGTGGAGGTGTCAAAGGAAAGCGATATATCTATCCGCATGGCGAAGTAATGATACATCAACCCTCACTAGGCGGATTTATCAGAGGCGTGAGTGCCGATTTGGAGATCCAAGCTGAACAAACCCGCCGTGTGAAAGAAATTGGAGCAGGTATACTCGCCAAAAACTGCGGGAAAAGTGTGGAACAAATTATGAAAGATTTTGACCGCGATTACTGGATGGATGCCAAACAAGCCATTGAGTACGGCATCGCCGACAAGTTGGTCGAAAAAATATAATCATGGCAAAGAACACCCTGCATTGTGCGTTTTGTGGTCGTAGTCGGGACGAAGTAAAAATCCTGATTGCGGGTCAGGAAGGGCATATCTGTGAAAATTGTGTAGAGCATGCCCGTGAAATAATCGATCAAGAGCTCACGGCAAAAGAAGAAAAAGCAAAATCCTCTTTTAAGTTAACGGTCAAAAAACCGATCGAGATAAAAAAGTTTTTAGACGAATATGTAATCGGTCAGGATGAAGCCAAAAAAGTTTTATCGGTTGCCGTTTACAATCACTATAAGCGTCTTCAGCAGAAAAATGCAGAGGCCAAGGAATCTGAAATAGAAATAGAAAAGAGCAATATTGTGATGGTAGGAGAAACCGGTACCGGCAAAACCCTCCTCGCTAAAAGTATTGCCCGTTTACTCAATGTTCCCTTTGCCATCGTAGATGCTACTGTTTTTACAGAAGCGGGCTATGTAGGCGAGGATGTAGAAAGTATTCTAACCCGCCTACTACAAGTATGCAATTACGATGTGTCTGCCGCAGAACGTGGTATTGTATATATCGACGAAATCGATAAGATTGCGCGCAAAGGAGATAATCCCTCCATCACCCGCGATGTAAGCGGTGAAGGTGTGCAACAAGGAATGCTCAAATTATTGGAAGGCACTGATGTATTAGTTCCCCCGCAAGGAGGTCGTAAACATCCTGAGCAAAAGCTTATCAAAATCAATACACAGAACATTCTATTTATCTGTGGAGGTGCTTTTGACGGAATCGATAAAGTCATTGCGCGTCGCATACAAACCAATACCATTGGTTTTAATGTAGACAAGGAATTACAAGAGAGTCGTCAAAAAAATCTGTTGCGCTTTGTAAATGCTACAGACCTGAAGCAATTTGGCTTGATCCCGGAGTTACTAGGACGTTTGCCCGTGGTCACACACTTAGATCCCCTGGATGCCCCTACCCTTCGGTTGATTTTGACCACTCCCAAAAACGCATTGATGAAACAATACACCCGTTTATTCGAAATGGAAGGAATCAAACTGACCATCGAAGAAGGTGTATTGGATTTTATGGTGAATAAAGCCATGGAATATAAGTTGGGTGCGCGCGGTCTTCGCAGTATCTGTGAAAGTATCTTGACTGATGCGATGTATGAACTACCTTCTGCAACTGTCAAGCAATTCCATCTGGATCTGGATTACGCCCAACGCCATTTTGACAAGAGTAAAATCAATTTTTTAAAAGTCGCATAAACCCTGCACGCCATGCAAGAACTCATCGATAAACTCAAAGCGGAAGCTGGTCTTACTGAAGAACAAGCTAAACAAGTACTTCTGATCCTGAAGGATTACGTAGCAGAAAAATATCCGATGCTGGCGGGTATGGCTAAGAATTTCTTTGGTAAATAATCTTTGCGATTACATTTCAACGTCTCATTCCTTCCTCGGAAGGCTATTGCTCATTTCAGCGAATCATGCCCTCCTCGGCGCAAAAAAACAGCGGAAAATAACACCGACTGGCGTGGATAATAGAATGAACATGTACCAATTTTTGGTAATTTTAGTAAAATAAAAAATGATGAGCAGAAATACTTCCGTATCACTTGGCGATCATTTTGAAGAATTTGTAGATAA
>BJGL01000043.1 GCA_014190475.1 Bacteroidota bacterium
AGAATATGGTGCTGGAAACGGATGCTCCCTATCTGACTCCGGTGCCACATCGGGGAAAAAGGAATGAATCCTCTTATATTAAAATAATCGCAGAAAAAATTGCTATAATCAAGGGTATTTCATTGGAAAAAGTGGCTGAAATAACCACAAACAATGCTGAAAAGCTATTTGAACAAAATATACCAAAACTGTAAATTGTAGAGTTATTACTATTTTAGTGTCCCTATTACGCAGATAACCAGCTAGTTTGAAGCAACCCGAGCAAAATACACCTAAGCTACCCTGGGTAGCTCCTGAGTTGATTGTGATTGATGTAAAGTTAATCAACCAACAAGCCATGGATCAAGAAGCTGAGTTGTTGAACTACTTAGCTACAGATGAGAATGCGTTTAAACTTTTTACTGGCTCCACTACTAGGTAAAATAGCTTATAATATTTTTGAGATAGTAAATAGGCTAAGAATTGCAGTAGCCACCACCACCGCCCATCCCAATCCGCGTAACCATTGTGGATGTTGGTAAGTGCCCATTAGTTTTTTATTAGTTGCGCCAATTAAAATCAGGCTGAGTGATAGTGGAAGAATTATTCCATTCAATGCGCCTGCTGCTATCAGTACCTGAACAGGGTTATCAAATACAATGAATAAGCTTAGTGAAAGGAGTAGAAAAAGTAGTAGCAATTTTTTTTGGATGTTTTCCTGGCCCAAAGCAGGACGCGTTATAAATGATATAGACGTGTAGGCACAACCAATAACCGAGGTAATGGCCGCACTCCACATTACAACACCAAATAACAGATAACCTAGTTTGCCAGCCGCTTGCATAAAGACGGCTGCCGCGGGATTGTGTGTTCCAAGACTTATTCCTTTGGAGATTACTCCAAGTGCAGCTAAAAAAAGTAATAATCGCATTAGGGAGGCCAATACGATAGCAGTTACAGCAGAACGGCTTACCTCTTTTATGTGTCCAGGGCCGGTGAGACCGGCATCCAGTAATCGATGTGCTCCTGCAAAGCTGATATAGCCGCCCACCGTTCCACCCACCAATGTTAAAATTGCCATTCCATCTATTTTTTCTGGCCAAAAGATTCGCAACCCAGCTTCTCGATAGGGGGGATCTGCTACTACTACCACATAGAGGGTTAGCACGATCATTATTGCACCAAGCCCTTTTGCAAATAGGTCAATAAAACGAATGGACTCTTTTTGAAAAAATAAAATGGCTGCCAGTGATGCACTGATCAACGCACCAATTTTTGGGGAGAGCCCTGTTAATACTTCAAGCCCAAGTCCAGCGCCAGCCAGATTGCCAGCATTAAAAGCAAGACCGCCAAGCACAATTAATATAGTCAGCAGTTTTCCAGCGCCAGGTATTATGGTATCCGCTAGCTCCTGCGCGCGTAGCGAACTGGCTGATAAAATTCGCCATATATTCAATTGAGCGCCGATATCCAGAAGAATTGAAATCAGAATCACAAATCCAAAGCTGGCCATCAACGTATTCGTGAAGGTTGCAGTTTGTGTCAAGAAGCCAGGACCAATTGCAGAGGTGGCCATCAGAAAAGCAGCACCAAGAATTGGAGCGCTAAACTTTTTATTGGCAATTTTTTCCATAGGGTGATTTACAAGTGATTTGCTGCTTTTTGAATTCCTCATTTAAAGCTTTTGCAAAACGTACAGCATGCGCTCCATCTCCATGCAAGCAAATGGTTGCTACGCTGCAATCAATTTGTTCTCCATTTACAGCTACTACGGTTTTTTGTTTTATCATTTGTATTACTTGCTCGATACAATCCTCTGTTGTTTCTACTAAAGCATGAGGATGCGAGCGGGGGGTTAAACTGCCGTCTGGTTGGTAACTTCTGTCGGCAAATCCTTCCGGGATAAAATGAATTGATTGTGCTGCGCAGCAGGTTGCAAGTGCAGAATTGGGTAGGCCCCAGATACTCCAACGCGGGTCCATATTTTTTGATATGGTTACAATAAGTTGAGCTAGTACGGGGTCTATCGCAGCTTGGTTGTAAAGTGCACCATGTGGTTTAAGATGAACAAGTGGAAAGTTTTCCTCTGATGCAATCGCTCGAATTATGCTTAGTTGACTAATCAATGATTCTTCCAGCGCGGAATAAGGAATATCCATTTTTTTTCTTCCAAAATTTTCTCGATCAGGGTAGGAGGGGTGGGCCCCTATGGAAACATTTGCTCTTTTGGCTAATTGTATTGTCTCTCGTATCGAGTCTTTATTACCTGCATGTCCACCACAGGCGATGCTAATCGAACTTACATAGGGAATGATTACTGCATCATTTGGCATGCCTTCTCCCATGTCACAGTTCAAATCAATCTCCCAGTTCATAATTTTTGAAAGTTAAGTAGATAGCCTGGTCTACATTGTGCCAATATATTCCGATCAGTAGAATTGATTCGCGCAATTCGGGGGTAACCTCCTATTGTTTGGGCATCCGCCATTAAAATGAATGGAATGCCAGCTGGGGTAACTTGAACCAGTCCTGGCATAACAGCGGTGGATACCAACTCTTTTTTTTGAGTCATGTTTAATGCATTCCCCTCCAATTGATACGCCATTCGGTTTGATTGGGGATGAATAGTCCACGTTGTTTGCTGGAATAAATTCTGTTCCTCCTTGGAAAACCAACTCCACTCTGGACCTTCTATAAAACGAATACAAACTTGATTTGAACTTAGCGCTGGATTGAACCATTCAACTTCTATTTCAGGCAAACTCCTTTCGTTTGGCTGTTCTCTATTAAATCTCAATTGATCACCAGCCTGAAGAGCTCTTCCATGTATTCCCCCCAGTTTTCCAGGAAGGTAAGTAGCGGTGCTTCCCATTTCCTGCGGTATTGAAAATCCTCCTTGCACTGCCAGGTAGGTTCTGCACCCATATAACGAAGCCTGAAACTTCAATATACTCCCCGCCTTTACCACAACGCTTTTATTATAGGGTAGTGGTGCATCATTTAGAAGTGCAATAGCACCTCCACCTGTCAGTGCAATAACTGCGGATTTTTCAAATTCAAAAATGGCCCCGTGTAAGGTGAGCTCAATCAATGATTGGTCATGATGATTGTTGCACAGCAATTGTGCAAGCTGCGCTGCTGCAAGATCCATAGGTCCTGCAGCAGGAATTCCATATTTTCGGAATCCCTCTCTTCCTGCATCTTGAATTGTACTTTGCAAGCCGGGTTTATGTACAATAAGGCTCATTCCAATTTTCGAATTCTTCTTTGGTGATTTGATAAAATTCAACTTGGTCCCCGGCTTCCAATAAGCAGGGTTTTTCTCTGGTTTTATCGAAAAGTTTCCATGGCGTTCGTCCTATGATATGCCAACCTCCGGCTACTTCAATAGGATAAATACCCGTTTGCGGACCTGCAATAGCCACACTTCCTGGCGCTACCCGCGGTATGGGTATTTTTTTTCTGGGTAGCTGTAATTGTGCATCTATTTCACCCATGTAAGGGAATCCTGGTACAAATCCGATGGTATAAACCAGGTATTTACGTTGGCTGTGTAGGGTGATTATAGCTGCTTCGCTCTGCTGAAGTTGATGACTTATTGCCGACAGGTCTGGAGCATAATCAGCGTGATAGCATACGGGTATTCGAATCATTTTTTTTGACTTCTCTTCAACAGCAGGCAGATTTTTAAGTAACGAAGAGGCTAGGAGTTGGAATTGTTCACAACAATATTCTAATTGCTGCGCTGAATGCAAAAAAAATGTAGCACTATTATAGGAGAGGGTGCTTTCGGAAATTTCTTTTTTGTATTTCTTGCTAATAGTTAATTGGATGGCTTCTATTGCTTGAAAAGTATCCAAGCCAATTGGTTTTTCAAGTTGTACGGTACAGGCTTTTTCGTGAATAGGATAAACTCGAACCAATGACATAATACAAGTTAAGCGATTTTCTGCAGCGCTATTACTTGTTGAGTTTGGTGAACACCTGTAGGTGGGGTACGGTAAGTACTGCCAGACCAATAAATACAAGGGATAGCATACCGGTAGGATCGGTGCTCTTCACCGTTAGAAAAATAAAATATAAAATACCAATCCAGGCCATGGCTGAAAAGGGCATTGCTTTTTTTAATAAAAAAGACCAGTCGTGCCAGTTGGATTGTAGTTTAAAGTGCGCTCGGATTTTATCGAGTGAAAGTACAGAGTGCCAGAGGCCAAAATAAAAGGCAAAGAATACCCACAAGGTGGTGGTATGTGCTAAGATTAATAAAATGATCTGTTGAAATGCAGCTATGTACCAGTATTGTGACCAGGAAAAAAAATCTTCTTTTTTGTAAAATAAGTATCCAAAAAGAATAAGTATGCCAATAATTGAAACGGGGTATAGTATTTCCCCCCATGCCAAAAACTGTTTCTTGTCAAATTGATTTCGGGTGATGGATTCAAAAATACTCATAGCCGCTTCTACATGATAGCTCAGCAATAATAGAATCCAGCAAAGCCCTAATGTGAAATACACCGTTTTTTTGATGCGGTCGTTGGTATGGCCAATCCAATCAATTTCGCCAAAATGAAAAGCCGTAATTAAAATGAAAATCAGCAGCGCCAGTCCGGGTTTCCAATACCAAAGGGCAATGTAAAGTGCCGCATTTAGTACATAGCGAAGAAAGAATTTTCGATTGTCGTTGCGCTGATCCAATCCTCCTTCGATGTAAACGTCCAGCGCACCGTGTGGAATGCCGAATACGATAAAAGTGATTACCATAAATAGTAACTGACCTTTTTCATCCAACGGAAGCCAATGGCTTACTATGGAGAGAAAAATGCCGGCTAGTAATAGTAGTAATCGAAGGGAAAGTTGCATAGTAAAAAATGGGGGATGTTTTGCATCCCCCATTTTAATATTGAATCGTTAGAATTAGCTGGCTTTTCTGCTCAATGCATAAATAACCAAACCAAATCCGATCTTGTTCACTGCATCACCGATGTTGTAGATGATGTTCATGTCAAGACCGATGTTTTTGAAGCTCTCATACCACTGGCCATCGGCAGTACCGATCAAATAACCTAATGGATAGATAGCCCAACCTACTAATACAAACCATCCTAAAGCAGAGTTTGCATCAGCTACAGCAGAGCCTGCGCTTGTGGCAAGTTTCTTAACATCTCCCATCCATACTTCGTACACGATGTAGAAGTAAGCGATGGCACTGATTGTACCCCAAATAGTAGCGTTACCGAGTCCGGCCTCACCCCAATATCCAGTTACAAGCATTACTACAGAAGCCAGGATCATTTTCCAAAGCAGACCTGTAGTACCACCAGATTTTTTGGTGATCAGATAGAACTCAACGCACATCAGAGGAACTGTCAATAACCAGTCAACGTAACGGAAGAATGTAGGAGACTCTTGTGTTTCCTGATAATACTCCCGCATGTAGTAATAGTGAACAGCAGCGATAAAAGTGATCAAACCCGATACGAGTACCGATGTTCTCCACTCTTTACTTGTGTTGTTCAGCTCAAGGAAGAAAAAAACAGAAGCGGCCATCATGGCCATTGTTCCGATAAAGAAAGTGAAAGAGACATAGTCTGTCTTCGCAATCACTCCAATCAGCATTTGATCGATCATATGTTGAGGTTTTGGTGAACTAAGTCAACCCAACTCTCATTACACTGTTTCATCTCTGCTTGCTCATGCATGCAGCGGCAATCGTTGGTCAAACAACAACAAAAGTTAATAAATCTTGTTCAATAAATGCAAACACTGGTTTTTATCTGTTAATTGACAGATAATCAATGATTTAGACTTCAGCCTGATTTTGATAAAGATTGTTAGTCAATAAGTTAAACAAATTAGTTTCTGTGGATAAGTTGCATATTTTTTTAATATTTTGCTTTTAAATTCAACGATCTCTTAAACAAAATTTTTCCACTTTTAATCTGTAAACACATGAGATACAATACTATATTAATTTTTTTTCTAGCCCTTTTCACTGGGATGGGCGTAAATATGGGGATGTTATTTCTTGGAAGTTGGTTGATCCCATTGCCTCCGGGACTTGACACCAGTACTCGTGAAGGCTTACGTGCCGCACTTCCCTTGTTGGAGGTTCGTCATTTTCTGTTTCCATTTTTAGCGCATGCCATGGGAACATTAACCGGGGCATTTTTGGTGACCGGTTATGCCAAGACTGACACTTTTCGATATTCTATGTACATGGCAGGGCTATTTTTTATTGGCGGACTTTCTACAATTGTAGGAATGCCCTCACCATTATGGTTTTCGATTACGGATCTTGTGTTGGCCTACTTTCCGATGGCTTGGTTAGCCCACAACTTTGCCAAAAAACTGAAGCCTCTTTAGTCGATCACTCTTCCTCCTGCATTGATCCAGTCTGTGATTTTTTGACGCTCCGCCGCAGGTAATAGTCCTGAGCTTGGCATAGGACTCGGATTGCCATCCACTGCTCTGGCTTTGATTCTGTCTTTTGCAGATACAATACTGCAATCAGTGCTAAGATTTACACCACCACTGGCGTTTGTAGCATTATGACAGGTTACGCAATTTGCTTGAATCAGAGATTTTACGGCGGTGAATTTGGGACCTTCACTTCTGCTTGCTACCGTTATACCCGTTAAAGTTGCGGTGCATCCATTGGCATCCTTTACACCCAATTGGTAGGTGCCATTGTTTAGTCCCTGGAAAGTAGAGGAGGACTGGTAGGTTCCATTGTTAAGATTATAAGTATAAGGTGCTGATCCGCCACTTGCACTGACTGCTATTAATCCGCTGGCATTTACACAAGGGGTTGTTCCAGTGATTGTTGGTGTAATTGTGATGGTAACACCAGAACAAGGTACAGTGGCAGTTAAGGTAAATGACTTTGTGCCAGAACATCCATTACTGCTCTTGGCTATTAACGTGTAAGAACCTGCGGCAAGATTTACAAATTGACCGGAAGCTTGAAACGCTCCATTATTCAAACTATATGTATAAGGGCCAGTACCACCCGAAGCCGTTGCGATAATACTGCCATTAGCAGTGGTACCTGATGGGTTCATGACATTTCCAGTGATTGAAATGGTTACATTGGTGCAGGGGTCAGGGGGGGTATTATCTTTAGCACAGCCGGAAATCAGCATCAAAATAGCTGTAATTGATACAAATACTTGGATTTTCATAAGAATTGATTTGCTATAGTGAAGTTAAGAAATGATTGATGGAATGTCTTAATTTCAATTTCCTCAAAATCACATTATGAAACAATTATTGTTTGTTTTTGTTTTCATGGCCTTAGGTTTTGGAGCATTTGCTCAGCCGAAGAAAGCCAAGCTTACAACAGTTAACACTCCGGCATTTGATGCAACCTTATTAAGTGGAGTGAAGTACCGCATGATCGGTCCCTTTCGTGGAGGAAGAAGTGCCGCTGCAGTGGGGAGTGTACAATCCAGAAATACTTTTTATTTCGGTGCAACAGGTGGAGGGGTTTGGAAAACCACCGATGGTGGCAGTAACTGGAAAAATATCAGTGACGGTTATTTCGGAAGTTCAATTGGTGCAATAGCCATTGCACCTTCTGATGAGAAAATAATTTATGTCGGTGAGGGGGAGAACACGATGCGTGGTAATGTATCCGAAGGGTTGGGTGGTGTTTGGAAAAGTGAAGATGCTGGTAAGACCTGGAAGAATATGGGCTTAAAGGATGGAAGACACATTACAAATATTTTAGTTCATCCCAATAATCCCTCAATTGTTTGGGCGGGTGTTATGGGTCATTTATTTGGTCCTAACCAGGAAAGAGGAGTATTTAAGTCTACCGATGGAGGTACAACTTGGAAAAGGACTTTGTTTGTTAATGAACAAACTGGCTGTAGCGATTTGGTGATTGATGCAGAAAATCCTGCTGTATTATACGCAGGTACGTGGCGCGTTATCCGTAAGCCACATAGTTTGGAAAGTGGCGGTGAGGGAAGTGGTCTTTGGAAAAGTATTGATGGTGGGGAAACCTGGACTAACATCAGTAGCGCAACTGGTTTACCAAAAGGAACCTGGGGAATTGTGGGGGTAGCTGTGGCTCCTTCGAATTCCAATAAGCTATACGCTATTATTGAAAACGAAAAGGGAGGACTTTATAGCAGCAGCGATGCTGGGGAAACCTGGACGCTTGAAAGCAATGACAATAATATTCGTCAGCGTGCATGGTATTACACTAAAGTTTTTGTAGATCCTAAAAATGAAAATGTGGTGTATTGTCCCAATGTAGGATTTATGAAAAGCCGTGATGGTGGAAAAACTTTTCAATCGGTTCGCACTCCACATGGTGATCATCACGATCTATGGATTGATCCACTGGATGGGAAACGCATGATTGTTGCAGATGATGGTGGTGCACAGGTGAGTTTTGATGAGGGACAAAATTGGAGTACCTACATGAACCAACCCACTGCTCAATTGTATCGTGTAAGTACGGATAATGCATTTCCATATCGGGTGTTGGCAGCACAGCAAGACAATTCTACGTTGCGACTTCGCTCATCAACTTATGGAAGTTATATCACTGAGCAAGATTGGGAACCCACTGCAGGCGCAGAGAGTGGCTATGTGGTTGCCGATCCACTGAATCCTAATATTGTTTATGGAGGAAACTATGGAGGCTATCTTTCTCGGTATGATCATACAACAGGAGAGAACAAAGCGATCACCGTGTGGCCTGATAACCCGATGGGCGCTGGTGCTGATGTACTCAAATATCGTTTCCAATGGAATTTTCCCATATTCTTTTCGCCCCATGATCCTAAAAAATTATACTGTGCTGGTAATGCATTATTTGCTACAACAGATGAGGGTGCAAGTTGGAAACAACTTTCTCCCGATTTAACAACTAATGACAAGACTAGACAATATTCAAGTGGCGGTCCGATCACCAAGGATAATACATCCGTTGAATATTATTGCACCATATTCACTGCTATGGAAAGTCCTTTGGAGAAAGATCATATTTGGACAGGTAGTGACGATGGGTTGGTTTATTTCAGTAAGGATGGAGGTGCTAATTGGAGCAACGTAACACCCAAGGGAGTTCCTCAATGGATGATGTGGAATGCTATTGAGGCGGATCCATTTAAAAAAGGGGTAATCTATATTACGGGTACGCGTTATAAGTTGGATGACTACACTCCTTATATCTATAAAACAGAAGATTATGGTCAAACTTGGCAATTAATTACCAATGGAATTCCTTCGCAACATTTTACACGTGTGATGCGTGCTGATCACAAGCGTCCTGGGTTACTCTATGCGGGTACTGAATTTGGTATGTATGTGAGTTATGACGGGGGAGGCAACTGGCATCCCTTTCAGTTGAATTTGCCTATCACTCCCATTACAGATCTCACTATAAAAAATAATGATCTTGTAGTTGCTACACAAGGGCGCTCTCTTTGGATCTTAGATGATTTATCAATGGTACAGCAACTGGATCCTGTAATTACCAACAAGACAATGCATGTATACACAGTAAATGATGCTTACCGAGTTCCTGTAATATCCACGCGTTGGGGTGTGGGCGGTGTTCCAGCTAATAGTGCCCTAAATCCACCCAAAGGAGTAGTAGTTAATTATTGGGTGAAGGCTGTAACTGATTCAACAAAAGCATCCATTACAATTAGTAGCCCCGCAGGAAAAGTGATTAAAAAATTTGCTACAGGATCTAAAGAAAATCCTTTAACGATGAAGAAAGGATTTAATCAGTTTATTTGGGATTTGAAATATCCCGAAGCTGAAAAGGCGGACGGATTGATTTTGTGGAATGGCGTCCCCTCTGGAATTACTGCCGCTCCTGGAAAATATACCGCTCATATCCAAATAGGTTCCGATAGTACCACTGTTTCATTTAATTTGTTAGCTGATCCCAATTATAAGTGCTCGCAAGCTGATTATGAAGCACAGGTCTCCTTCTTAGTTCAAGTACAAGAGAAATTTAACGAGACCATGAAGGCAATCCGTAAAATAAAAAATACACGACAGCAAATAACTGAATACACTGCTCGTTTGGGTAAAACATGTCCGGCTGCATTGAAAAATTTAGGGGATAGCCTTGCTAAGCGATTAACGGCTGTTGAGGAATTGCTACATCAAACTAAAGCAAAGAGCGGACAGGATGTGCTGAATTACCCCATTCGTCTTGACGATAAACTAAGTGGTGTGTTTGATATGGCAAACAGTGGAAATATGGCGCCTCCTCAACAAGCGCGTGATGTTTTCAGCGCGTTAGCTACACAAGTGGATGCTGCATTAGCTCAATTGCAAAATGTGCTGGGAGAAGGCTTGCAGTCATTCAATAAAATGATTGTTGAGCAGCGTTTACCTGTGATTGTTGCCGAGCAATGAACAGATTTGCGAGTTGCAGGCAGTGGTGCATTTTGATGCTATTGAGCGGAGCTTCTTTTTTTGCAGCTGCGCAGGAAACTTCTCTGCTGGTTGTAGGAATCATGCAAGATGGAGGACGTCCGCAATTGGGCTGTCTAAAATCTTGTTGTAAAGACACAAGGCAAAGAGAATTTGTTTCCTCTATTGCGCTGATTGATTCCGCCAATCAAGTTTATCACCTCTTGGATGCTACGCCTGATATAGCATCACAATTTCAGCTGATCAATCAATCCTTGTCTGCCACCTATAAATTTGGCTCAATTTTTTTGACACATGCACATGTTGGTCATTATACGGGGTTACAGTTTTTAGGAAGGGAATCAATGAATGCAAGTAATGTTCCCGTTTACGCCATGCCCAGAATGGGAAGGTTTTTAACTGATAATGGACCCTGGAGTCAGCTTGTTCGCTTAAATAATATTCAACTTAAAGCGCTGCATACAGACCAACCCATTCAATTGGGGAATTTTCAAATTACTCCAGTGTTGGTTCCTCATCGGGATGAATTTTCCGAAACGGTGGGATTCAAGGTCAAAGGCCCCCGAAAATCATTCTTATTTATTCCTGATATTGATAAGTGGGAGAAATGGGATCGATTGTTAGCGAATGAAATTGAGAAAGTTGATTATGCTTTTATTGATGGGACATTTTTTGCCGATGGTGAAGTCAATCGGCCGATGCGTGAGATTCCCCATCCTTTTATTAGCGAAACAATTACATTACTTTCTTCTTTACCACGCTCAATACGTGAGCGTGTTTACTTTACGCATTTCAATCATACTAATCCTTTGCTAAATAGCAACCATCCTGATCGTATCATGCTGGAAAAAGCCGGCTATCATTTTGCAACAACAGGAACAAGGCTACTCTTATAGCCCTGTTCCTGTTGGCAAGATTTAATTACTGTCCAATTGGGCTGTACTCTTTGAATAGATTTACTTTGGTTTCCTCTACTTGTTTTCTGTACTCCACCCATTTGCCAGCAAAGAGGGTATTGATGGTTCCAATGATAGTACGAACAGCTTCCTCCGCATTTTGAATGAGTTTTTCTTCTTGCGCACCGGGTGCCATCATTTTAGCGTTGATGCTTTGCATAGCAGTTTGCCATTCGGTCATCACGGTGACTTCAAATGGACTGCGGGTGATACCTTGCTTATCAGAAGTTTTTCCATTGATATTCTCTCTGATCTTTTTGATCTCATCCAAGATAGCATTACTAGTTTT
The DNA here is from genome assembly GCA_014190475.1 of Bacteroidota bacterium. Classification (GTDB taxonomy): domain Bacteria; phylum Bacteroidota; class Bacteroidia; order Chitinophagales; family Chitinophagaceae; genus JJ008. Next base: position 11,632 of record BJGL01000043.1, read on the forward strand.
TCGAAGAGAGTCTGCTGGTTTTCCTTCAACTCCTTTCAATTGTGCTATCATCTTGTTACATATTTCCTCTGCCTCATTCAAACGATCCATTCCTTCAGTTAATTTGGCCCCTGCTTTTCGTACTCGATCTAATGCACGACGTTGTGCTAGCTTGATCTCGTTGCGATTTCCAAGTCGTGGGTCGTCGTTGATCTGAATTGTAGTGGAGTCCATTTGTCCTGCATAAGCCATGACTATAGTATAGGTGCCAGGCAGTACCTGATATCCACCTGGCTCTTGTGCTCCTGGTTGTGGCTTTGGTGATCCTGGCATACGTACTCCCTTTTCCTCCATTCCCCAATACATTCTATTAAATCCGGTGTCTACATTCCAGCGTAAAGAGCGGATTAATTGACGGTCTGCATTGAAAATTCTTACGTTAACAGAATCGCCACGATTTCCTCCGCCAAATCCACGACCTCCGCCACCACCGCCTCCGCCGCCGCCGCCACCACCTGCACCTCTGCCACCACCACCTGCTCCCATTGGGGGAACTTGGCTGGTAGCATTATCAATTGCTGGTGTAATAGGTTTTGTTGTAGCTGAATCAGCTTTCTTGGGTTTATTA
>BJGL01000044.1 GCA_014190475.1 Bacteroidota bacterium
TACATTTACCGTAACTGTTAATCCAAGTGGTCAGGTAAATACAGTATCTAATCAGGTATTGTGTAATGGATCTACAACTTCTGCGGTTACATTCTCCACTACTAATAATGGATTGATCTCTACAGGTGGAACTCAAACTGCAAGCTCTGGTACTATTTCTGTGACGGTACCTGATGCATCTGCGGTGGGTGCTACCCATACAATACCAGTAAGCTTACCAACTGGTGCGGTTATTAGCAACGTGCGTGTTACAATGAATATGACGCATACCTGGATCAGTGATATGGTCATTAACCTGAAGGCTCCAAATGGTCAAGTTTTAAATCTCTTTAACCAACATGGTGGCTCTGGTGATGACCTTGTTAATACAGTTGTTAGTTCAACTGGTACTACAGCTTTCACAAGCGGCTCTGCTCCATTTACGGGAACCTTTGCTGCAACAGCTGCACAAAACCAAGGGCCTACTGGTTATGCGTCCAACGCTGCAAACTTTGCAGCCTTATATTCAACACCAAATGGTAACTGGATATTAGCGATGCGTGATCTATTTGGTGGTGATGTTGGGGTATTAACTAGCTGGTCAATATCCTTTGACTACACTGTACAAGGAACATTTGGAACCAATATGAACTGGACTAATAGCACTACTTCTATAGGATTGGGTGCTAGTGGAACAGGTAATATCCCAAGTTTCACAGCGGTGAACAATGGAAGTGCTCCTGTTACTTCAACGGTAACTGTTACTCCTGTTTACTTCAATGGTGGTACAAGTTGTCCTGGTACGCCGACTACATTCACTTACACTGTTAATCCTACTGCTACTGTAAATGCTGTAGCTAACCAAGTATTCTGTGCTGGTTCACTTTCTACAGTAAACTTCAGCGGTAACGCTACTGGAACAGTATACAGCTGGACCAATAGTAATACAGCCATTGGATTGGCTGCGAGTGGAACGGGTAACCTTTCCTTCACGCCAACTAATACGGGTACTACACCAATCATTGCAACCATCACAGTTACACCAAGCTTTACTAACGGAGGTGTTACTTGTACAGGTACACCACGCACCTTCACTATCACTGTTAACCCAGTGGGTCAGGTGAATGCGGTTACCAGCCAGGTACTGTGTAATGGATCTAACACTACGGCTGTGAACTTTGCTACGGTGAACGGTGGTGGAACTATTGTAGCCGGTACACCAGTTGTAACCAACTCTGGTACTATTGCCGTGGTTGTTCCTGACGCAAACGCAGCGGGTGCGAGTCATACAATTCCTGTTACACTTCCTGCCGGCGCAACTGTAACCGGTGTAAGTGTCAACTTCAATATGAACCACACATGGGTGAGCGATATGGTCTTCAACCTGAAGGCGCCAAATGGTCAGATCTTGAACCTCGTTAATAGACGTGGTGGTGCTGGTGTGAACTTCACCAATACAACTATTAGCTCTGCGGGTACAGCAAGTTTGGCAACAGGTGCTGCTCCATTCACTGGAACGTTTGCTGCTGATGCTGCTATCGGTGTTGGACCAACAGGTCAGCTCTCCTCTGCTGCTAACTACGCTGCACTTTACACTGTAGGTTCTGGCGATTGGACCTTGCAAATGCGCGATTATGTTGGTGGTGATGTGGGAACATTAACCAGCTGGTCAATCACAATCAATTACACAACGCTGGTGCCGGCTGTAACAAGCTATGCATGGACAAACAACTTGTCTAGCATTGGTCTTGCAGCTAGCGGAACTGGTAACATAGCAAGCTTTGCTGCAACTAATACCACAGCGGCTCCTGTAACAGCTACTGTAACGGTGACGCCAACTTACACTAATGCTGGTGTGGGTTGTGCAGGTACGCCAATTAGCTATACTTACACTGTTAATCCTACACCAACTGTTAATGCGGTGTCTAACCAAACAGTATGTGTTGGATCTAACGTAGCAGCTGTAACCTTCACGGGTGCAACTACTGGAACGGTGTACAACTGGACAAATAGCAATACAGCTATCGGTCTTGCTGCAAGCGGCACTGGTAACATTGCAAGCTTTGTAGGTACAAACACTACTGCAGCTCCGATCACTGGTACTATTACTGTAACGCCTGTTTACACGAATGCTGGTGTTACTTGTACAGGTACTCCAATAACATTCACCATTACAGTTAATCCTATCCCGACGGTGAACCCTGTGGCTAGCTTCCCTGTTTGTCATAACACTACTGCAGCGGCTGCCTTCTCAGGCGCAACTACAGGTACGGTATTTAACTGGACTAACTCTAACCCTGCCATTGGCTTACCAGCCAGCGGTTCTGGAAATATCTCCTTCACAGCGCTGAACACAACATCAGCTCCTGTAACGGCTACAATCACGGTTACACCAAGCTTCACCAATGGTGGTACTACCTGCGTAGGTACACCAACCAGCTTTGTAATTACGGTTAATCCGTTGCCAGTAGTTACTACGGGTACACTACCCGGTCGTATCTGTATCAGTGATACCCTGGTACGTTTGAATGGTACGCCTGTGGGTGGTAGCTGGAGTGGATTTGGAATCTCAGGATTCAACTTCATGCCTCCTGCAACTGATGTGGGTACATGGCCAATTACATATACCTATGCAGATGCAAATGGTTGCGTAAACAGTGCCAGCACTACAGTGACTGTACTGGCTTGTGAGGAGCGTAATCGTGATCTCGATAACGGTGCTGTTATACTGTATCCGAATCCGAACAGCGGTCAGTTCAACCTGCGTGTGAACTCTACGCGCTTCAATGTCCTTGGCATGAAGGTGTACAACACAACAGGTCAGCTGGTCTATGTAAATCAGTGGAGAGGTCTGGTATTTGCACGTGTGATACCTGTAAATCTCAATAACCTGGCTGCGGGTACGTACATGGTACGTCTGTACTATGGTGACGGTATGGACCGCGGTGCGGATAAGACTTACCAGGTAATTATCGCGAGATAATCCTACTAATAACACTACTCAAAAGGCACTCCAATCGGGGTGCCTTTTTTTGTTAGTTTTACAAAGCATGGCTAATCCAAATTTGCATAGTGACAAGACACAGCTCTCCGCCGCAGAAAGAGAGTTTGAGAATAATATCAGACCCGCACAGATCAGTGAGTTTGCAGGGCAGGAGCAATTGATAGAGAACCTTCGTGTATTTATCAAGGCGGCTAAGATGCGCGGAGAGGCCTTGGATCATGTGTTATTCCATGGACCGCCCGGTTTAGGTAAAACAACACTTTCCCGAATCGTAGCCAATGAATTGGGGGTACAAATCAAAGAAACTTCAGGACCCGTTATTGAAAAGCCAGGTGATCTGGCAGGCTTACTCACCTCGCTGGAGCCCAACGATGTATTGTTCATTGACGAAATTCATCGGTTGAGTACCATTGTTGAAGAGTACCTCTACGCCGCTATGGAGGACTATCGGATCGATATCATGATTGATAGTGGACCTAACGCAAGAAGTATTCAGCTCAATCTTAATCCCTTTACCTTGATTGGTGCAACTACAAGAAGTGGCTTGTTAACGGCTCCCTTGCTTTCCCGTTTTGCAATTAAATCCAGGTTAGAATATTATAAAGCTTCAGTGCTGGATGCTATTTTAAAAAGATCGGCTTCCATTTTAGGAGTGCGTATTACTGATACAGCTGTGGCTGAGATTGGTCGGAGAAGCCGCGGTACACCCCGTATTGCCAATGGGTTACTTCGTCGAGTGCGGGATTTTGCGCAGGTACTAAATGATGGTGCTATTGATTTAGGAATCACACAGCATGCGCTGCGTGCCTTACATGTAGATGAACATGGTCTTGACGAAATGGATAATCGTATCCTTTCTACCATCATAGATAAATTCAAGGGAGGTCCCGTTGGGATTACTACCATTGCAACAGCAGTAGGAGAGGAGTCTGGTACTATTGAAGAAGTGTATGAGCCCTTTTTAATTCAAGAAGGATTTTTGCAACGTACCCCTCGCGGACGTGAGGTTACGCGTAAAGCCTATGAACATCTCGGAAAAACGGGTCCTCAGGAAGCAGGCACGTTGTTTTAGTTATGTAGTACGAACAACGATAGCAAGACATCACAAATCTTCTTCTCTTTCCAGCATCAGGATTGCGCTTTGCGGTACAATAAAGTACTTTTCATTTTCGTAAATCACTTCTGTGGCGCCACTTAATAAAAAGATAGCCAGGTCTCCCTCTTTAGCTTGTAAGGGAACATACTTTATTTTTTCATCTTCTGATTTCCAGCTTTCTTCTTCTATAGGCATGGGAATAGCATATCCCGGGCCTGTTTTAATCACATAGCCCTGTTGTACTTTTTCTTTTTCCTGAACGCCCGGGGGCAGATACAAGCCACTGGCTGTGCGCTCATCAGGACGGGTGGGTTTGATCAATAAACGGTCTCCAATGACAATTAGTTTCTTTAGACGGTTATCAGGTGTAATATGCATGGGTTCATTATGTCTTACAAAAGTAAATAATCGGGTTTTAACAAAATATTCAGCCAACTTCCTTCGTTCACCCCTTGGCATTGCCTTTATTTGTAATCATAGGATCTTAAAATAACCTGTTTATGGAAAGTAAGAAACCAAAAATCCTGCTCTGCGAAGACGATAATAACTTGGGTGCTGTACTCAAGAACTATTTAGAGTTGAATGATTTTGATGTAATCCTCGAGCGCGATGGCCGATTGGGGCTGGCTGCTTTTCAACGGGAAAAGTTTGAGCTGTGTCTGCTTGATGTGATGATGCCCAACATGGATGGCTTTGCGTTGGCTGAAGCTATTCGTGATGTGGATCCTGACGTGCCTTTATTTTTCCTGAGTGCTAAAACCATGAAGGAGGATTTAATTCAAGGGTATAAACTGGGGGCAGATGATTATATCACCAAGCCTTTTGATAGTGAAGTATTGTTGCTCAAGATCAAAGCCATCTTAAAAAGAAACGAAGAACAGCAGCGAGAAACAGAACAGCGTGAGTTTGATTTGGCCAGTTATCATTTCAATCCACGTTTACGAGAGCTGGCGGTTGGCGATCGTAAACAAACTTTATCCCCTAAAGAAAATGATCTGCTTAAATTACTCGCTGAACATCTGAATGATCTCTTGCCACGCGAGAAAGCATTAAAGAAAATATGGGGTAGCGATACTTATTTTAATGGAAGAAGTATGGATGTGTATATTGCCAAGTTGCGCAAGTATCTAAAAGAAGATAGTCGAATAGAGATTGTCAATATCCATGGAGAAGGATTCCGGTTGATTGTGAAGGAATAATTTTCAACAAAGTACAACAGTTCCGTCTTTTTTAAGTTGAATTATTTCTTCAGCTTGTAAAAAATCCAGTACTTCCATCACGTGAACTTCCTTTTTATGCTTAAGCACAGCCATTAATTCGGTGTAAGGGAGTGGTCCCTTCTGTAACCGCTGCATTAATTTCGTTTTAATTTCTTCAAACTCAATACTGGTTAGGGAGTGTTTTTTTTGCCGCAAACAATTGTCGCATGTGCCACAGGGCTTGCTGGATAAATCTCCAAAATATGATGCAAGGAGCTGGCTACGGCAGGCTGATGAGTTCGCTGCATAGTCAAGCATGGCACGCAGTCTTTCCTCGTACTGTTTTTTTCTGGATTGTAAATTACCTTGATTAATTACTAATTCTTCTGCTCTTATACGGGGAACCGGGAAAAATAATTGTGGTTCTTCTTTTTGAGGATAGCAGGTGAGAATACCGCGATTTTGTAAATCTTGTAGTTGCGTTTGAATTTCCTCTAGCGGGCACTTAAGTAGGGAAGCTATTTGTTTTTCTGAAATATTTACCGGTTGATCATAAATACCACTATACGTTCTTAATAGTGTTTTACTGAGTCTGTCCAGATCGGGATCTGCTTGTTCCAGGGACTCAAGTAGTACACGCGGGGCTACAAATTGAATTCGAGGTGGAATAAAAACGGCATCATTATATTCAACCCAGCCTTCCTGCCCCAGAATTTTTAAAGCATGCAACACTAGTGGCGCAGGTAATTTAAAACGATGAATAAAAGCGCTCCAATCAAAATCAAAGTATTGACCTTCGCCGCTTCCTACAGGTAGTTGTAAGTAGTTAGCAATAGCCTGGTACACCTCCCGAATCGATTCGAGTGAAGGAAATCGCTCAGCGATGGACGCAAATAATTCATTTTTATCCCCCGCAGTAAAGAGCAGTACGGCGTAGGATTTTTTTCCATCACGACCGGCTCGTCCTGCCTCCTGGTAATAGTTTTCCAAACAATCGGGTAGGCCCACATGAATCACCGTTCTCACATCGGGCTTGTCAATGCCCATTCCAAACGCATTCGTACAGACCATCACAGCCGTTTGATTGTTTTTCCAGGCTGCTTGTCTTTCTTGACGGACCTGGGCCTCCAATCCTGCATGATAGAAACTGGCTTCTATTCCCTGCGCCTTTAGCAAACTGGCAATTTCCTGGGTTCGCTTTCGGGTTCTGCAGTAAATAATACTGCTTCCTTTTACTTGCTGGAGAATATTGGAAATTTTAGGAATCGCTATTTCCACTTCAAAAGCACTGTAGGAAAGATTAGGTCTTGCAAAGGATTGTTTGATCCATGCAGGATTTACTAATTGCAGTTTATCGATAATATCCTGTTGTACTACTGGCGTTGCTGAGGCTGTTAATGCCATGATGGGAACATCCGGTAGTTGCGCTCGAAGTTGTGCGATTCTTAAATAGGGTGGTCTGAAATCATAGCCCCATTGTGATATACAATGCGCTTCATCTACTGCAATCAATTGAATATTTAAACCGGGTAAATATTCCTGAAACAAATCTGATTCAATACGTTCTGGTGAAACATATAAAAATTTACAATTACTGGAACTGGCAACTTGCAAGGTGTTGATCACTTCCTTACGACTCATACCGCTGTACAAGGCAAAGGCAGTGATTTGTTTATTTCGTAAATTTTCTACCTGATCTCTCATCAGCGCTATCAGCGGGGAGATTACTAAACAAATACCGGATAATTGCAAGGCAGGTACCTGATAGCAAATTGATTTACCTCCACCCGTAGGTAGTATGGCCAGGGCATCCTTACCCGCTAACACGGCTTCAATGATAGCAAGCTGTCCAGGTCTAAATGCTGTATGCCCCCAATATTTATTTAAAACCGTAAGGGATTGACTCATTCTACCCGCTTTACAAACAAACGGACAGAATTAATAGCTAACACCACATCGCTAAGCCCCATCACTAATGCCCCAATAGTGGGAGTAAGGTATCCTACTGCTGCAACAGGGATTGCAATCACATTATAGGCAAATGCCCAGAATAGATTTTGTTTGATGGTTAAATAAGTGTGACGACCTAATCCTAATGCGGCGGGTAATTTTTTTAATCCATGATTCATCAGTACCACTTGCGCTGTTTGAACCGCCAATTGCGAAGCATCGTTCATGGAAATACCAATCGTGGCTTTTGCCAGTGCGGGCGCATCATTGATACCATCTCCTACCATCGCGGTAGGTTTTTCCTGATTGAGCGCTTCTAGTATGGATAACTTATCAGCAGGACTTTTCTCTGCGTAGATCACACCGATACCTAATTGCTGTCCTAATTTTTCACAACGTGCCAGCGTATCGCCACTCAGTAATATCGTTTTGATTTTTTTTCGATGCAAGTAATTGATTACTCCTTGCGCCTCCGGTCGTAATTGATCAGTTACATCAACCCAACCGAGCAGTGTATTATTTTTTTTGAGATAAAGATTATGCGAAAGATCTTCAGTAAGTTCTTGTACTGTTTTCCAGGAGCCGATGCTGTAGGTGTTGCCTTCGTGATCAGTGGCCAGCATACCTAAACCTTTGACCTCTTCAATTTTTTTAAATTGAAGTTCGTCCTTCGTTTTCCAGGTCTTGCTGATGCATTGTGCAATAGGATGATTCGAAAATTTTTCTAGCGAGTAGGCTAGTGCCTTAAATTGCTCCGGGCTAGTAGTTGAATCTGTTACTTGAAAATTTCCGATTTCAAATTGACCGGTGGTAAGTGTACCGGTTTTGTCAAAAACAACCTGTCCAATTTGTTGAAATAGTTCTAAGCTTTTTGCATTCCTAAAAAGAATTCCACTGCGCGCTGCTCTTCCCAGCCCCACTGCGATGGCTGCTGGCGTAGCTAGTCCCATTGCACACGGGCAGGCAATTACCAATACGGCAATACTTCGCAATAATGCTGTTTCCAGATCACTTACTACTAAATAGTTCAATATAAAGCAGCCTGCCGCAACTGCTAAAACGGTAGGAATAAAAATAGCACTGATACGATCCGCTAATTGTTGAACAGGGGGCTTTTCTCCTTGCGCTTCTTTGACCAATTGAATGATTCCGGATAGTACGGTATCTTCTCCGGTTGCTGTTACTTGCGCTTTTACAGTTCCATCGGTTACTAAACTTCCTCCAATCAGTTTATCCTTGGCCATGCGACGTACAGGAAGGGATTCGCCGGTAATGATTGATTCATTGACATGTAACTCTCCCCAAAGAATTTTACAATCGATAGGTACCTGTTCGCCCGTTTTTATTAAAATCAAATCGCCCACATGTAATTGTGTATTCTCTACTGGGAAGTATTGTTCGCGGTGTTCATCATCAAATGCAATCATGGTGGCCATCACTTTTTGTGATTTTACCAATTGTTGCAATGCTCTTTGTGTGGAAGCGATGGAGGCATCCTCTAAATAATTGCCCAGGAAAACTAAGGTGATGATGGTGGCGGCTGTTTCATAAAACATAAAGTTTTCTGCCTGACCGCTAAAACTTCCATACAAGCTATATACAAACGCCGCCGTGGCTCCCAGGGTAATCAATACATTCATATTAGGCATTCGGTTGCGAATGCTTTTCCAGGCGCTGGCCCCAAAAAAATGCATACCAATTGCGTAAACCGGAATGGTTAGTCCTAGTTGTACCCAATGGTTGTGTAACCATTCCCCAAAGTTTATCCAGCCTCCGAGCGTATGTGAAAAAAGTAAAAGAAGCGTAGGGGGTAAACAAAGCAAAAAGCGAATTAATTGGGGTGAGTAGCGATTGCTTTTTTCCGCTGCTACAGGAGTATTGTTTTTCCCCTCGATTGTGTAGCCTAAATTTTCGATCCCTTTTTCGAGGAATTCTTCTGTGCGCGTACCCGTTTGTTCAAACTGTACATCTCCCGTAGCAAAGTTCACCCGGATATTTTTCATCCCTTCCTTGTCCAAATATCGATGGATATTCAGGGCACAAGTGCTACAATCCATTCCTCCCACTTTCCATTTAGTAACCGCCATATTGCAAATTTACCGAAAGGAGATGGCCTCTAACAAGCGGTTCTGTATTAAATTGCTTCCTGGTTTGATAATCTATGGAACTTCAGTTTACCCTTTCAACCATTGATCAAGCAGCGCGTTTGTTTTTTGAACAAGCGGGGCCACATCGCGTATTTGCCTTTCATGCACCTATGGGTACAGGAAAAACTACATTCATTGCTGCGCTTTGCCGGGCTGCCCATGTAAAAACGCAGCCCTCCAGCCCTACTTTTTCCTTGGTGAACGAGTATGTTACCCTTGAGGGGGAATCGGTCTATCACATAGACTTGTATCGTATCAAGGATCACGAGGAGGCAAGAAATGCAGGGATTGAAGAGATTTTGCATAGTGGTGCTATTTGTTTTGTAGAGTGGCCGGAAAAAGCACCTGAAATTTTCCCGGATCATGCCTTGCACCTTCGCATGGAGATCCGACCTGTTTCTACCCCTGCAGGCATCGAGGATACCCGATATCTGTGTACATTTACGAATACAACGCATGAGCCAGCATAAACCTTCCATTTCCCCTTCATTTAGCTATGAGCCGCTTGAGGAAACCTTAGATGTGCCGCCTCGTGCCGAAAAAATGTTGATAGGGATTCCGCGGGAAACAGCTTTTCAGGAAAACCGAATTGCACTGACTCCTGATGCCGTTGGGGTACTGGTCAGCAACGGACATGAAGTAATGATTGAGCAGGGAGCAGGTGAGGGGTCACATTTTAAAGACAAAGATTATAGCGAAGCCGGCGCACGTATTGTTCACGACCGGGCTACGGTATATCAGGCACCCATCTTGATCAAAAGTGCCCCGGTCATTGAGGAGGATCTGCCTTTACTCCAATTTAATCAACTGATTTTCTCTCCCATTCATCTTTCTGTTTTACAGTCCTCGATCTTGCAAAAGATGATGGAAAAAAGGATTACGGCCATTGCCTATGAGAATTTAAAAGATGATAGCGGGTCTTATCCCATTGTGCGGAGTATGAGTGAAATTGCAGGAAGCGCGGTAATGCTGATTGCCGGGCAATATTTGGGTTCTGCCAATCATGGAAAAGGAGTTCTGCTGGGAGGTATTTCCGGGATTGCGCCTGCCAAAGTGATTATTCTGGGCGCTGGCATAGTAGGAGAATACGCTGCTAGAACGGCGTTGGCCCTGGGCGCCTCTGTAAAAATTTTTGATAATAATATTTATCGGCTCAAACGATTACAGAATAATGTAGGTCAACGAATGTGGACTTCTGTAATTGAACCGCGTCTACTGGCCAAACAACTAAAAACCTGTGAAGTAGCGGTGGGAGCGCTTTCTTCCGTTTCTGGAAGAACACCCTTGGTAGTATCTGAGGAAATGGTCAGCCATATGCGTCCCGGTTCCGTAATCATCGATGTGAGTATTGACCGAGGCGGTTGTTTTGAAACCTCAAAAATTACTTCACACGAGCGTCCGGTCTATACTAACTATGGGGTGATACATTATTGTGTACCCAATATTCCTTCGGGTTTTGCACGCACGGCTTCTCAAGCTATTAGTAATGTATTGATGCCGCTCTTGTTGGATGCGGGGGAGGAGGGAGGATTTGAAAAACTGCTTTGGAAAAAGATGCATTTGCGCAATGGCATTTATCTTTTTAATGGCGCGTTGACTAATTATTATTTAAGTCAGCGTTTTGAGTTGAAATATACCGATCTGAATTTGCTGATGACCAGCAGTGGCTAACCCTTATTTGTATTCACTCAATAGCAGCTGGTGTTGGCAGAATTTATATTCCACCGAATCATTGCTGGCAATAATTACAATTCTGTCTTTGGTGTAGAGGGATAATAAGCGATGATATAATTCAATTCCGTTTTGATCCAGGTTGGTACAGGGTTCATCCAATAACAGCACTGCTGTATCGCAAAAAAAACTTTGTGCAAGTTTTAGTCGTTGTTTCATTCCTGAGGAATAATAACGAATCTGTTTGTTTGCCGCATCAAGCAGGCCTACTTCCTCTAAAATTGAAATACTATTTTTTCCTTTTATAAAAGGTTTGAAGGATTGATGAAAATCCAAGAGCTCTTGCCCTGTCATCTCTTCGATCAATTCTAAATAGGGCGCTGCCAGGGAAACTTGCTTGTATACGAGTTCGTCCTGAATTTTTAGCTGAGAGGCATTGCTGTAGTTGATTGTTCCCTCGTTGAAAAAAAGTGCCCCACCAATCACTTGTAATAAGGTGCTTTTACCCGATCCATTGGGGCCAATCAGTGCATAACTGTTCCCTGCGCTGAACTCGTACGTTAAACGACGAAAAATCCAGTCTCTATTAAACCGCTTTCCGAGATCAGACAGCGAGATCGTCATCGGTTGCTCCTTTGGTAAATCGTTTGATGATGCCGCGATTACTTTCCCGGATAAAGGTGACTATTTCGTCGCGTTCGTCGGTGGCAGCCATTTCTTCTTCCAAAAATTCCAAGGCCTGAGTCGTGTTGAATCCTTTGTTATAGATCACCCGGTATACATCCAGAATATGATTGATACGGTCTACACTAAATCCTCTTCGTTTCAGCCCCACTGAATTTACGCCTGCATAGCTAAGTGGATTACGACCTGCTTTTATATAAGGCGGAATATCCTTGCTCACTAATGAACCTCCGCTTACAAACGCATGCGCTCCAATATTTACAAACTGGTGTACAGCACACATTCCACCAAGAATAGACCAGTCTCCAATCACAACGTGTCCGGCTA
>BJGL01000045.1 GCA_014190475.1 Bacteroidota bacterium
GGCGCTGCTTGTAACGAGGATTTTTCTTGTTAATGATGTACAGCTTGCCTTTACGACGGACAATCTTACAATCTGCGCTGCGCTTTTTGATAGAGGCTCTTACTTTCATCTTTATTCTGTTTAACAGTCTTATTTATAACGGAAATTGATCCGTCCCCTTGTCAAATCGTAGGGAGAAAGTTCAACACCAACTTTATCACCGGGGAGAATACGGATGTAGTGCATTCGCATTTTTCCTGAGATCGTAGCTAAGATTTCGTGTCCATTTTCCAGTTTTACCCGGAACATAGCATTGGATAATGCTTCTAAAATGACTCCATCCTGCTTGATCAGCGGTTGTTTCGACATACGATTTTAAGGGGTGCAAAGATAGGTCGTTATCAGTGAATAACGAAGAAAATCCCTAAAATTTTGAAAGTGAGGGGATTACTCAGCCCAACTCATTACATAGCCTTGATTTTCAATGTCTAAGGCTTGCTTTGTTAACATAAGGGGGCGGAAAGTGTCCACCATTACGGCCAATTCCTTTGTTTCCTTGGCACCAATGCTTTTTTGAACAGCACCTGGATGGGGACCATGTGGAATACCCGCCGGGTGAAGTGTGATCATACCACGGGTAACACTTTTACGACTCATAAAATCGCCGTCAACGTAGTAAATCACTTCATCACTGTCGATATTGCTATGATTGTAGGGGGCAGGGATTGCCTGCGGGTGATAGTCGTAAAGTCTGGGAACAAAAGAACAAACTACAAAACTGTTGGTCTCAAATGTCTGGTGAATCGGAGGCGGCATATGTACCCGTCCTGTGATGGGCTCAAAATCATGAATGGAAAAGATGTAGGGATAACAACATCCATCCCAACCTACCACATCAAAAGGATGTGTTCCATAATGAAGACCATACAGCATCCCCTTTTTCTTAGCGCGGATCAAAAAATCTCCTTGCTGGTCAATGGTGAGTAAATCTTGTGGAGGACGAATATCGCGCTCACAATATGGGGAATGTTCCATGAGCTGTCCGAAACGACTCATATATCTTTTAGGAAAACGCAAGGGCGAAAAAGACTCTACGATAAACAGCCGATTCACAGGCGTATCAAAATGAATCTGATAGATGGTTCCTCGGGGTAAAATAATATAATCGCCATAGGAAAATGGCAATTGTCCATATTGAGTAAGCACTTTTCCAGATCCCTCATGCACAAAAATCAGTTCGTCCGCATCGGTATTCTTGTAGAAATAATCAGTCATACTTTGCTGCGGAGAAGCCAATACAATATGACAATCGTTATTGACTAACACCGGCACACGACTCTTTAAGAAATCAGCTTCAGGTTTGACTTTAAATCCTTCAAAGCTGCGATGCTTTAACATTTTTTCCTCTGCAATCTGAGGAGAAACATCCAGCTGCGGTTCAGTTTTTATGATCTGCGTAGGAGGATGACAGTGATAGAGCAACGAGTAATCATCACTGAATCCCTCGGTGGAAAACAACTGTTCACTATACAAGGTTCCATCCGGCTTACGAAACTGTGTGTGTCGCTTATGCGGAATCTGTCCAAGTTTATGATAATGCGCCATAGGAGTTCAGTGATTAATTTGTAATACGAACTGTAACCTTATGCACCGGGGAACAGCGGTCTTCCCACTAATTCTCTTCCTGGCCAGGGTATACCCGCCAGTATCAATACCAAAGCAATTGCAAGCAACCAGGTAACAGAGCGGAAGTTCAATTGCTTTGCTTTGCCGCGCGCCAAGGTGATTAATACAATTGAGGTTATCATCAAAACGGGATGCTCAATCAGAAAAAATCGATAAAATGAATCACGCATTACTGAAGTTCCTTCAGGAAGGTTCAAGGTTGTCCAGCCATATCGCCCCGCTATGGTTTGATAAAGCCCAATTAACAACATCGTGTGTGAGGCAATCATCAGCCAAAGGCTGCTGCTACGGATGGATTCTTTTTTTGTCATTGCTTGGATCAAACTCCAAACAAGTAATAATAACACTACCCAACGTAGGGCATTGTGTAAGTGCAAAAGTCCGGTTTCCATATAGCATTTGTTTAGGTAAACAAATGTAAGAAGCCTTTCTTACTCTACCCAGTCGGCCACAAAAACATTGGTATCGCGGGTACCCCCGTTATTGCGATTGCTTGCAAAAACAATTCGCTTTCCATCAGGGCTGAACATAGGAAATGCATCAAACCCTTTGTCTCGGCTCACTTTTTGCAAATTGGAACCATCTCCATTGATGGTGTATAGGTTGAAAGGAAATCCACGCTTGTATTCGTGGTTGGATGCAAAGATGATACGCTTGCTATCCGGCATAAAAGTAGGAGCCCAATTAGCCTGTCCAAAATTGGTGACCTGCTTGGCGTTAGAACCATCCACATCAGCGACCCATACCTCCATGTTAGTGGGAGCAACCAGGTCCTGCGCCAGCAACTCTTTGTATTCAGTGATAGCCGCCTCTGTTTTAGGGCGAGAGGCACGCCAAATGATTTTTTTACCATCCGGACTAAACCAAGCTCCCCCATCGTACCCTAATTCATTGGTGATTCTTTTTTCTTTTCCAGACTTGAGATCCATGATGTAAAGTTCTATGTCACCGTCTTTGGTGCTGGTGTAAATCATTTTTTTACCATCCGGTGAAAGGGTGGCCTCGGCGTCATAGTAAGGAGAATTGGTGATTTGCTTTACAATCTTTCCATTTAAATCTGCCTGGAAAATATCGTAGCCTCTGTATAAGGGCCAAATGTATTTGTTACCATACTTTGCTCGATCCGGAACTGGCGGACATTCGCCGCTAACCAAATGCGTAGAGGCATAAATGATATGTTGATTATCCTTGGTGAAAAAGGCGCAAGTGGTTCTTCCTTTGCCTGTGCTTACTAATTTAAATTCAAAAGGTGAAGCAGCATTTTCAGGAACACGCCCTACAAAAATCTGATCACATGGAATGCCATCTTTTAAAGAGGTACGCTGGAACACTAGCGATTTTCCATCATAGCTCCAATAAGCCTCCGCATTATCCCCGCCAAATGTCAATTGACGAATATTTCGAAGATGCGACTCCTCTGCATAACGTAAACTGTCTTGACCTAACATTTGATTTGATAAAAAACTGATCAGGACCAGTAATAACAAAAGAGGTTTGACGCGAAAAAATGCATGGATACTGCTCATAGACGGATATTGAGGGATGCAAAGTTATCTTTGGGGTATGGTTCAAGTGTCAGCCGATTGTCAAAGATTTCAAAATACCCCAACAGGTATCGTCATCATAGGCCTATTGCTTTCGTTCTTATCAAGTTGCAAGGAGAAACCCGGAACGGATTCAACCATACAAAAGAGTTTTCCTACAGATTCAATCCAGTCTGCAGCGGTACTCTCTGTGTATGACCAGGCGCTTTTGTGGGCTGAAAAAGGCGATTCCCGAGTACTATCGCTTTGTGACTCCCTGCTCCATGCACCCGATAAACAGACGGGAGCGTCCCCCTATTACTACTTGGGTATTTATTATGCAGAAATCAAAGACACAGTAAAATCATTAGCGCTTTTTGATAAAACCATCGTAGCCGACTACACATTCTTGGAAGCTTATATTGAAAAAGCGGCGCTTTTGTTGGCACAAAAAAAATCAGCAGCGGCGCGCAAAGAGCTGGAGTTACTGAGAGCGGTGGCCCCTTCCTATGCTCCCTGTCACTACTGGATTGCTAAAGTTGCAGCGCATGAGCAAAAAAATGAACTGGCCTTAGTTCACTATAAATTGGCACTTTCCTTGGACAGCACCTTGCAAGAAGCGAGGGATGCCATCCGTGAACTTGAAAAATGATTACTAACTTGCAGCTATGCCGATTGTAGCCCCTTCTCTGCTTTCCGCAAATTTCCTGAATCTTCAGGCCGATTGTGACCTGCTCAACAAAAGTGAAGCAGATTGGTATCACCTCGATGTGATGGACGGAAATTTTGTACCCAACATCAGTTTTGGCCCCATGTTAATTCAGTTTTTCAGAAAAGCTACTGCCAAAACTTGCGATGTTCATCTGATGATTGAAAAACCTGAGCGGTATTTAACCGCTTTTAAGGAAGCAGGTGCTGATATTATCACTGTTCATGCGGAAGCCTGTATTCATTTGCACAGAACCGTACAACAGATCAAGGAAATGGGAATCAAAGCAGGTGTTGCGCTCAATCCACACACGCCGGTAGCTACACTTTCCAATGTGATTAAAGAAATAGAGCTGGTTTGTCTCATGAGTGTGAATCCTGGATTTGGCGGACAACAATTTATACCCTCTACCCTTCCAAAAATTACTGAACTAAAAAAGTTGATTACAGAAAGTGATTCGTCTGCGCTGATTGAGATCGACGGAGGAGTAACCCTTGACAATGCTCCTGCTATAGTCAAAGCTGGTGCCGATGTACTCGTAGCTGGCAACACCGTTTTTAAATCCAAGGAACCCCTTGCTACTATTGCTTCACTCAAGCGCATTGCCTCCTAACAATGAATAGGATCAGCTGGTCTCTTCACAAATTTGAGGAACTTACCCCCTCTGATTTATATGAACTACTCACCTTACGTTCTGCCGTTTTTGTGGTAGAACAGCAATGTGTTTTTTTGGATATGGACAATATGGACCAACGATCCTGGCATTTATTGGGAAAAATAAACAACCAGCTGGTGGCCTGTACTCGATTGCTGCCTGCTGGGTTAGCTTATGAAAGTTGCTCCATAGGCAGAGTAGTTACAGCAGCAGCAGTTCGCAGAACCGGAGTAGGTAAATTACTCATGGAAGAGTCCATCAACTACTGTGAAAAACTATTTGGAGGAGGCCCCATAGAGATTGGCGCTCAATTGTACCTGGAAAATTTTTATCAATCCTTTGGTTTTGTCCGGGAAGGAGAAATATACCTAGAAGACGGGATTGAACACATTCACATGATCCGAAAAAGCTAGTGGCCAGCTGCCAACTCCAGTTTCAAAAAGGTTGCGGTATGCGTGTTGGTTTTCTTAACCATTTCCTCGGGTGTTCCCTGAAATAAAATTGATCCTCCCCCATCGCCACCCTCTGGACCCAGATCAATGATGTGATCTGCCATTTTGATAACATCCATATTGTGCTCAATAACCAACACGGTATTACCACGATCCACTAATTTGTTCAACACATCCATCAAGTGACGAATATCTTCGAAATGCAAACCGGTGGTGGGTTCGTCCAGGATATAAAATGTTTTTCCAGTATCTCGCTTAGCCAACTCGGTAGATAGTTTTACGCGCTGTGCTTCACCACCACTTAAGGTAGTAGCTGCCTGACCCAGCGTTACATAACCTAACCCCACTTCTTCCAAAACTTTGATTTTTCTGTAGATGTAAGGAATGGTTTGAAAAAATGCAATAGCCTCCTCCACCGTCATATCCAATACATCCGCTATCGATTTTCCTTTGTAGCGCACTTCCAACGTTTCGCGGTTGTATCGCTTTCCATTACAACTGGAACAGTGTACGTAAACATCAGGGAGAAAGTTCATTTCAATTACCCGCATTCCCCCACCCTCACAGGTATTACAACGGCCGGAACGCACATTAAAAGAAAAGCGACCGGCTCCATAGCCTCTGACTTTACTTTCAGGTAAGGTTGAGAACAAGGTTCGGATTTCAGTGAAGAACCCACAATAGGTAGCAGGATTACTTCGGGGAGTTCTTCCGATGGGAGACTGATCGATTTCAATCACTTTATCGATATGCTCCAACCCACTTAGTTTTTTATAAGCCAGGGGCTGCACGCGGGAATCATAGCAATGCTTTGCCAGTAAGGGGTACAACGTTTCATTGATCAACGTGGATTTACCCGAGCCACTAACGCCGGTAACCACAATCAATTTTCCAAGCGGAAACTCAGCATTTACTTTTTGTAAATTATTTCCGCTTGCACCCTGCAAGATTAAAGAGTTTCCAGTACCGGTGCGACGAGTAGCCGGAACGGGCAATTGTAGTTTGCCATTCAAATAACCGGCAGTAAGCGTATTCAATTTTAGAAACGAGGAAGGAGTTCCTGCCGCCACAATTTTTCCTCCGTGAAATCCGGCACGAGGACCAATATCAATAAGATGATCCGCCGCCATCATGATGTCTTTATCATGTTCCACGACAATCACCGTATTACCAAGATCCCTCATTTTTTTCAACGCTTCTATAAGCTGATGATTATCGCGTTGATGTAATCCAATCGACGGCTCATCCAAGATATAGGTGATGCCTCTTAACTGCGATCCGATTTGCGTGGCCAATCGAATTCGCTGTGATTCACCACCACTTAAGCTTCGGCTGGAACGATTCAATGATAAATAGCCCAACCCTACTTGCAATAGAAAATCTAGACGATCACGAATCTCCTTTAAAATATCTTTTGCAATGGTATTTTCTTTTTTGGATAAGCGAAGTTCTACCCCATCAAACCAGGCAGCCAGATTATCCAGGTTCATCGCGCTTAGCGTGGCAATATTTTTTTGATCCACACGAAACCAATTACTCTCTTTTCGTAGACGAGTGCCCTCACAGGTGGTGCACGGCTTCACCTCCATAAAATCTTCGGTCCACTCACGTATAGTTTCACTGTAGGGATTCGCATACCAGCGTTGTAATAAGTTAACAACGCCCTCAAAGGGTCCATTGGGACTAAACTGGAGATCAGAAAAATCCTCCGTAGTAAGCACCCCTTCCTCATTCCCGTACAATAAAAGATTCAATTGCTTTTTAGGAAGTGCATCAATGGGTGTTTTAAATGAAATCTTATGCTTTTTAGCCATCTCCTGCGCCTGTCTAAAAACCCAAGCGTCACGTTCTTCACCAAGCGGAACAATCCCGCCCTCGCTAATACTGAGCGAAGTATCGGGAAGAACAGCTTTCATATTTACGTGATGACTTACGCCCAACCCCTTACAAGCAGGACAAGCCCCATAGGGAGAATTAAATGAAAATGAATTAGGAGAGGGCTCCTCATAACTAATTCCTGTATCCTCACACATCAATTGTTTAGAATACTGCACAATTCCGTGTCCCTCTACTTCCAAAAACAACAAGCCTTTCCCTAATTGTAGACCCTGCTGCACACTTTGACTTAATCGCGTTCGCATAGACGCCTCCACTTGCAAACGATCGATCACTAATTCAATATCATGAATTACATAACGATCCACTTGCATCTTGGCTTGCAAATCCCGCGTGGTGCCATCCACCCTTACTTTTAAATATCCTTTCTTTCTATACTCTTCAAATAATTCACGATAGTGCCCTTTTCTGCCTCGCACAAGCGGGGCCAATACCGAAATTTTCTTTCCTTCAAAATTTTGAAAGATAGCCTGCACAATTTCATCCTCACTCCATTTGACCATGGGCTTTCCGGTATTGTAGGAATAAGCCCGACCAATTCTTGCAAATAGTAATCGCAAAAAATCATACACCTCTGTTACAGTTCCCACCGTGGAGCGCGGATTTTTACTAGTTGTTTTTTGCTCAATGGCAATTACTGGAGAAAGCCCGGTAATTCGGTCTACATCCGGTCTTTCCATATCGCCTACGAACTGACGAGCATACGCACCAAATGTTTCCAAATAGCGTCGTTGCCCTTCTGCGTAAATGGTATCAAAAGCCAACGAGGATTTTCCAGAACCACTTATACCTGTAATTACCACTAACTTGTTTTTGGGTATAGCGATATCAAGGTTTTTGAGATTGTGAACACGCGCACCTGTAACCTCAATAAATTCCAGGTCAGTTTTTGGATTTAACTTTTTGCTATTGGTGCGCGCCATAGGGGGAGCAAAGATACACGCTAACGGGCAGGTGGCAGGAGTTGATTACGGATAAGTCGGTTATGATATTGTTGAACAAAAGCTTTGAGCCTACTGTCCATTCTTGACACAAGTTGTTTTTCCTGAGAAGCAAGATTGTGGCGTAAAAGTGGATCTTTTTTAAAATCAAAGAGCAAGCCAGCAGTATTCTCTTTGCGTTGATACAAATACTGGTCTTGCATCAACTGAAAGCCTCCATAGTAGTTGACTACCCAATTTTCTGACTTATCCGCAAAAACATTTTTACCAAATGAAAGTAAAGACCCTTTAAATCCCAAATACCCCAGCACCGAAGGCATAATATCTGTTTGCTGGATATTCCCGGGTACAAAAGCTTGCAAACTGTCAGAAGGATGATAGAAAAAAATAGGAATAGCCATATTTCCCCATGCAGTTTGGTACGTAGGATGATTTGAAATGGAGGCATGATCAGCCGTAATAACAAACAAGGTTCTTCTAAACCAGGGCTTAGAACTAATTTGTTCAAAAAACCTTTTTAACGCATAATCGGTGTACCCCGTTACCTCACGAATGGGGTGCTCACCCTTCGGAAAAACATTCCGGTATTGTACAGGCACTTCAAAAGGCTCATGCGAGGAAACCGTAAATAACGTAGACTGAAAAGGTTCTGGAAAACTATCCAACCGACTGGCAAAAAACTGCAAAAAAGGTTCGTCCCAAATTCCCCAGGTTCCATCAAAATCCTGATCATTATCGTATTCGTCCTTACCATAATAATTTTCAACACCTAATAAGTTGACCAAGGCTTTAAATCCCATTGACCCATTTGGAGCACCATGAAAAAAGGAGGTGTGATACCCCTTTTCCTTTAAGATTTGAGGAAGGCTCTTGCTTGGGTTAGATACATAGGGTGTAAGTACAAAGGGCAATTCTCCAGAGGGAATTCCGGCTAAAACAGCGGGTAATGCATCAATGGACTTTCGTCCGGCCGCAAATCCATTTTCAAACACATAACTCTTGGAAAGCAGGGAATCCAGAAAGGGCGTGTATCCTTTATAGGTTCCATTATTCAAACCGCGATTATAAAATCCTATTGACTCACGACCAAAACTTTCCAACACTAAGATCACCACATTCTCAGCCTTGAATGGCTGGGAAGGATTTAGCGGAAGTACAGGAGAATAAATTGTTTCAACCTCCTTATCAGTGTAAAATTGATCTTCTTTATAAAATTGCTGCCGGATGGTGCGCAGCATACAAAATGGTGTATTCAGTACCAGCGGTATATCACCAGGATTTTTTACATATTGCCCGGCATTACTCATAGTAATGGGACGAGTGGAATAACGCCAATCTCCCCGAATACCCCCTACCATCAAAAAGGGGAAAACCAATAACATCCCTACTGAGCCAGCATAAAAAAATGTAGGACGAAATAACATCGGAGGTCGAACTGCAATTCGGTTATAACCCAGTACCAGCAGCCATAGAAAAAGAAGGAAGACGGGAAGAAAATACCAGTAGTGCCACGCAGCGGTAGTAAGAATTGCTCCAAGATTATCCTCATTAGCAAATTCACGCACCACGCTAGCGGTTGTACGACGAAGTGTAAAGGGGAAGTATACCATATCCACACAGTTCACGAATAAGGCAAGGCCATTTGTAGAAATGAAAAGCCCACGAGCAAAGCGTTGAAATTGCTGGTAATATCGAATTCGCAAGGGAATTGCTTGTAAAAGAATATAAAGCGAGTTGATATAACAAATGGCAGCTATGTCAAATCGAAGCCCTCCCCATAAAATCGGACCCCAATCCGTTAACTGCAAAGTATGGAAGCTGGAATAATTGAAAATGAAAAATACAAACCGGGTCAACCAAAGCAAAAAAAGGGCCCAACTTACACGCAAGACAATGGCAGCGTATTGATTAAGTAGTATTTTTTTATGTACTGAAGTATGCATCCGCCTGCTAAAATAACGCTTAAGTTAAGACACAGTCCTCTATATTCGCATAAACAATCACCCATGCGCTCTTTGCTCTTTATAATCTTATTTATACCGCTAACGTTACTGGCGCAAGAAAAACTGCCATCGGTAGTAATCAAATCAATTGCGGGGAAAGAAGTGAACACGGCAGTCTTTCAAAACAGTGATGTGCCCTTAGTGATCAGTTTTTGGGCAACTTGGTGCAAACCTTGTTTGCAGGAATTAGATGCGTTCAATGATTTGACAGAGACTTGGAAAAAAGAAACCCCGGCTCGAATTATTGCAATATCCATAGACGATAGTCGCACGGCATCTGGCATTAAAAAAACAGCAGGGTTACACGACTGGAGTTTTGAAGTTTTTTGGGACGAGAATCAGGATCTCAAACGTGCCTTGAACATTTCTTTGATCCCACACACATTGGTAATTGACAAAAAAGGGGTAATTGTAAAACGATATACCGCTTATGTACCAGGCAATGAGGATAAAATACTAGCTCTACTAAAAACATTGTAAGATGCGAATACTCCTTTTTTCTATTTTCCTTTCCGTAAGCCTTTCAGGGTTTTCGCAAGGAAGAGGTTTTTTTAAAGAGAGTAAATTAAACGGTAGTCTCGAAACTAATAATCAATATTACCTGGATAACAAGCGGGGAAATATTCTGGCACCAGAAAAAAGATTTGCATCCAATACATACCTGACTGCCAACTACCAATACAAAGGCATTAGAGCTGGGCTCCAATTTGAAGGTTATAATCCAGCCTTACAGGGTTTTCCTACCCGCTATGAGGGGAACAAGTTGGTGAGACGTTTTATTCGATACACCAACAAAAAAATTGATGTACACGTAGGTAATTTTTTCGAACAATTTGGAAACGGATTGATCTTCCGGGCTTTTGAAGAAAGGAGTTTGGGGTTGGACAATAATATCGATGGACTTGGTATTCGATACTCCCCTTTTCAATCATTGAAAATTAAAGCTATTTGGGGACGGCCCCGCACTTTCATGGAGCGCTCTCCTGGGGAAGTAATGGGCGGTGACCTTGAGTGGTCCCCCATTAATCGAGAAAAAGATGGCAACACACAGTTATTACAACTTGGAACCAGCTATGTCAAAAGATTTATGCGCTACTATGGCGCCGACCCTAAGTTTCCGCAACAGGTAGAAGCTTTTGCCGCACGATTTAATGGGCAATACAATGCATTTAACTTTTCAGGTGAATGGGTGCATAAATCAATTGAAGCCAACTTCCCTAATGATTACATAAAAAAGAAAGGCTTGATTTTATTTCTAAAAACCGGATGGCAAGACCCCACTAATAGAATGGGAGTTCAGCTACAATTTCGTCGGTTAGAAAACGCAGACTACAAGGGCAATTTTAATTCAAGTGATGCGGTAGCCTCCATTAACTATACACCAGCACTGACTAGACAACATACCAACCTATTAGCGAATATTTATCCGCATTCCATTCAGCCCATCGGTGAAATTGGAGGGATGGGTGATTTTTTTATTCGCTTCAAAAAAAATACACCACTAGGTGGTAAGTATGGCACGCGAATCGATATTAACTATTCAAACTACCATGCATTAGACAGTACGCGTGTTACCACCGGCGAGGGTTTTATCAGTAAACGCTTCATTGCCTTCGGTAAAACAAAACTATTCAGAGACCTCAACCTTATTATTGACAAGCGATGGACCAAAGATTATAAGACCCTTTTAACCTTCATTAATCTTTTTTATAACCGGACTATTTTACAGGGTGGGCCCTATGGAGACGTACGCGCTACATTGGCAGTTACAGACCATTATATTAAGATCAAGAAAAAATACCAGCTACGACTGAATGCCGAACACATGTGGGTGAATAGTGACGAACGGAACTGGGCAGGTTTGTTGGCTGAATGGAGCTTTCCCAATGGACTTTCCCTTTTTGTAAGCGACATGACCAACTACCAGACCTACAAAATGCATTATTACAACGTAGGATTCGCACTCTCCAAAAAC
>BJGL01000046.1 GCA_014190475.1 Bacteroidota bacterium
GCACCAACTTGCTCCAATGAAATACCCGTAATAATTGTCAAAGCATAGGTGCCGAGCAATCCAATCACAAAAAAACTAAAGAGTGAGAGGCTGAGTAATAAAAAAAACTGTTGCCCTGCTGTTTTGTGCTGAAAAAGTCCCTTCATGAATCCGTGGCTGTTTAGGTTGTAAATTTGTGCTTTCTTACTGAATTACGGAATAATCAAAAATAGGTAAAACCCAACGATGGTCAGAATTGGCTCTACGACCTTACCCGACTTTCCGCTCTTGCTAGCACCCATGGAGGATGTGAGTGATCCGCCATTCCGTGCTGTTTGTAAGGATAATGGAGCTGATCTGATGTATACCGAGTTTATTTCGTCGGAGGGATTGATTAGAGATGCTATCAAAAGCAGGAAAAAGTTGGACATTTTTGATTATGAACGTCCAATTGGTATTCAAATTTTCGGGGGGGATGAAGAGAGTTTGGCATTGGCTGCAAAAATTGTAGAAGTAACGCAACCTGATTTACTCGATATAAATTTTGGCTGCCCGGTAAAAAAAGTTGCGCTAAAAGGAGCAGGAGCAGGCGTATTGCGCGATTTAGATTTGATGGTACGACTGACCGATGCGGTTGTGAAATCTACTTCATTACCAGTGACTGTTAAAACACGTTTAGGCTGGGACGATAGCACTAAAAACATTGAAGAGGTAGCGGAGCGTTTGCAAGATGTAGGAATACAAGCACTGGCTATTCACGGAAGAACCAGAATGCAACTCTACAAAGGAGAAGCCGACTGGACACTGATTGGGAAAGTCAAGAATAATCCCCGTATCAAAATACCCATTTTCGGAAATGGAGATATCGACTCACCCGAAAAAGCATTGGCCTACAAGAATCGATATGGAGTGGATGGGATTATGATTGGAAGAGCGGCCATTGGCTATCCTTGGATTTTTCGTGAGATTAAACATTTTTTTGAGACAGGGCAACATTTAAACCCTCCCAGCGTGGAGGAAAGAGTAGCGGTATGTCGTAAACACTTGCGTCGCTCCATTGAATGGAAAAATCCGGTAGTGGGTGTCAATGAAATGAGAAGACATTATGCAAATTATCTGAAAGGACTACCTAATATTAAAGAGTTTCGCAACCAACTGGTTACTTTAAAAACAGAGGAAGAAATTAATGCAGTGCTGGATCAGGTAGCTAAAACCTATGCGGGTTATCAGTTTGAAAAAACATCAATTGAGCTGATCAACTATCATCAGCATTGTCCTGTTAACTAAGGAGCGATAGCCTTGATTAAACGAGGATCAAGCGGAGATACAGAAGGATCCATATAATGCGTTAGTCGACCTTCCTCATCAATTAAATATTTAGAAAAATTCCAAACTGGCTCCTGCTTATTCCATCCATTTTTAGCAGGATTACTGAGCCATTGATATACAGGATGCTGGTTGATTCCTTTTACATCTGCCTTTTGAAATAACGGAAAAGTAACTCCATAATTAACCTGACAAAAGGAAGCAATATCTTGGTCACTTCCCTTTTCCTGTTCCTTGAATTGATTACAGGGAAATCCTAAAATAATCAAACGATCTCCAAACTGCGTATACAAACTTTGCAATTCTGCATATTGGGCCGTGTATCCACAATCGCTGGCTGTATTTACAATCAATACTTTTTTTCCCCGTAAGCTGGACCAGTCAAATGATGTTCCATTCAGTCCCACTGCTTGAAGTGAGTAAAAGGAAACAGGAGCGGTTGTTGCTTCCTGTGCAATAAACTGTGTGTTTTTATTCCCTGCTTTAGTGAGCCACAGTAAAGCAGGATAAAAGGTTTTTAATAATTGTTGTCGAATAGTCATGGCACGGTTATTTCGATTTTGCCAGAAAAAATAAAAGATACCTGCCAGGAGCGCCACCCCCAACACCGTTTTAAAAGGAAATCGTTTGTTCATCCTATTAATTTTTTTAATAACCCCAGTTTGCCACGAAATGGTGGATACTTGAGAGAAGGATCCGGCCAGGTGGGTGTTCGTAATACACTTTTCTTGTGACTGAATGTATCAAATGAATATTTACCGTGATAGGCACCTACCCCACTGGTTCCTCTACCCCCAAAGGGAAGACGGTGATTCAATAAATGAAATACCGAATTATTGACACAAGCACCACCAGCAGGAATACGTTGTAACCATTGCTTTTCTTTTTCCTTACTTTCCGTATAGACATAGAATGCAAGAGGATCAGGATTGCGTGCTATGATAGAACAAGCTTCTTCAAAGGAGTTATAAGAAAGAATCGGCAGTAAGGGTCCAAAAATTTCTTCCTGCATCAATGGTGAATCGAGTTTTACATCTGTCAACAAGGTTGGAGCGATATAACGTGTATCACGGTTATAAGACCCCCCAGCCAGCACAGTTCCCATCGAAAGATAATTGACCAACCGATCAAACTGACGGACATTGATAATTCTTCCATAATGATCACACTGCGATGGATCTGCCGAGAAAAATTGTTCCATCACTTTTTGCAACGCCGCAATAAATCGATCCCGCACTGACGCGTGTACTAAAATATAATCAGGCGCAACACAAATTTGTCCGGCGTTATTCCATTTAGCAAGGGCAATACGTTTGACTGCTACTTCAATCGAGGCATCTTCCTCCACTACACAAGGGCTTTTTCCACCAAGCTCCAGCGTAACTGGCGTTAATTTATCTGCAGCCATGCGATAAATAATTCGTCCTACAGCGGTACTACCGGTGTAAAACACATGATCAAAACGGAAGGAATCCATCAACGAGGGCACCACGGTGGCGCCATCTCCCTCTGTCAAATAAACATAGGCCGACTCAAATACCGACTCCACAATTTTTTTCATAACAGCGGCGGTAGCCGGAGCAAATTCACTGGGCTTCAATACCACACAATTACCTGCCGCAATGGCGCCAACCAGTGGATTGAATAAAAGTTGAAAAGGATAATTCCAAGGCGCAATAATCAAGACCACCCCGAGTGGCTCAGCCATAATACGACTGGAGGAAGGAAGGTTGAGTAGATTAGTACGAACCGTTTGAGGTTGGACCCATTGATCAAGCTTTTTGAGCGCCAGATTAATTTCAGCTACAACTAAACCGGTTTCTGCTACCCACACTTCTTCGGGGCTCTTATGTAAATCCTGATGCAAGGCTTCATTAATTGCTTGTTCGTGCTGCAGGATTGCATCACGCAATAATCGTAACTGTTGTTTTCTAAATTCAACCGAATGCGTTACGCCAGATGCAAAATATTCCCTCATCTTTGTTAGCGCTGGGACGTAGTCCATATCTAAAATTTGAACCAAGTTAGGAAAACCTCCACTATGGATGATGCACATTTCATGAAACTGGCCTTGCAAGAAGCTAAAAAAGCAATGGAGGAGGAAGAAGTTCCTGTTGGTGCCATTGTGGTGCAAGAAGGAAGAGTGATAGCAAGGGGACATAATATGACAGAACGCCTTCAAGACCCAACGGCACATGCTGAAATGATCGCCCTCACGGCTGCTTTTAATGCCATGGGCAGTAAATACCTACCTGAAGCCACCCTTTATGTAACGGTGGAACCCTGCCCGATGTGTGCGGGCGCACTCTATTGGAGCAAAATAGGCCGTGTGGTATATGGCACCGCCGACGAAAAAAATGGATACAAGCGTTTAGTAGGAACAAACTGGGCACTTCATCCTCAAACAAAATTGTCTGTGGGTTGCTGTGCAGAGGAAGCCGCACAATTAATGAAGGAATTTTTTAAAGCCCGCCGTTGACGAACCAGTCTGTCGTAATTTTGTTATTCTAAAAAAGAAAAACATGCCATTTACTTTATCTCCCCTTCCATACGCCCACGAAGCATTGGAACCACACATTGATACACTGACCATGCAAATTCATCATGGGAAACATCACCAGGCTTATATCGATAACCTGAATAAAGCAATTGCCGGTACGCCTCATGAGAATAAATCAATCGAGCAATTAGTTAAGGAAGCAGGCAGCATTTCTCCAGCCGTGCGTAATAACGGAGGTGGACACTGGAATCACACCTTTTTTTGGGAGAGCCTAGCACCACAAGCAGGTGGTGAGCCCTCTGGTAAACTAGGAGATGCTATCCAAGCTACATTTGGATCCTATGCATCATTCCAGGAAAAATTTGCAGCGGCCGGTATGACTCGTTTTGGAAGTGGTTGGGCTTGGTTAATAGTAAAAGAAGGAAAACTAGAAATCTGTTCTACTCCCAATCAAGATAATCCGCTTATGGATATTGCAGAAGTGAAAGGAACTCCATTATTAGGCGTTGACGTTTGGGAACATGCCTATTATTTAAAATATCAGAATAGAAGAGCTGATTATTTGGGTGCCTTTTGGAATGTGATCAATTGGAATACCATAGCTGCGCGTTTCGAAAAAGCACTGTAAGAATCTACATTAAGGAACTGGATCATAGCCGCTGCTCCCCCAAGGATGACAGCGGCTAATTCTTTTAATGGCTAATCCAAGTCCTTTCCATACTCCATGTTTTTGTAAGGCCGCTGCTGCATAGTGCGAACAGGTGGGCGTAAATCTGCATTTAGGACCCAGCCAGGGGGAAATCACCCACTGATAAATTCGAATGAGTATTAGAAATGGAAGTATGAGCAGCTTTTTAATCATACGGGTGATGCTAAGAAAACTACCGAAGGTTCTCTTTTAGTTTTAATAGCGCTTTCTCAACCAATTGATAGAGTTCACGAAAATCTATAAAGTCTTTTGCCGTGTAGATAAAAAAAAGATCCAGTCCGGCCGTCCTATTCCCAACAGCAGAAAGAATTTGTTTCTGCAACCGATAACATTCACGTAACTGACGCTTGATGCGATTACGGTCTACTGCATTTTTAAATAAACGAGATGAAACACCTACACCAGCACGAAGGCCCGGTTGCTGAACCTCGTTATAAAAAACACGAACCACCCCCATATTAAAGCGATGTCCCTCTTTAAAAAGCTGATCGATGGATTTTCGGCTTTTTAAACGCTCTGCCTTACCATAAGTATTTCGAACCATGCCGTACAAATAAAAAAAGCTCCGGTTTATCCGGAGCTATAAAGTTATCGAAACCTCGGAGGAGGTTTTATTATTTCAGTTTACTCTCGTCAGATACGGTTAGCTTTTTACGACCTTTTGCACGGCGGCTGGCTAACACTTTACGACCATTAGCGGTTTGCATACGCTTACGAAATCCGTGAACTGTTTTACGGCGTTTGCGATGCGGTTGGAATGTACGTTTCATAATATTCTAAATTTTTCACGTTTGATGAAAGATGAATCGGGAGAACGATTCGGATTTCCATTTTCTTGCAACAGGTCACCACACCCGGCGCTTTGTGAAAGGACGGCAAAGGTAAGGCATTCATGGGAGGAGAAAAAGAAAAATAAGGTCTTATTAATCAGCGATTTAGATCTTGCCTGGAGAAAGCTGGACTTCAGTAGAGGTTACAGGACCTCCAAAGAAATGAGCGGCTTGTTGATCAAAAGCAGCGGCACTATCTGTGGTATTAAAGGAGAGGATGGCCTGTTGTGTGCAACGATTGGCTATTTCGGGATGCCTGTTGAGATAATCAACCAAACTGGTTGCTACAATTTCACCTTGGGAAAGCAACTGTACCCCGGATGGTAAATATTGACGGATCTTTTGCTCCAGCAAAGGGTAATGTGTACAAGCCAATAACAAAAGATCAATTGCAGGGCCTTTCTGAAAAATGGCATCCAGGTGCTTTTTTACAAAATAATCTGCGCCAGGCCCTGCTTGTTCGTTATTCTCAATCAAAGGCACCCACATCGGACAAGCCTCTTGGTATACTTTTAATTGCGGATAAAATTTCTCGATTTCGAT
Organism: Bacteroidota bacterium; assembly: GCA_014190475.1. Taxonomy (GTDB): domain Bacteria; phylum Bacteroidota; class Bacteroidia; order Chitinophagales; family Chitinophagaceae; genus JJ008. Next base: position 5,888 of record BJGL01000046.1, read on the forward strand.
GGGGTAAGATTGAGATTGTACGGTTCCTTCTGTAGCGAGGATGCCTACGGCTCCTGATTTAGTGTATTGCCCCAACACCTCTGTAGTAGGTCGGATTACACCCAACACACGATTGGCTGGAGCTATGTTTGCCAGATCTTTTTGCTGAATAGTACGCAATGCTTTGGCAGATGCCGTGTTACAGGCAAGAATTACCAAGGGACAACCCTGATCAAAAAACCATTGCACTGCTTCAAGCGTATATTGGTAAACAGCTTCGTAAGATCGATTACCATAGGGCGAACGGGCACTGTCTCCTAAATAGCAAAAATCATGTTGTGGAAGTTGCTTCACTAAACTACGAAGCACAGTCAATCCTCCATAGCCAGAATCAAAAACACCAATCGGACCTGTAGAAGTTGTAAGAGGCTGCGGCATAGTACAAATGTATGCACCGAAAAGTAAAGCGCCCGATCCAAAGGATCGGGCGCCACAAACATTTATCAATAATTTACTTAGCGGCCGGGGCTGCAGGAGCCTTAGGCAAGGTCAATTTTAGCTTGGCAGCTACCGCGGCAATCATGTCGTCCGCATCCGGTGCAACCAATAATGTTTCCTTGTTCATCACATGCGTATACCCTTTTTCCTTGGCTACTGCACGGATGGCATCATAAATTTTTCTGTAGAGCGGGGCCAGCAATTCGTTCTGCTTTGCTTCCATAGCCTGATTTACAATTTGCTGCCAGTTCTGAATAGTATTGATTAACTGAGGCAACTCCTCTTCTAATTGTTTTTTCACCGCAGCTGGTGGTGGCTTCAGGGTGTCTTTGTATACACTATCCTTATACTGATAAGTTTGGATCAATGAAGCATACTGCGGATTGATGGAATCCTGCTGGTAACGGGTAAGAATAGAATCAAATTTGTTGATCTCAGGCATTAAAGAGAGAACATTCTCCACATTAATATAGCCAATCTTGATCTGTGCCTGGGAAGCATTGGTAAACCCGAGCAAACCGATCAACGCAATAATCGCTACGTACTTTTTCATGTTTTGGTTTTTATAAATAGAAGTTGGTGTTATCGTATTCCTAATTCTTTAAGGACCTCCTCACTTTTATCAAGTTTGGGGTCGGCAAATATAATGGTAATTCCCTCACTTTTGTCGAGGACAAAGTCATAGCCCCGGCTGGCCGCCAGTTTTTGAATTGCATTGTACACTTTATCCTGTACTGGTTTTACCAGCTCTTGTCTTTTACGAAAAAGATCGCCTTCAAAACCAAATCGTTTACGCTGTAAATCACGTAACTCTTTTTCTTTATTAAAAAGTTGATCTTCCTTTCTTTTTTTCAGTTCTGCTGTTAACATGACCTGCTCAGCATCAAACTCACGGTATAAACGATCTAAGGCCGTTTGCATACTGTCAATTTGTTTTTGCCAGGTGGCAGCCATTACATCTAACTGTTGTTGAGCAGTTCTATACTCAGGCATTTTGTCTAAAATATACCGCGTATCAACCACTGCATATTTTTGTGCAGCACCAAAAAGTGCTGTTATCAGAAAACCGAATACCAGTAAAGTTTTTTTCATACTGTAAATTTATTCAGGTTCGAATCCTAGCATGAAGGTAAAACGAGAGATGCCTTTCAATCCGTTGGATTGCCCGGGAATGGCGCGATCTAAACCAATACCGTAGTCAAATCCAAGCAGACCAAACATGGGAAGGAAAAAACGCATACCCACTCCCACACTACGACGTAGACGGAAGGGATTATAGTCTTTGTAATTATACCATCCATTAGCCGCTTCAAAAAAGCTTAGTGCATAAATGGTGCTGCTGGGGTTGGTCACCAAGGGGAAGCGGGCTTCCAACTGGTATTTATTAAAGATGGTAAAGAATTGACTGGCACTTTGCTGATCAGGATTAATTGTTGGATCTGAAGTCTGATACACTGGATAACCACGATGGGCCACAATATCATACCCCAATAATCCAAAATTATTAGTCAAACCAGCATCCCCCACTTGAAAACGTTCAAATGGAGAATAAGGTAGATCAGGATTGTAACGTCCCATAAATCCATACTTCGCAGCCAACTTCACTACAAACTGACGATTTTTTTCTGCACCCAATGGTTTACCAATCGGAACATACCATTCCGCATTGAAACGCCACTTATGATATTCAGGCCGGCGATAAGCATTGTATCCACTTCCCACATTTCCCAATAGAGAGTAAGGAGGAGTCAACTGCACACTGGCCAGAAAATTAGATCCGCTAGTTGGGAAAATAGGATTGAATACGGAAGAACGTTGTAAGGCCACTTTAATACTCACGTTATTGGAAGTTCCGGATGTAAAGTCGGAACTGAATATCGGATAATTGGCAAGCTTGTAACGGGTGTAGTTGAAAGTAAGCACCAGATTGAAATAATCATCAGGCCACTTCAGCTGCTTTCCAAATGCAACCGAGAAGCCACTTGTGCTGAGATAGTTGGTATCAGAACGCGCTTTGTCAATTCGACCAGTAAATGGATCAAATGCATTGGAGAAACGACTGCTGTTGAAACCAAGTGTCAATGAATTTCTTTTCTTTCCTCCTAACCATGGTTCTGTAAATGATGCACTATAGGAGCGATAAGCACGACCATTGGATTGCAGCCTTACACTTAACTTTTGTCCATCTCCCGTAGGAAGTGGATCCCAAGCTGATTTTTTCCAAATATTCTTAACAGAAAAATTATTGAAGGTTACACCCAATGTACCGGTCAAACCGATTCCTCCACCCCAGCCCGCAGAAAGTTCTAACTGATCTGCTGATTTTTCTTCCAACTGCCAATTGATATCTACCGTTCCATCATCCTGATTAGGCACTACGCCCGGATTGATTTTTTCCTGATTAAAGAACTGCAGGTTTCCTAACTCACGTTGAGAACGGATCAATTGTGCACGACTGAAAAGTTCACCAGGAACCGTACGCAGCTCACGACGTACCACATGATCTTTTGTTTTTTCGTTACCCGCAATGGTCACATTTTTGATACGCGCCTGCGGACCTTCCATCATTCGAATTTCATAATCGATGGTATCGTTATATACAGCTACTTCCACCGGTTCGGCACGGAAAAACAAATAACCATCATCCATGTAATAGCCGCTGATATCACCTCCTTCCTGCGAAGCCTCTTTACCAAGTCTTTTATTGAGTACGGCAACATTGTAGATATCGCCCTTGTTGATACCCAATAATTGATTGAGTAATGAATCAGAAAATTTAGAGTTGCCTTTCCAAATTATATTCCCAAAATAATAGCGACGACCTTCATTGATCTTGAAATCTACATTTAAGTTACCGCGCGCTGTGAGATACTGTGTATCTGCAATAATCTGTGCATCGCGATAGCCTAGTGAATTATAATGATTGAGTAACTTTTCTTTGTCTTCTTCGTACTTCTTATCATCAAATTTTGCTGAGCTCAATAATTTAAGACGAACATAAGGATCCAAGACACGCTTGGTGCGGCTGGGCGAAAGAAAACCAAGTGTCTTGAAATATTCGCGAACACTAGCGCGAGGGTTTGTTCCATAAGGACCCGTAGCTTGATCAGGGCGCAGGGTTATACGCGTCGATTCTTTTGTGCCTTTGAATTGCTTTTTCAACCGCAGATCATCCACCTGTTCGTTGCCGTAAAAATTGATATCACCAATGCGTACCCGGTTACCCTTGGCAACATTGATAAAAAGCATGTTTGAGTTAGCAAACGTGGGATCTGGTTTTTCTTCCAGTTTAACCTGCACATTTCGAAATCCCTTTTCGGCGTAATGTTTTGTAATTTTTTCTATGATCTCACGACGGGTGTTTTCCGTAATGATGGTCTGTTTAGTCAGGCTGATCTTGGTGAGAATATCTTCCTCTTCAGTTTTGCGAATTCCTGTGAACTTATAATTTCCGAGTCGGGGTCTTTCCTGAACATTGATCTCTACCCACACTTTGTCGTCCTCCAGCTTGGTTACAAAAACCTGGGCACCAGAGAATAATTTTTGTCTCCAAAGATTGCTGATGGCCTTTCCAAAAAGTTCAGCGCCTGGGTGAACAAATTTGTCGCCGGGCTGCAGATTAGCAATCGAATAAACAATCGAGGTGTCGAGGTAGCGAATACCGGTAATTTTTACATCTGCAACGGTATATTCTTTTACAATACGGGCCTTTTCCCACTCTAATAAACGAGGGTCTACCGAGGTAGGTTTGGAAGTGTCCGTTTTCTCCTGCGCCTGAACAGCAGAAAAAAAGCTTAGAAAAGTAAGCCCGACAAGCAACAAAAATTGGGGCAAGGAAATTAAACGCATCAGTTTCAATGTATTATATAATACCAGCACTAGGCCGGTCGGCAAATTAAGGCTTAAAATCGAAAGTCTTTGTTAAAGCTGCTCACTGATTTTTCCAAAGCGTCTTTCCCGTTGCTGATAGTCTAATAAGGCATCATACAGATTTTGCTTCCTAAAATCAGGCCAGCACACTTCCGTGAAGTATAATTCTGCATAAGCCAACTGAAAAAGCAGGAAGTTGCTGATTCTGTATTCCCCGCTGGTCCTGATCATTAGTTCTGGATCAGGAAAAGCATGGGTGGAAAGGTGGTCTTGGAGTGTTTGTTCAGTTATTTGGGATGAATTTAGGTCCCCTTTTTCAACAGAATGGGCAATTCGACGAACCGCCTCTACTAATTCCCAACGACCGCTGTAACTGAGCGCCATCACCAGATTCAACCCGGTATTTGGAGCTGTCATTTCCAAAGCCTCCTGCAATTCGGTGCGGGCAAAATCAGGCAACATATTGAGATCCCCGATCACATGCAATCGGATATTGTTCTTATTTAATGTGGGAACCTCTTTCCGGATAGTGGTAACCAGGAGTTGCATCAGGCCAGATACCTCCTCGGCAGGACGATCCCAATTTTCTGTTGAAAAGGCGTAGAGTGTCAGGTATTCTATACCTAATTCGGCAGCCCCCTCCACGATATCACGAACACTTTCTACCCCGTGGTAATGCCCAAATAATCGATCCTCTCCCTTGTCCTTAGCCCAACGACCATTTCCATCCATGATGATGGCAATGTGACGAGGGAGTCGGTCTTTATCTAATAATGCAGGAATAGGAACGGACATAGGCGGTTTAGCAATAGGCGCAAAGTTATCCATTTTACTCGGCAGCCGGACATTTATAGCTAAACAGGTTGAAACTGAACGTAAGCTGAGCGGTTACAAATTGATCTCGTTGGCGGCTACCATTTCCTCGCTGACGACCAGGAATGCCGATCGGTGTACCTAATTCGTAAGATCGGTCACTTAATAATTGAGCTACAGATACACCCCCCGGAGGCTTAGGAAAAGCAGCCGGATCTACGTAGGTGGTACTAACATCATCTAAATAATCTGTACTGGTAAAGCGGTGTACCACTTCCAACCCAATATTGTAGCGGCCTCCACGAATGGAATATTTAAACCCACCTCCAAAAGGAATGCTCAGGGCTGTGGTGCCATACATTTTTCGATCGGGATACAATGGGCTGTTTTGTCCCTCTGTTCCTATGGGTAACTCTCTGAAATATATACGTTCGTTATAGAGAAAGGTGTAAGGATCATAATTGAGTA
>BJGL01000047.1 GCA_014190475.1 Bacteroidota bacterium
AACTTGTGTCACCCGACCAATTGGGGAAAAATCGAGGTGGGAGCCAATCGCACCTCCATCCCAGATACCAACATTTACCCCATCCCCTTGTAAGTTCCTTGGTCCATCTGATAACACATTTACACGATGCTGTGTGCGGCCGGGAAGATTCTCTTCACGATTGGGTTCGTCAATGAAATCAGCCCAAAGAATGAAGGGCAACTCAATTAGACTACGCACTTCAGAAACAGGGACTCGAACAATAAATGATTTATAAGAGGGGAGTTCCTCTAGAATGGTTACTCCTTTAGTTGACAGTGTAGAAAAGATTGCACTGGCTGGCATACGATCAAATGTGATAATACTGAGATCAATGTAACCAGCTTGCCGTTGCGCATGAGCCGGAGCTTTATCTTGATAAAGAAGATTACTTGCTTTGTATTTAGCAGACAGCGAAAAAATACTTCTGATTTTTGCATTACGCAGTTTTTCCCAATTGGTAGTTGCGGGAATCTTAGCTGTATAAGCGTGAGAAGGGATGTAATCAAAAAGTTCAACGCCCTGGCTTTTAAGCATCGCACGCACAGACTGATCAGGAATTTTTTCGAATTGTACCACTACGTAATAAGACCCTTGATATAAAGCAGGGGCAATTGACAAAGTACTAGCTGCCACATCCTTATAATTTTTAGCAGGCAATAAGTCACCACTTTGAAAATGAACAACGGAATCCTTAGGCAATTGCGCAACTACAAGTTGACTGGAGAACCCAAGCCACCATAACAAGACAATGCGGTAAAACAGAGGGGACATATTGATTATTTATGAGCTTGAAATTATGGTAAAATGAGAAAAGGCCGATTATTCGTTCACTTTTTTTGAAATTGTTGATAAGTGTCCCGAAAGTACCGCACACCACCCTCTTGTTGAGGGTGAGCTAACGTGTAAAATGCAAGTATAGGTATAGGCACCTTGAGAGGCAGATAAACGGGTTGCTGTTCTTTCAAGCAAGCTTGCAAATAAAGAGTGTCCAACGGCTTATCAAGCAACTGGTTTCCTAGCAATAATGGCTCCTCTAGACGAACACAGCCATGACTCAAAAATCGTTTAGATAGCAAAAATGAAGACTTGTTATTAGTATCATGTAAGTAAACCCCAAAAGGTGTTTTGACATCTATCTTTAAAATGCCCAATGCATTATCACAACCTGTAGACTGACGAATGGTGTAAGGAAAATAGGCTGCATTGAATTCATGCCAGTTCAAATCCTTTGGATCAACAATGTTTCCCCTTCCATCAATGACTTGCATATTTTGACGATCAAGCCAGGTAGGATCACTCTTTATTTTAGGCAAAAATTCACCAATAGCAATACTGGAAGGAACAAACCAATAGGGATATAGTACAATCCTTTCCGCCCAAGCTGCAAAAGAAGGTGTGGGAGTGGAGGACTTTCCCACCACAGCACGCATTGAAAATAAGACCCGCTCCCCCTCCACCAATTGCACCTCGGCTGCAGCAATATCCACAAGAATAAACCGCGAAAATCCCCAGTGATCAAGCCAATGATAGAACCCATAAGCATGTTTCAACCACCGAATAGTATCAGCCAACAATCGGGAGGGTCGCTTTGCATACTCCCTTTCTTTACTCAAAATTGAGCTGGATAGCGTTTTAGTTTTTGTAGACCTGGGCAATCGGTAAGATTCAAAATAACCCCGTAATTCATCTGCAGTTTTTACTTGCCCCAGTGCTACAATCAAGCGCTGATAAACTACGTTTATCTGCTCAGCAGCGATAGACTCATAAGCAAACAAAGGTTTAACTGGCGTACCAATTGATAGCGAATAGGCCAAGCGAATTGCAAATTGAAAATAATCAGAACTCTTCCAACTGGTATCGTAGCGTGAGGGAGATTCTTTTAACGAAGTAAACTGTGCTGATGAAAACTTAACCAGCCCTTTTTGCTGATAAAATTGTGCCGATTTAATTACCTGCTCCTTGAGTAAAGTAGGTTGAGCATTCAAAAGATGAATGTGCAAGAGAAGGCTACTGATAATAAATCTAGTTCGCATGAAATATTCGTTGTGCAAATTTTTGCGCCGCCTGCAGCGACCAACCTTGTACTCTTCCTCGCTGAATCAAAAACTGATTATTATCAGGCTGATTAACAAAGTAGTAAAATACATAGCGTCTATCAGGATCTTCCCAGCCCATCATTTTACCAAAACGCAAATCATTCAATACAAGGGTATCTTGCCATTTCTGCATGGCATAATAACCATTCGAGAAACGAACTAAGTGAGCAATATCTTCTCGAGGCACCATTCCCTCCAACCATTTATGCTGCTTGGGTGTGGAGGTAAGCTGAATAGTAGAAGTTGTATCAAAAACAGATCGATACCCAGTTAAGAAATCGTCTTTTCGTTCAACTATAATATACCAAAGCCAAGTATTGAAAGGCGTAGGCGTAATTAAAACACGACGGGGTTTTATACTGGACTCAGCCAATGTGCGTTTGACTTCACTTTGCACAATTAGCTTATTGTTAATTCCATACCCTATGTAGAGCAAGCAATAGACACTAATCGCTAAAGAAATTTTGATACGCATTGTCTTTATCCGAGAAAAGAAAATAATCCATCCTACTCCCAGAAGTAACGGAATTGTAAAAAATGGATCTGCCACAAATAATACATTAAATGAAATGCGGTGGTGCGTAAAAGGCTCAAACCATGCTGTACCATAAGCATTGAATCCATCTAGGAATAAGTGGATCAACATTTCAACAGTTGCCAAGAAAAGCCAGCTTTTAACAGAAGTACGGCTACCCCATTTAGTCCGCATGATACCCCATGAAAAAAGAGGGGCCATTAAAATTATAAAGAGAAAGGAATGTGTAAACCCTCTGTGTGCCAGTAAATCTTCAGCAGGGGTACACCAAATCCCAGCAATAAAATCAAAATCAGGAACAGTCTGAAAAAATGCACCCGCTAGCCAGGAGCGCTTGCCTAACTTTTTACCAGCCATCAGCTCACCCACTGCCGCTCCTAAAACGATATGTGTTAGTGAGTCCATATGATCAGTAAGGATCTACATCAGGCACTACCATTACTTGACGAAATGCGGCCTTTTGTTGTAAAGCTTTTGAATAAGTTCTAATATCATGTCGGCATTGCTCCAGTAAACCCTTTTTTCTTGGCAGCTTTAATAAAATTTCAAATCGAAACTGATTACGTACTCGCTCCACTAATGCCGGGGCAGGCCCTAAAAGATATCGCTGGTATTTCACGGTCAATTGTCTACATAGCTCCGCTGCGGCATTAGCTGCAATTCCTGATGAGGAATGTCGGATACTTAGCAGAATCATCCTACAAAATGGCGGATAAAAAAACTCTTCCCGCTTGAGCAGCTCGTCGGTATAAACCTGAATATAATCGTGTGTAAGAACATTAGCCAGTAAGGGATGATCAGGGTCTGAAGTTTGGATAAACACCTCCCCCACTGCATCTCGACGACCTGCACGCCCGCTTACTTGTTCCATCAATTGAAAGGCACGTTCATTTACACGAAAATCAGCATGGCGGAGTAAGCCATCGGCATCCAAGATACCCACAACATCCACTTTATCAACATCAATCCCTTTTACCACCATTTGCGTACCCACCAAAATATCAATTAACCCTTGTTCAAATTTATTAACCAACTTAGTATGCGAATCCTTCCCTTTTACTGAATCAAAATCCATACGAGCGATTCGAGCTGCTGGAAACAACTTTGACAATTGCTCCTCTACCTGCTCTGTTCCGAAACTTCGGGCCTGAAATTTATTACGTCCACATCCGTCACAACGAGTTACTTTCTGGTATCGTGCTCCACAATAATGGCAGCACAATACCTGCTCCTGTTTATGAAAAGTCAATGAAACAGCACATTGCAAACATTGGGGCACCCAGCCACACGATTTACAAACCTGGTAGGGCGTGTACCCTCTTCGGTTTTGAAAAAGTATTACCTGCCTATGTTGTTGAATCGCTTTTACTATTCTTTTTTCTAACACTGGACTAAGTAGCGAAACTGTTTTTGATTGTGCACGAACAGTATTCATATTCACCAACTGCACCCTTGGCATGGCAACGTCTCCAAATCGTATAGGCAGTGAAACCAAACCATATTTACCAGCAGTAGCATGGAAATAGGATTCCACGGAAGGCGTTGCACTCCCTAAAACTGCTTTTGCATGGAAGAGCGAGGCAAGATATAATGCAGTATCACGGGCATTATAACGAGGGGCAGGTTCCTGCTGCTTATAAGAAGAATCATGCTCTTCATCACAGATTATCAAATCAAGGTTCACAAATGGCAAAAAAATCGCGGACCGGGTGCCTAAAATCAAATTAACCCGTTGCGTAGCTACCTGATGCCATATTTCCACGCGTTCATTAGGTGAATATTTTGAATGATATACGCCAACATGCCCTCCAAAATGGTGCTGCAGACGACGAATAATCTGCGTAGTAAGTGCAATTTCAGGAAGCAAAAAAAGAACCTGTTTTCCATTACGAAGTGCTGCAGCAATCAACTCAATATAAATATTTGTTTTACCACTAGAGGTTACGCCATGCAACAGCACCGTTGACTTGGTTGCTAATTCCCGCATAACGGCCGCATATGCATTCTGTTGTGGCACAGAGAGATTAAAATCAATTTGTATAAAAGGAGGAGGAACTGAAATGCGATCGACTTCCTTTTTTTCAAGAAGTAAAATTCCGCGTTCCACCAACCCCTTCAACGCATTTGCATTTCCATGATGGAGCAAATCCTGCATTCCAACGGGTTGTTGATGCTGGTACAACTCAATAAAGGCCTGGAGTAATTCCTGTTGTCGAGGCGCATTCCGTAGTGAAAGGATAAGGGCTTCCCATTGCTTTGGATTTGCGTGAAGGGGTGATAACGTAAGAAAAGACGCAAACTTGGGTTTATATTTTTGCGTGAGCGACTCCTCCAGCTCACAAATATTTTTTAGGAGTAGCTGCTGAATAATTGGGTCAATATTTTTTTTGCCAACAAGTGCTTGCACCTGTTGAATTTGTAGTTTTTTTTGCAAGAACAAGGCCTCTGCTACCAAATATTCATCATCATCCAAGTGAGAAAAATCATCTCCCGCTGCCGTGTTAAACAAAAGAGTGGTATCACTAGTTAATCTGAAATGTGCAGGCAAGGCAGCTGCCATTACCTCTCCTTCGGTACATAAATAGTATTCGGCCATCCACTTCCACAATTTAATTTGCAGTGGACTTACCAACGGATTTTTATCCAGTACCTGTAGGATTGGCTTTAAGCTGTAGTCTGTAGGATTTGTACTATGTAAACGAACTACCACTCCGGTATAACGTTTTTTCTTACCGAAGTTTACTTCCACTCTACTTCCTACCTGAACGTTATCTTGTAAAGCGCTGGGAATACTCCATGTGTAGGTAATTGGTAACGCCGAGGGAACTAATACATCCGCATAAAGTGAAGAGGTGAACATCAGGCCCTAATTTACCACATAATAACCAGCCTTCCACTAGGTATTAATCCATGCAGCATGGTAAGATTTTAATTTCTGTTCCATTAAATCCATAACCCTTGATTTGAGCGCTGGAAGCTGCTCCATCGTGTAGCCCTCGACCGTAATCTCTTCCAAAAAAACAGCTCTGCTTTGCCCCGGAGATATGGAAGTGGGATGGCTATAATGCATACGATGATACCCATCTAAAAAAAGCAAAGGCTTGATAGGAGTACCCGTTTCAATTGCAATACGAAAGGCGCCATCATAGAAAGATTTTAGCGGCGCAGTGGTCATGTTAAAAGTACCCTCAGGGAATACAAAAATGGAGACTCCTTTTCGAAGTAATGCTTTTAATCTAGACACACTGGCGGCCCGATTCTTTGGATCACTTCTGTCCACTGTCACTATTGCACGACGGTAAATAAACCCGAAAATTGGCACTTGCGCTGTTTCTGCACGTCCCAAAGGCCGAAAATTTTTTCGGATGGCCTTCACCAATAAAACTGCATCGATATAGGAAAGGTGATTAGCTACATAGATGTAGGGCTTATTAAAATCATGTGGCACTTCAAAAATATTACGATGGGGCATCCCCACTAAAAACATCCAGCAATCTGCCCACAGGGTACAAAGACGGATCATATAATTGGCTCCCCGTACAGGACCTCCCCACGAAGCCACTATGAACAAGGGAAGTAAAATGAACATGATAGCCACGAATAGCACTAACGTATATATAACGTATAGGAAACGAAAAGGAGAAAGCAGGTACTTCATAAGGTAAGGGCATAAAATTAGCTGAACTATCCCGTATCACAAGGAAGCTGTAATTTTGCCCCCCATGCAAAATCTGCCCTCCGTTGCTTTTCACACCCTGGGTTGCAAGCTTAACTTCTCTGAAACTTCTGCATTAGCCCGACATCTTGAACAAGAGGGGTTTATACAGAAAAACTTTGAAGAGGAAGCTGACTATTATGTGATCAATACCTGCTCCGTTACGGAAAATGCAGATAAAGAATGCCGGCAATTGGTTAGAAGAATACAACGACGTTCTCCCTCCAGTGCAGTAGTGATTACAGGTTGCTATGCGCAATTAAAACCGAAAGAGATTGCTTCTATTCCTGGTGTTGACCTCGTTTTGGGAGCGGCTGCGAAGTTTGAGCTGGCCACGCATTTACAAGCCTTAAAAAAAGGCGACGAGACCAAAATCTGTAGCTGCGATATAGACACCGTTGAGGATTTTAATGCGTCCTGGTCCGTTCATCATCGCACCCGCACATTTTTGAAAGTACAAGACGGTTGTGACTATAATTGCTCATTTTGTACTATCCCCCTGGCACGTGGAAAAAGCAGAAGTGACAAAATTATTAATGTGCTAGAAAACGTGAAAGAAATTGCTAACGCAGGTTCTAAAGAGATTATATTAACAGGGGTGAATTTGGGGGACTTCGGAGAAAATGGAGAGAACTTTTTTCAATTGATCAGCGCATTGGAAAATGAAACTACAATTCCACGCTATAGGATATCTTCAATAGAGCCGAATCTACTCTCGGATGAGATCATCCGATTTGTGGCGTCCAGCCAACGATTTATGCCCCACTTTCATATTCCACTGCAAAGCGGCAGTGACCGCGTCTTGGGGCTGATGCGAAGACGTTACAAAAGAAAACTTTATGCTGACAGAGTAAACTTGATAAAATCACTAATACCGCACGCTAGCATAGGGGTAGATGTAATAGTAGGATTTCCTGGCGAAACAGAAACTGATTTTCAAGAGACCTATTTGTTCCTTGAATCACTTCCGATCACCTATTTGCATGTATTTACTTATTCTGAGCGTGATAACACGTTGGCCGCTTCGATGCAGGACAGTATTACACCTGCTACAAGACATGCAAGGAATAAAAAATTAAGACAACTATCTTATCTGAAGCAAGAACATTTTAATAACCAATTCAGCGGCACGATCCGACCCATTCTTTTTGAAAAGGAAGAAAAGACAACTATGATGGAGGGATATACCGATAATTATATCCGAGTAAAAATACCTTATAAAAAAGAGTGGGTCAATCAAATCATTGATTGGAAAATTTAAGTTTAACTTTACGCCCCTTTGGAACGTTAGCTCAGTTGGTTTAGAGCACTACTTTGACAGAGTAGGGGTCACTGGTTCGAGTCCAGTACGTTCCACTTCCCTCACCACATTTTTTCAAAACTCGTTGGCCCAGATAAGGGTTCTTCCATACGAAACATAGAACTTGCAGGCTTTTTCATTTGAAGAGGATCCCCGTCTCCAAATATTCGAGAGAGTAAGGCCAGTGGCGTTAGAAATAAATAAAATAACAGCGATAAAATAATACGAGGGATGATCAAACTGAGCAACCAAGTTAGTTTCATCCATAAATAATCAATCCCAACCATTGCCCGCTCACTAATCAAAACCACTACAGACAGTAGAATAGAAAAATAGAAAAAAAGCAAATCTGAGGTCCACTTCCACCCCATCAGCAATGCCAAAAGAATTACCAATATGGTTTGAACTTGCTGGCGGCTGGTACGTTGCATAGTCATCTTAAAAAAGTGTATAAACAAAAGGCGCTAGTGCACTACTTCCACCAAACACAATTAGAATTCCCAGCAGCAGTAATACAATAATAAGAGGAGCTAGCCAGAATTTCTTTCTTTCACGCATGAATTGCCATAAGTCTTTTAAAAAATTCATATTCCGGTTTTAATCTTTTGCAAAATTAATCATCCATTTCTCTTTATTAGCATAATCAGGCTGTTCTTCCTTCATGAATAAATAATTATTGAGCACTAGAACATCCATGTCGGTGCTCATGAAACAGCGGTAGGCATCAGCAGGCGTACAGACAATAGGTTCGCCCCTTACATTAAAGCTAGTATTCACCAATACCCCAATACCTGTCTTAGATTTGAACGACTGCAATAAGTTATAAAACTTAGGATTAGTTGAAACATGAACGGTTTGCACTCTTGCAGAAAAATCCAAGTGCGTAATAGCTTGCAACTCACTACGGGGACAATACAGCCTTTCCCAGAGTGATAATTGCTGAAAGTTAGTTGGCAATACTTTCCGATGTGACTCCCGAAGGGGTGCTACGAGTAACATATAAGGGGACTTTCCTTCCAATTCAAAAAGATATTGCGCATCCTCCGCTATTACTGCTGGAGCAAATGGACGGAATCCTTCTCTGTATTTGATTTTTAGATTTAACTTTTTTTGCATCTCAGGATCTCGGGGATCCCCCAGAATGCTACGATTCCCCAATGCACGGGGACCAAATTCCATTCGTCCCTGAAACCAACCCACCACTTTTCCTGTGGCTAGTAATTCAGACACTTGGTCAAATAATGACTGATCGCTTTTGTGATACTGATACACTCCTTTCACTCGCTTAGCGACTAGCTCCACCTCTTTATCACTGTATGAAGGTCCTAAGTAACTGCCTGCCAGCTGGTCAGGCTCAGCTATATGAATTCTTTCCTGGCTAAAATATTGATAGTAGATAGTTAACGCTGCACCAAGGGCTCCACCTGCATCTCCCGCAGCTGGCTGGATATAAATATCTTCAAATATACGTGCACGCTGCAATTTGCCATTGGCCACACAATTAAGTGCAACGCCGCCAGCCAAACAGCAAACAGTGGCACCTGTTAATCGCTTTGCTTCCGCTGCCATTTTCAAAACGATTTCCTCCGTCACTTGCTGTATAGCCAATGCTAGATTACAGTAGACCTGTAAAAGATCTGCCTCCGGCTCTCTTCTTTTAATTCCAAACAATTTCTCCCATCGCTTTTCATGCACCATACGAAGGCCGGTAGCGTATTGAAAATAGTATTGATTTAACCAAATAGAACCATCTGAATAAATGTGAATCAATTCTTTTTCAATCAACTCTTTGAATTGTGCAGTTTCCGCTGCATGTGGATTACCATAAGGCGCAAGGCCCATTAATTTGTATTCACCAGAGTTAACAGTAAATCCCAGATAGTACGTAAACGCGCTATAGAGTAATCCTACGGAGTGAGGGAATGGTAAGGACCGAATTAAAGTAAGTGAAGCTCCATCCCCTATACCAATTGAAGCTGTACTCCACTCTCCCACTCCATCGATAGTTAAAACTGCCGCTTTCTTATAAGGAGAGGGATAAAATGCACTTGCAGCATGTGATAAATGATGAGGTGTAAAAAGAAGACGAAGTTTACTTTTCTGGTAGGGTTCTACCTGACTAAGACCATCGTAGATTTTCTTTTTCAAAAAGAGCTTTTCGTCAAGCCATACAGGAATTGCCTTCAAAAAAGAGATTAATCCCTTTGGGGCAAAAGCATAGTATGTCTGAAGTAAGCGCTCAAATTTTAGTAATGGTTTGTCGTAAAATACAACCGCATCCAACTCATCAATAGTAACACCCCCTTCCTCGAGGCAATAACGAATAGCGTGTGTGGGAAATGCGGAGGAATGTTTAATACGAGTAAATCGTTCCTCTTGTGCTGCGGCTACAATTTTTCCATCCACAACCAATGCGGCAGCAGAATCATGGTAAAAAGCAGAAATTCCTAGTATTTTCTTCATGGTTGCTGCGCTAGCGTTCCTGCAATATACGCCGCGATCTGCTCTCCAAAAATACGATGTGTGCTGGCAGAAATATGCTGCTGTCCATGTGGAACATGCGTATTACCAGCGCGCTTGAAAACTGATTGATGGGATGGATAATGGTAAAACGTATCAGCGTTGGCATAAAAATCTACTTCCATGCCTGGCGGAACTGAAGACTGCCCCATAAAAGTGGGAATATCCAAAATCACCAACTTGGCATAAGGCTTTGAACGTTGGTACAACCTTTTTAGCAGTAGCTTTTCAAGCGTCTTATCAGCCACGCTAATTTGCTGTGTTCCCACTGTTACTTGCTCCATTGCTGGAGCATTACCCCTTTTTAAGGATAGCGCTTTGAAATAATCCCAAACAGTATTGAATGCAAAGTTGTAGAGATAAGAATGCTCACTCAGCCAATGAATAAACTTAAATTGATAGATAAAATTTTGAATTCTTATACCGGGTAAATGTTCCTTTTTTCCTAGCTGTAAAGAATCGTTGGAGACACTGAAAAAAGCTGCTTTTTGGTTGTCATCAAAATCATTTTCAAAAAAACCAAGTACAATATAGTCGGGCTGGAACTTATACCCCTCCTGCTCCAGGAAAATCAACTGTTCGCCTGTGCCAGTACCCGATAGTCCGGCATTAATGACCGTTGCGTCAAAACCTTTTTTTCGGAGTTGCTGCTCTGCTATGGCAGCGTAGGTTTCAGATTGGTTGA
>BJGL01000048.1 GCA_014190475.1 Bacteroidota bacterium
CAATTACAATTATTTGAAGTGCAATGGAACCAAACCTTGGTTGCCTTGCGTAAAAGCCAATGGGAACTCTCGCAATTTTTATGGAAGGAGGATCAAACTCCTTACCTACTTCCAGAGACTTGTCAACCAGCCTCCAACGCATTTGAGCAATTTATTATAGCACAAAACTTACCAGTACTGGATAGTTTCTTAACGGCAGCAGTCACTAATCATCCTGAACTAAAGCTTTATAATTTCAAACTGAATAGTCTTGAAATTGAAAAAAGATATCGCACCCAGCAGTTGTTGCCCAAAGCCACTTTTAATTATAACTTCCTTGAAAAAGGATTTCAATGGACAGCGCCAAAAACTGTATTATTCGAGAATAATTTTCAATATGGCTTGGCCTTGAATATTCCACTTCGATTATCAGCTGAACGCGGCGAATACAAAAAAGTGCGGTATAGTATACAGTCTACCACATTGGAGCAAGACCTAAAGCGATTACAAATTGAGAATAAAGTAAGAGCTAGCTTTTTTGAGGTTGAAAATCTTCGCAAACAAATTTCAGTACAAGAAAATGCACTTCGCAATTATCAAGCACTCTTGCGAGGAGAAGAACTCCGCTTTAGAACAGGAGAAAGCAGCTTATTCTTGGTGAATGCCCGGGAAACACGGGTTTGGGAGTCCGCACAAAAACTGGAAGAGATCAAAGCCAAATACCTGGT
This sequence comes from Bacteroidota bacterium, assembly GCA_014190475.1. Lineage (GTDB taxonomy): Bacteria > Bacteroidota > Bacteroidia > Chitinophagales > Chitinophagaceae > JJ008. Next base: position 708 of record BJGL01000048.1, read on the forward strand.
TGCATTTCAAAAACTATATTGGTCAGCCGGCTTGTTGAACTAACCCTGATCAAGGATTACAGCGCGGACAAAATTGCGGATCCTCTGTTTTTTTCCCTCTGGGGTAGTAGTGGTAGTTAAAATGACCACAATGCGTACATCCCTCAACTTTATATAAAATAGAATATGTAGGAGTGCCACAGCTTTCACAAGGCAATCCTTCTCCAATTGCAACCGTATCAAAACCTGGAACCTGACAGGAAGGGCAGCGTGTGCTTGCCTTCTTAACCAATTTTTCTGCCGCTTTTCTTATTACTTGCATACGGGTTGGATTCAAATGTGCCCGCATATCGGTTTCAACATGTACCTGACCATGTAATGATATACAGTGTTCTACTGCTTGTTTAAGTTGATCCGTACTTTGAATCCCCTTTTTAGTAAAAGAGAAATCCTTTTCTCCAGCGCGAATAATCAGCGCGTGTGATGGGAATTTAGCTTGCATGGCAAATTCGAGCACCTGATCAAATGTCTGAAAGGTTCCTCCAGCAAAATTTGTTTCGGTACTTAGTTCTCTTACCAAAATCTCAATATTGTTTAGATAATCTTTCAAGAGCAGCCATTCATCATCGGCAGGAATAAAATACAAAGAGGGATGAGGACCAAAAGACCCTTCGCTGGCAATCACCAAAGGACAACCTGTCAAATCATAGGCCAGCTTACACTTTTGACGAAGTACCTCCAGCGGAGTTCCCTTTCGTTCTACTTCACCCGAAAAGGTTCCCAACTGATCAGTATCTATAGCCGGTATTATATGGTCTTTGATTCCGAGGGCCTCTTGCAACAAAGGAATGATTACCTGCTCTTTACCATGTTTGGTAGCCAAGGCAATTGTTCGTCCCTCAAATTGCACAGGAGTAGATATTGTGGAGGGAGTTGACATATGTTGACCTAATTCGGGGGCAATTTCAGTTGGAATCCGCAAATTTGCAAGATAAATGCAAGAAACCCCCTCTCCTGTTCAGTTGGCCGCTTCCCTCTTGGCCCAGGAAGAAGTAATAGCCATCCCTACAGAAACAGTATATGGCCTAGCGGGTAATCTATTCAGCAAAAAAGCAGTTGCCACTATTTACGAATTAAAAAAAAGGCCTTCAAGCAATCCGCTGATTGTCCATGTACCCAGTCTAGAAGCTGCAAAGCCACTGATCAAGGAAATTCCGGATAAACTATTACAACTAGCAAACTTGTACTGGCCAGGACCTTTGACATTACTACTTGAAAAATCTGATCTGGTTCCTGATACAATCACTGCAGGATCTAACCGGGTTGCCATTCGAGTACCTAATCATCCGATAACACTCGAGTTATTAAATACCATCAACTTTCCATTAGTAGCACCCAGCGCAAATCCTTATACAAGGATAAGTCCTACAAAAGCCTCACATGTTGAGGCCTATTTTGGCAAGTCCTTAAAATATATTTTAGATGGTGGTCCCTGCAATGTTGGACTTGAATCTACTATTGTAGGAATAGAAAATGAACAACCTGTTATATACCGTAAAGGGATTATCAGTAAAGAGGAAATAGAAAAAGTGGTGGGGCCGGTTATTTATTTTACGCCAACTAATAAAACTACTCCAACCCCAGGGCTTGCACCCCGTCATTACGCTCCACTCACTGCTATTGCTATCCACCCACGCAATAAAATAAAAGAGCTATATAAAAAGGGGGTTGCAGTAGTGGTCTTAACAGCGGAAATACAAGATATCCCCTTGGAGGCACAATATGTTCTATCCCCATCAGGATCGTTGGAGGAAGCTGCACAACATCTCTATGAAGTATTGCATGAGATAGATAAGGCAGGGTTTGATTTAATTTTATGTGAACAAATACCCCAGGAAGGAGCAGGTGCCGCCTTGAACGATCGATTACAGCGGGCCGCCTGGGAAAATAACACACCAAGTAATACATCAACAGTTGGTTCCATTAACTAAAAAATTACCTGCATGTCATTAGAAATGATTCTAAGCAACCTGACCAACCCTACTCTATTATTTTTTCTATTTGGCATTGTTGCAGCCTCGCTCAAAAGCGATCTTGAAATACCTCAACAATCTGTAAAATTCATCTCTATTTATTTACTTTTTTCAATTGGGTTTAAAGGAGGGCAAGAATTACAACATGCTGAGCAGGGAGCAGCCATACTCAAATCAATTTTGTTTGGGATAAGTATAGCCGCCATTATTCCCTTGTATTGCTTTTACATTTTGCGAAAAAGACTCGGCGTTAGTAACGCAGGAGCCATTGCAGCAGCCTATGGATCAGTGAGTGCCATAACCTTTATTACAGGTGTTTCTTACCTGGAGCTTCACGCAGAACCTTTCAATAGTCACATGATTGCCGTGATGGCTATGATGGAGCTTCCTGCCATCATTGTTGCATTTGTCCTGATGAACTTATATGAAAAAGGAGATAGTTCGTCACAAAGTTTGGGAAGCATTGTTCGTCATTCTCTAACCAATGGAAGCGTATTGATGTTATTAGGCAGTTTAATTATTGGACTAATTGCAGACAATAAACAAGCGGAGGGAATCAAACCATTCACCACAGATATTTTCAAAGGATTTTTGGCTATTTTCTTACTGGAAGTGGGGATGGTCACGGCAAAACGTTTTTCTGCATTTAGAGCCTATGGCCTTTATGCATTTAGCTTTGGTATTTTGGCTCCACTTTTCAATGGCTGTGCAGTAGCCTATTTCAGTAAGTTCATTGTTGATCAACCTGGAGACCGTTTTATTTTTGCGATACTGGCGGCCAGTGCATCCTATATTGCCGTACCTGCCGCCATGCGTCTGGCAGCACCTAAAGCTGACCCAGGTTTGTATATTCCCATGGCTATAGGAGTAACATTTCCATTCAATATTACTGTGGGGATGCCCATCTATCACTCGATTGTGAATTACTTTGGATAGTTTGTTCTATTCAAAATTGCTCTCTCAATAAAATTGCGCCCCGGAGCGTTACCTTCGTAACATGTCCATCGAGGTAAGCGGTCTTCTTAAGGAATATGGCACCCAGCGCGCCGTAAACAATATTTCCTTTCAGGTGAAGCAAGGGGAAATTGTAGGTTTTCTAGGCCCCAATGGAGCGGGCAAATCTACCACTTTAAAAGTTTTGACGGGCTATTTACAACCCACGGCCGGACAAGCAAGGGTTTGTGGACTGGACCTTGCCACACAAGCGTTGGAGGTTCGAAAAAAAATAGGCTACCTCTCCGAGCAAAATGCATTATACCCTGATCTCTACGTGCGAGAGTACCTTGCCTTTATTGCACGCGTTCATCAGGTAAATAATATTTCAGCCGCGGTTGAACAGGCCTTGTCACTGACAAAACTTGAAAAAGAAGCGCATAAAACAATAGGACAACTCTCCAAAGGCTATAAGCAACGAGTAGGCTTGGCAGCGGCCTTAATTCATAACCCGGAGGTTTTGATTTTGGACGAACCCACCTCAGGACTTGATCCCAACCAGTTAGCCGAAATTCGAGCACTGATCAAACAACAGGGGCAAACCAAAACTGTTTTATTCTCCACGCATATCCTACAGGAAGTAGAGGCGCTTTGTGATCGCGTGATCATCATTAATAAGGGGACCATTGTTGCAGACAGCCCATTAAACAAACTTGCAGAGACAGTATCTTTGCCGCGCCGTGATATGAAATTGGAAGAAATATTCCGCTATCTCACCGGCGAATCGTAAAACCAACAACAAGACAATACCCATGAGCTACATTGCTGAAATTTTTGCCCGCCAAATTTTAGATTCCAGAGGAAACCCAACCGTTGAGGTGGATGTAATCACTGAAAATGGTGCATTAGGACGTGCTGCTGTTCCAAGTGGTGCCAGTACCGGTATCCATGAAGCGGTTGAATTGAGAGATGGTGATAAAAAGAAATACCTGGGAAAGGGAACCCTGAAAGCAGTTGATAATGTCAATAAAAAAATTGCTCCCCTACTACTAGGTTATGATGTAGCCGATCAAACCGGTATCGACGAAATCATGATTCAATTAGATGGCACTCCCAATAAAAATAAATTAGGCGCTAATGCCATGCTTGCCGTAAGTATGGCCGTAGCAAAGGCTGCTGCAGAAGAAGCAGGTCTTCCACTTTTCCGTTATGTAGGTGGCACCAATGCCAAGATCTTACCCATGCCTATGATGAATATCCTCAATGGCGGTGCACATGCGGATAATAAAATCGATTTCCAGGAATTTATGGTGCTGCCAGTGGGCGCTCCTTCCTTCAGTGAAGGTTTACGCTGGGGCGTTGAAATTTTTCATGCCCTCAAAACAGTACTCAAGAAAAAAGGATACAGCACAAACGTAGGTGATGAAGGTGGTTTTGCACCCAATATCCAAAGTAATGAGGAGGCTATTGAAACAGTATTAATTGCTATTGACGCAGCTGGTTATAAAGCAGGATCTCAAATCAAAATTGCGATGGATGCGGCCAACAGTGAGCTTTGGGACAGCAAGAAAAAGAAATATGTATTTCATAAGAGTAGCGGGAAAGAAATGAGCAGCGAACAACTGGCCAAGTATTGGGAAAGCTGGGTAAAAAAATATCCGATCTGCAGCATCGAGGATGGCATGGCCGAAGACGATTGGGCAGGTTGGAAAATGCTCACCGAAGCGGTTGGCACTAAATGCCAGTTGGTAGGAGACGATCTTTTTGTAACCAATGTGGAGCGTTTGCAACAGGGGATTGACAAAGGGATTGGAAACGCGCTGCTGGTAAAAGTGAACCAGATTGGTACCATTACGGAAACCATCAATGCCGTTTCCCTGGCCCAGCACAATGGATATAATACTATTATGAGTCATCGCAGCGGAGAAACGGAGGATACCACCATTGCTGATTTAGCAGTGGCGTTGAACTGCGGACAGATTAAAACCGGAAGTGCCTCCCGTACAGATCGGATGGCCAAATACAATCAGCTTTTACGTATCGAAGAGTTACTGGGAAGCTCAGCGATCTATCCCAAAGGAAAAATCAAATTTGGCAAATAATCAAAAGAGGGGCGAATCAAGCCCCTCTTTATCTTTGAAGTATACATGAATCAATTTCTCTCTACTATCCCACCTTGGATTCGCAATAAATACTTTATTGCTACCGCTGTTTTTATAGTGATTGTATTGTTCCTGGATAAAAATGATCTGTTTACTCAACTGGAGCGCAAACAAGAATTGCGCAAATTGGAAAAAACTAAAGAGTACTATTCCAATCAAATAGAATTGGAACGCAAGGAGTTGGAATCCCTCAAGAAAAATCCGGCTACCATTGAAAAATATGCACGGGAAAAATACTTAATGAAAAAGGACAATGAGGACCTGTTCCTGATCACGGAGAAGCCCGCTGCCTCAAAAAAATAGCCCTTTTTCCCCTTTTACACAATAAGGAATCTTCTTTCTCGTTTTTAGGTAGTATCAGCTGCTCATTTCGCACCATGAATACCTACACCCCCGAAGATTTAGTCCTTTACCTCTATCACGAAATGGAGGCCCCTCGCCGGGTAGCCCTGGAGGAAGCACTGGAAATTGACTGGACACTTCGTGAAAAATTAGGGGTTCTCAAAACTACCTTACAAAGACTGGACCGCACCTTGGAATCCCCCCGCACAGAGGTAATTCTAAACATACTTCGACACGCCTCAAGCACACAGGTGCAGACCGTTCGTTGATCCGTAACTTGCGGCCATGACCCGCCAGCAGAAGTACCAATTTGTAACGGATTATTTTCTTTCCCACGCCCCCGATGCAGAAACTGAGTTATTCTACGATAACCCTTACCAGTTGTTGGTGGCGGTAATTTTATCGGCGCAGTGTACGGACAAACGTGTCAACCAAACCACGCCTGCCCTATTTAAAAAATTCCCTACGGTAAAGGCCCTGGCTAAAGCCAGTTTTGAAGATGTATTTCCCCTGATTCAAAGTATTTCCTATCCAAATAATAAATCCAAACACTTGATTGGGATGGCACAGCAACTCATCAAGGATTTTGGTGGAGAAGTACCCATGACCGTGGAGGAATTAATTCAATTGCCCGGGGTGGGACGTAAAACAGCTAATGTAATTACATCGGTGATAGACAACCAACCCAATATGGCTGTGGATACGCATGTGTTTCGGGTTAGCAGAAGAATTGGATTAGTGCCTTCCACCGCAACCACGCCATTAGCGGTAGAAAAAATATTGATCAAAAATTTTCCTGACGAGCTTATTCATAAAGCACATCATTGGTTGATTCTACACGGTCGATACACTTGTGTAGCACGCAGTCCCAAATGCGAAAAATGTGGATTGCAAGAAGTTTGCGCCGCCTTTAAACGAAAAGCGTTTTAATTTTTTCGTCCCAACATTTCCTCAAGACAAAGTACCAACTCCGTTTTAGTAATGGGGACTCCCATGATCTTATTATACCCTTTGGCATCTACTAAATAAGTATCACGAATTATTTTGATCAGTTGCCCGTTGTTGATTTCCGGAATCAATACTTTATCAAAGTTTTTGATTATTGCCCCTAGGTTACGAGGAAAGGGACGTACATATCTAAGGTGTGCATGGCTAACCGCTTCACCACGGGCTTGCAATTCCGCTACGGCAGATTTGATAGCTCCATAAGTAGAACCCCAACCGAGCACTAGTATTTTCCCTTTGGCTGGACCGCTATCCAATTTTTGTTCGGGGATATACTCGGCAATCTTATCTACTTTTTCCTGACGGAGTTTTACCATCAGTTGGTGATTCTCCGGTTCGTAGTTCACATTACCGGTAATATTTTGCTTCTCCAAGCCACCAATACGATGTTCTAAACCAGCCGTACCCGGAACAGCCCAGGGACGTGCTAACTTTTGATCACGCGCATAAGGTTTGTATTTTTCTTCTCCCTCATCCAATGTGGTTTTGAATTTTACTTCAATAGCAGGAAGATCTTTCGATTGCGGATAACGCCAGGGTTCTGCACCATTAGCAATATAGCCATCACTTAAAAATATAACAGGCGTCATATGCTGAATGGAAATACGAACGGCCTCATAGATGGCATCAAAACAATCCGCAGGAGTGGAAGCAGATAAAATAGGCATCGGACATTCTCCGTTGCGTCCATAATACGCCTGCATCAAATCACTCTGCTCTGTTTTGGTAGGCAAACCCGTAGATGGACCGCCGCGTTGGATATTGATCACTAAAAGCGGGATCTCCAGCATCACTGCCAAACCCATGGCTTCGCCTTTTAATGCAATACCCGGACCACTGGAGGTAGTTACACCCAAAGCGCCTCCATAAGATGCGCCTATGGCTGAGGTAATGGCTGCAATTTCGTCCTCGGCTTGGAAAGTACGAACCCCAAAGTTTTTATACTTGGAAAGATCATGCAGGATATCAGAAGCGGGCGTGATCGGATAAGATCCCAAGAAAAGAGGTAACCCACTTTTTTGTGAAGCGGCAATTAATCCAAGTGAAAGCGCCTGATTACCCATAATGGAACGATAAGAACCGGGTTCCATTTTAGCGCGCTCTACTGAATAAGTGGTAGTAAATGTTTCTGTAGTATCTCCGTAATTATACCCAGCTTGCAACACAGCAATATTGCTGTTCATGATATCGGGCTTCTTAGAAAATTTCTCCTTAATAAATTGGATAGTGTTTTCCATATCGCGGCCGTACATCCAATACAAAAATCCCAGCACGAACATATTCTTTGCACGGTCCTTCTCTTTCATACCGAGTGTAACATCCTTGAGCGCCTCACGCGTCATTTTTGTTACATCCATCTTGAACACTTCATAATTGGTCAAGCTACCATCCTCAAGCGGATTAACGCCTTCGGGATAATTAGCCAATCGTAAATTTTTTGCATCAAAACCATCCGTGTTGGCAATGATCTTACCTCCCTTCTTCAGTGCTTTGAGATTTACTTTTAAAGCTGCTGCATTCATGGCAACCAATACATCACAGGCATCACCCGGTGTAAAAACGCGATCAGAGGAAAAACGCAATTGGAATCCACTCACACCAGGTAGTGTACCCTGTGGTGCACGGATCTCTGCAGGAAAATCCGGGAAAGTAGCCAAGTCAATTCCTAATAACGCCGTGTTATTGGTAAACTGACTTCCGGTCAACTGCATACCATCTCCGCTGTCCCCAGCAAATTTGATCACTACATCCTGCAATATTTCCTGTTTGCGCGCCATGCTAATTTTTTATGTTCTGACTATGAATTTAACAATTATTGACTCAATTTACCGGGATGACCTAACCATACTTTTTTACCTTGGATACGGCGTACAATAAACATGATGCCTACAAAAATGAAAAAGAAGGGTCCGGCAAATCCTAAAAGGGCAATATATCGGGTGCCATAGAATTGCTCCATGGGACGACGTAAACGCTCGGCAATCAAATACATACCGGGTACCATGATCAAGGTAAGGAAGAAAGAAAAGATCAATCCAAAGATGATGGTCCAGCTAAGCGGTCCCCAGAATACCACACTGTCCCCGCCAAAGAAAATATTGGGGCGAAGGTGTTGAAACAGACCGGCAAAGTCAATATTGAATCCAACCGCCAAAGGCAATAATCCAAGGATCGTTGCAACGGCAGTGAGCAATACAGGAATGATACGAATCTTTCCAGCCTGGATTGCGGCTTCACGGGTACGATATCCACGCGTGCGTAGTTCGTCCGTAAATTCTATTAATAGAATACCGTTCTTAATTACAATTCCTGCCAGTCCAACCACTCCTACGCCCACCATGATGGTAGCGAGTGTGATGCCGCTGAGTGCATAGCCAATAAAGACACCAATTACAGAGAAGAAAATTTCAGTGATTACAATAAAGGGCTTACTCATGCTATTGAACTGCAAGACCAGTATCAAGAAAATTATTCCAATGGCCATTAACATGGCAGTCCCCAAGAAAGCCTGTGTTTCTTTTTCCTGTTCACTTTGTCCTTGTTGACGGATACTAATATCCGGAGGAATACTAGTGATAGATTGGAAGGCCTCAATCTTCTCTTTGAGTGCAGCGTTGATACCCGTAACTAGAGTAGGATCTTCAACACTACTTTGCAATTGAATTGTCCTGCGAACATTTTTACGTTTGATACCGCCCGCTGTATTTGTGTACTCGACGGAGGCAACAGCACCTAACGGAATTGACTTCACTTGCATCGTGTTCATATCCATGAAAACAATTCTTGTATTTAATAAGTCATCTACACTTGTACGACGATCCGCTTGATAACGAAGTTGAATTTTATATTCGTCCTCGCCATCTTTGATCTTGCTTACTTCTTTACCAAATTGTGCAGTACGTAAAGCCATTCCAATTTGTGCAGTGCTCACCCCCTCCATCATTGCCTTGCTACGGTCTACATTAACAGTTTTCTCGGTCTTGTTAAGATCAATATCTGCTTTCAAACTCTGGATTCCCTCCACGCGGTTTGAGTCTAGATATTGCAGCAGTTGCGTTGCCACTTTGGTGAGCTCGTCAAAATCATCACCAGCTATTTCAATATTCACGGGTGGCTCGGTAGGTGGACCATTTGTTTCCTTATCTACTTCCACATCCACACCAGGAATACCCTGTACAGCATCACGAATAGCCATTAAAAATGGTGCAGAGGACTTTCCATGTCTTTTTTCAAATTCAACAAAGGATACTTGAATTCGACCCAAGTGCGGTTGAACACTTCGATTATTATCACGCGGATTATTGGCACTAACGGCAACATTACTGATCACACTTTCTACAATACTACCCTCCTTACCAGGTTGCTGATCACCCAGTGCTTTCATCACTCGATTCTCCAACACATGTGTAACACTGTCGGTGTATTCTACAGCAGTACCT
>BJGL01000049.1 GCA_014190475.1 Bacteroidota bacterium
AATCCAACTATACGACCAGTCACTATCTCTTTTGCCGGCTATCGGTAATAAAAAGTGCATGATACGAGGCCCCAAATCACGAGCGGGGTTGATGCCATAGCCAGTGGGGCCTCCTAAACAAAGTCCTATGCCTAATACCAAAAGGGAAACAGGTAGTGCATCCATACTCCCCATTTTTGCAGCAGCCGGAGAGATACAAAGTGCCCCAAACACTAATGCAAACGTTCCTATTGCCTCTGAAATCAAATTGTGTAGAGAATTACGTTGGGCTGGAGCGGTGCAAAACACACCCAGTTTAAAATCTGCATTGTTCGTGATAGCAAAATGCGGGTAGTACAAAATCCAAACCAAGGTTGCACCAAGCATAGCGCCTGCAAATTGGGCGGAGACATAGTAAAGAAGATCTGCTGATGCAATTTTACCCAGCGCCAACATTGCCACAGTAACAGCGGGATTCAGATGGCCTTGTCCCCCAAGATGTACCGAACTATACACGCCAACAAAAACTGCAAGGGCCCATCCGAGTGTAATCACTAACCAGCCTCCTTGTGCTTCTTTTGTTTTTTCAAGAAGTACGTTAGCTACTACACCGCCACCAAATAATAACATCAACGCAGTGCCAATTAATTCGCTGAAAAAAATGTTCATACTAAAAATTTATTGATTTGTTGCCCATGCGATCGATGCATTGACGGCACGCTGCCATCCCTTGAGTAGTTGCTCGCGGGTACTTGCATCAATTTGCGGGGTGAATAAATGATTCGATTTCCAAAGTGAGCGTAATTGTTCCTTAGAGGTCCAATATCCCACGGCTAATCCAGCTAAATAAGCGGCACCGAGTGCAGTGGTCTCTGTGATAACAGGTCTTACCACTTTGCAATCGAGAAGATCTGATTGGAATTGCATCAGCAAATCATTGACCGTGGCACCACCATCCACGCGTAATTCCAGAATGGGAATCTTCGCATCTGCTTGCATGGCACGAAGTAAATCCGCAGATTGATAAGCAATGCTATCCAGGGCTGCCCTTGCGATATGCGCTTGATTGCTTCCACGAGTTAATCCAAAAATACTTCCCCGTGCGTAGGCATTCCAATAAGGTGCACCGAGTCCTGCAAAGGCAGGAACAACATAAACACCCTGACTATCCGGTACACTTGAAGCCAGCTTTTCTATATCAGGCGCACTATGTATCACTTTCAATTGGTCGCGTAACCATTGTACAACAGCTCCGCCGATAAACACAGAACCCTCAAGGGCATATTCTGTTTTTCCATCCAGTTGCCAGGCAATAGTGGTTAATAAATTATTTGTAGAACGAATGGCTTGCTCACCGGTATTCATCAACATAAAGCATCCGGTGCCGTAGGTATTTTTAACCATACCTGGGTCGATGCATAGTTGACCAAAGAGTGCTGCTTGTTGGTCTCCGGCTACACCTCCTATTGGGATAGTATGTCCGGGAATTACTTCGCAATTGCCAATCACTCCAGAACTAGGCACCACTGTTGGTAATACCGATTGAGGAATATCAAAAAGTTTGAGCAGTTCTTGATCCCATTGAAGTGTATGGATATTGTAAAGCATGGTGCGGGATGCATTAGTCACATCCGTAGCATGTACTTTTCCTTTGGATAGTTTCCAGATCAACCAGCAGTCCATAGTACCAAATGCCAATTGTCCCTTTGCTGCTTTCTCACGGGCACCCGGTGTATGATCTAATAACCATTTGATTTTAGTAGCGGAGAAATAGGCATCCAATATCAAACCAGTTTTTTCTTGCAATAGAGGAGCATGTCCTGCAGATCTAAGCGTGTCGCAGGTTGGTGCAGTTCTTCTGTCCTGCCATACAATAGCGGGTGCAATGGGTTCTCCGCTTTCCCGGTCCCATAGCACGGTTGTTTCACGCTGGTTGGTGATTCCGATTGCTGCAATTTGTTGGGGTTGTATCCTTCCCTTTGCAATTACCTCCACCATGGTGCCCAGCTGTGTTTCCCAAATCTCATGCGCAGCATGCTCCACCCAACCCGGTTGCGGATAATGTTGTTTGAATTCTTTTTGTGCAATGCCTACTATGGCACCTTGTTGATCAAATAGAATACTGCGACTACTGGTAGTGCCTTGGTCAAGTGCCAGGATATAAGAAACTTGCATGCAACGTTATTGGTTGCCTCAAGTTAGGGAAATGTCTGAATTGAAAACAGCTTCAGGATCAAAAATCAAGTCCCATGGCCAAATGATATTGTGGTTTTCCTTTGAAAAAACCATTCATCTGCCATCCGGCATCCAACCGTAGAAAATATCCCAGTAAAGTGCTTCTTGCACCAATTCCATAGCCTCCGGCAAAGGGTCCGATACCGCCAGCACGTACACGGAAGGTTACAGGAGCAGAGTTATAGGATACAAAAGGTCTTTCAAGTTTATCGTAGGCCCCATTCCAGGCTGTTCCCAAATCAATAAACTGTACCAATTGGAAATTGCGAAGAAAGGCGCTGTTGATAGGCCGATTAATGAAAGTAGTAAAGACAGGGATACGGATTTCACTGTTGAACACCATGGCATTGTTTCCATTGGCCACATTCTGTTTAAATCCTCGCAGGTTAACGGCTAAGGATTCAAAAGCATACTCTGCATCGGGATCAGGCGTATTAGCAGGATCAAAGTATCGATAGGACCCATCTCTACGTCTGTTTTGCCCAAAGAGTAACCAGTTATCTACACCACCCAGGTAGTAAATAATTTTTTGACTACCCCAGGAAAAATCGGCAGCGCCGCGCACGGCCCAGGTAATGTTTCGATAGATGGGAAGGAAATAGCGCGCGTCAAATCCCATATTCATCGTGAAGGGAAAATCGCCCGATTCTGTTTTTATGTTATTACCGATCTGTGCATTGTAATCCCAGTAAATTTTCCAGCGTAATCCGTTCCAAATATTCAAGGCGGGTGTAATAGCATCATCATGCACAAACTCAACATGTGCTAGTGCATATCTTTTGACCAGGTCCTTTCCTTTCAGCGATTGATCAGGATAAGCAGGATTGGCCAGCTTTACATATCGGTCACTTCTAAACGCAGCATTGATCCGAAGGCTTCTTACTTTATTGAAAGGATAACTAACCGTAGCCTGGTATAAATTAGAATGAAGCTTGGTGTCAAAGAAGATGGTGTCAGTATAAAGTGGAGGATTCTTAACCGTATTACGATAATAGGTAACTCCGTAATCAATTCTTTTTTTCAAATATTGCGTAGTGAATACATATTCATTGGCATCTAGATTGGGGCTGATTCGATAGCCTCCTGCAAATTTGATGTCCTCCATTAAATCAGAAGTACCAATTCTTACAATACCATTTAGCGGATTGTTATTACTGAGTGTTATGGGGCCGTATCCACCTTGATAAGGCTGAAATCGTGTAACCAGTACGTTGTTGTTAAAACCAGAAACCAAGTAGTCGTTAAAGAATTTTGGAGGTCTATATTCAAATATTTTATTCTTTGACGTGGTTTGTTTTTTCAAAGGAGTTGCTTGCGCACCTGCAGGTGCGGCCGTAGTTTCCTCTTCGAAACCGGTACTAAATACAGGTTCAGTTTTTTTGCTAGTATCAATTATGGGAACGGGTACAACCGGTGCAGCGGGTTTTCGTAAGTTCTTTTTTTCTTCCTCAATGAGTTTGCGCACATACTCTGTAGGACGGGCCGTAACATTTCTACGACGAAGCGTATTCTCATCAATCTTTAAGCGGTATAACAATTTTGCATCGCCCAAACGAACTACTTCACTCACTTGCTGATTATCTCCCGCGGTACGTGTTTCCAATAAACTGCTTTGATAATTAGTGAGCGGGAAGATGTAAGCTGAGTCCAGGGTCACAGAGACAAATCCGACTGAGTCGATATCTGTTTTATCCCAATCCTTCATGACGCTGTCTACTTCTGCTTGCGGCGGATTGCGAAGTACTTCGTCTCCAATAAATACTAGCGTATCCAGCCCCGCACGCTCAGTAGTAAAGAAACCGGCATAGCGGTTATTGATTCCGTTTTCGTCACTCACAAACGTAAAATGGCTGCTATTGTACTGAGAAGGATACCTGGCATTGCCCCGAGAAAGATTGGTCAGCTTGGAAACCTGGCGTAATTCACTTTTATTCCAATTGTCAACTAAAAATATATTAAAGGATTTGCTGGGGGCTGCGTTTTCTGTTTCGCTTCCGGTTGCAGCAGGACGATTACTGGAAAATAGTATTCCTGTTTTATTAGGAAAAGCAACAAAGGAAGGATCGAGGTCATCGTAAGTATCATTAGTGATTTGCTCGATGGTTTGTTTATCAATTTTATAAGTATAGATGTCAGACTGACCACTGCGGACTGCACTAAAGATGAGCGTATTGTTGTCCAGCATGTACTTCATGTCCGTGATCTGATCAAATTTTTCAATCACTTGCTTGTTGATCTTGATTCGGCGCACAACATCGTATACAAAAAAGTTGATCTTACCTTGATCGCTATATAGCACAGCTAAGCGAGTACCTTTTCCATCCCAGGCAACCAAGGGGTAGTTAGGGTTCTTGTCTTCCTCTCTGGATAGTACACCCTGCTTGAGCAGCACGCGACGGTTGATAAAATTTTCCATCAGCACTAACTGAATTCTTCCCTGCTTGTATTCGGTAACTGCATAGGAAAAACTGCGTGGAACTGGATTAGCATTGAATCGATAAAAATCTTTTTTACCTGCATATTCACTTACTGCCAATTGGCCTCGGGGTGCATTGCGTCTGCCGCGGATATCTTTGAAATAAACATCCTGCATATCCGTCATGAAATCTTGCAGGAGTGTTTTAAATTTTTTCTTCGATAGCTTATAAGAAGCATTATTCAGATTACGAAAGGCTCTTGCGAGGTACAAAAAGTAGGTAACTTTGTTCTTGCCATATTTGTCAGCTACGTATTTCCAAAATGCATGACCAGCCAAGGCTGGTTTTTCAAAGGCAAACTGATAAAAATTACGATAAAGCCCGGCCAGCATCACCGCACGCAGTTGATCATCTAGATTAGTATTCCAATTTTCTGCTGCATAGGTGATATATCCATCCGTTAACCATTTGGGTAGATCCAACAGGGCTTGGTTTGTAGCAAAGTCTCCAAGGTCCTCCCCAAATAATAGATTCTCTACCAGGTTTCTGGCAATTCCTTCCCGAATTTGATAACGAAGATGTTGATGGTTGCCATCAAAATAAACGATCATCTTGTTATTGACTAGCTTGGTGAGTCCACCAGTATTTTGCCAATCGATACCCAGCCCAATATTGGACTGTTGCATTTCGTCGTAATTATTGTAAACAACAATATTGATCCTTCGCTGGATTCCGAATTCTACAAATGCTTCGAGCCCGGGTAGTTCCTGTTCGGCAATTTGGCCCACATATTCACCAAGACCCAAGCCATCTTGGCTGAAGTAGCAATTGAAATTATCAGTCTGATGATATTTCCATTTAAACTTTTGGTACTGCACACGGTTTTTTCCAAACTGCACCGTATTGACCTGCGCTTCCGCATGTAAAAGTCCCAACAAAGGGAGCAACACAACGAACCACCTCATTCTATTCATAACTATCTTTGTAAATCGACTCTAAAAGTACGAAAACCCCGCTATGTTAACCGTCCAGTCTCTGCTCTTCAGCCCCGTTCAGGAGAATACCTACCTTGTTTATAACGAAGCGGGGGATACCCTGATTATAGATCCGGGCTGTTATTTTCCGGAAGAACGCAAAACCCTCGAAGAAAAAATTAAATCCAAGGGGCTCAAGCCTGTACAGCTGGTCAATACCCACTGCCATTTGGACCATGTGTTTGGCAATAAGTTTGTCCATGAAACCTGGGGATTGGAATTATACTTTCACGAGAGTGAGCAAAAGGTTTTTGACTATGCCCCCACAGCGGGAGATCTCTGGAATCTACCTTTTGAAAACTACCAGGGTCCAGTTCATCATGTGAAAGAGGGGGAATTTTTACAAATTGGGGACGAACGGTTACAAATCTTACATACCCCCGGCCATTCACCGGGTAGTATTTCTTTTTACTATCAAAAAGGAGGATGGGTAATCAGTGGGGATGTTCTTTTTAGAGAAAGTGTAGGACGAACTGATTTACCCGGTTCGGATTTTTCAATCCTGGAACAAAGCATTCGTACTAAACTTTATAGCTTACCTGACAACACACATGTGTATAGTGGACATGGAATGCCTACTACCATTGGATACGAAAAGGCCAATAATCCCTTTGTGCCTGCTGGTTAAATACCAGCCCAATCTTGTTTCTCTGTTTTTCTAACTACTCCAATAAACAGAAGTAATAATACACTGGCTAATCCTATATTGAAAAGGGGATCCGCATACCAATTGACTAGCGAACGGTGTAATACAAATAAACCTGCACTACCGGCTAGATAAAATAAAATTCGTTTTACTGGGTAAGGAACCGGAAAATGTTTTTGTCCCAACCCATAACT
Organism: Bacteroidota bacterium; assembly: GCA_014190475.1. Taxonomy (GTDB): domain Bacteria; phylum Bacteroidota; class Bacteroidia; order Chitinophagales; family Chitinophagaceae; genus JJ008. The sequence goes on from BJGL01000049.1 coordinate 6,506, forward strand.
GACCAGCATCATAAATAGATAACAGGAAAAACTAGCCATGGCTGCACCCCAATAGTGATAGCGGGGTATTAGCAAAATGGTGAGTGCGATGGTAATGAGAGCGCCACCCACTGTAATAAAGGCTCCGGTGAGGTTACGATTAGTTAGTTTGTACCAAATACTCAGATTATAATAAATCCCTAATAGAATATTGGCCATAGCAAAGAAGGGAACCACATAGAGTCCTTCTTTCCAGCGCTCGCGGTCAATGGCTTCAAAAAACCAGGCGGCTAAATCAATATAAAGTGATACGCATAGGAATAAAAAGCAACATACAATCACAAAGTACTTTAATACACGTGCGTACGTTTCAGGAGCGTTTTTATCCTTGCTCCGATTAAAGAAGAATGGTTCTGCGGCCAAACGAAATGCTTGTATGGCAATGGTGATAACAATCGATAGGCGAATAATATTTCCAAAAACACCCAGCTCGTGTTTTGCTTGTTCCGCAGGAAGATCTACCACAAACTGATAGAGTAAACGGCTGAGCATGTCATTGAAAATTCCTCCCATGCCCACAATAACCAGGGGCCAACTGTATTGGAGTACTCTTTTTAATAAAGCGGTATCAAGGGCAATTTTGACTTGCTTGAGCTCGGGTATTAATAGCAACAGGGTGCCCACACTACCTAAAAAATTTCCAATTAAATACCATTCAACCCCTCGCTCTGTAATAGAACTCCATTCCGGGGAATAACGAGGAATAATTCCAAGACAAGTAATCACAACAGCTACATTGATAACTACCGTGGCCATTTTGGCAAATGCAAAACGGCGGGGTCTGTTCTCCTGTCTTAATTTGGCAAAGGCCAGTGTTGAGAGTGTGTCAAAAAATAAAATTCCAATCATCCATCTAATCAATGCAGGAGCATTTTCCAAACGAGCCCAATGGACCAAGTTTTCCTGGTTGATCCAAAGTATAAATGAAAAGAGTAGGGTTGTTATAAAAAGTGTAATCGAGAGTGTACTATATAAAGTAGATCGATTTTCCTCCTGCGCAAAACGGAAGTAAGCCGTTTCCATTCCATAGGTAAAAAGTATGTTCAGAAAAGCCGTAGCTGCATAGACCAAAGTAAGATCTGCAGTAACAGCAGGTTCACTAAAAAAAAGGGGTAAACTCAGATTCATCAGATAGCCTAAAAAGCGACTGGTGATACTGGGTAGTCCGTACCAAAGCGTTTGTCCTGCTAAATTTTTGATACCGCTCAAACAGAATTGTTTGCCCATAAAGATAACCTTTTGCTGGCATGCTGTATCTTTAAAGTCAAATCACCGTCTATGAAAAAGGGAATGGCTCTATTCTTGCTAACAGTTGTATTTAGTTCTGGACTATGTGCTCAGGTCTATGAGGGAACTGCTGAGTACGACAAGAAAAAGTATACGGCTTTTTTGGCGGAGTATGATTACCAGGCCCCTGCTGTTGAGAATGCATTACTAAAGCGGTTTTCTAAATTAGGATACAGACCCCGCGAGGAGAAAGGACTCCTCAACCGCGATAAAGGATTTAAAGTTTTTGCAGGCTCTATCATGAATGATATCACCGAGGGACAGGCTGATTACTTAGTTAAGGTAGAAAAGCGAAGCCGTAAGGAAAGAGAGATTTCTTTACTTACTATAATTATCCTGCAAAATGGCGAAGCACTGGGACGTTCGGTGAGTGAGGAGCGTGCTAACAAGGTAAAAAGCTATTTGAAAAGTATCATTCCAGATGTGGCAGCGGAGAGTTTAGAGTTGGATATCAAAGCGCAGGAAGACGCTATTCTCAAAGCAGAAAAAAAATTAGAGGGTCTAAAGAAAGAGCAAGGAGATTTAGAGCGCAAGCTGGAGAATAATGGTAAGGCACAACAGGATACAGAAAATGAGATTAAGGCCAAACAAGAGGGACTTCAAATTCTGAAATCCAAGCGAGTTACTCCGGCTTTGCCAAGTTCGGGTTCCGGACAAAAGACGAATCCGTAAGCGTTCTCAAAAAAGCAACCAGATCGCTGCTTTGGCGATCGGTGAGTTGAATTCCATTTTGAAGTAAAGGGTCCAGGGTAGTGCTGGGAATAATGCCCACGCGGTAATGATTTATACATTGCTGGAGTGTCATGAACCTTCCATCATGCATATAATTGGAGGAGAGCGCCACATTACGAAGAGTGGGTACCCGAAATTTCAAGGAGTCTTGCCGCCTACCTGTTACCCGCATTCTTCCGTAATCTTTTAAAGACGGATCCACGGGTAGTCCGATATTTCTAAAACTATGGTCGGTAAAAAGCGGTTCTTGGTGACAGGTATTACAACGAGCTTGAAAAATTTGATAACCGCTCGCTTCTTGCGCTGTAAAAACAGCTTGCCCTTGCACAACACGGTCGTATTTACTATTGGCCGAGATCATGCTGCCGGTAAACTGTGCAAGCGCTTTTAAGATTTGTGTTGATTCAATATTGCTGGTGTTAAAAACTGTTTGAAAAGCTCTTCGGTAGTATGGCACCTTCTCTAATTTTCTAATGATATTATTGAAGTTGTCTCCCATTTCAGTAGGGCCGGTAATATCCTGAATGGCTTGTTCTTCTAAACTGTAAATAGCACCATCCCAATGAAATTGTGGATACCAGGCCAGGTTGAATAAGACTGGTGCATTTCTAAGGGTGTGCGATTCAAAAACCCCATGACTTCTATCGTGCTCAAAAGTTCCAAATGCTGCCACCTGTTCATGGCAAGAAGAACAGGGATGGCTATTATCGATAGATAACCGAGGTTCATAAAATAATCTCCGTCCCAGCTCTATTCCTTCCTTACTTAATGGATTATCTCGGTAAATATCCCGAGGGGGTGGAAAATGGGCAGGAGCATCCAGTGAAATAGTTGTAAGCTCCCTGGTGATAAAAGGCTTTTGACAGCCTGATAAAAATCGAAGACCAGCTACCGCTGCAATCACACCGAGAATAATAATCCCTTTCCTATTCATCTTGATTAAAACGAATACGGCCTCGTCCAGATTTTATCTCGGCCTTTCTTTTTTTTGATTGTAATCTTTTTTCAGTGGCACCGGCTGATACCTTAGTAGCAATACGAGGCTTCTTTTTTTCCAATGCATTTTTTAGAAGCCGTACCAGCACTTTGATGGATTCCTCTCGATTGGCCCATTGTGTACGATGTACCTGCGCACGCACCGATAAGATGCCTTCCGAATTAATTCGCGTTTTTAATTTTTCACGAATCAGCTCTTTTTCAGCGGCCGACAAACGCATGGTTTGTTCAAGATCTAATTGCGCCGTAACAGCGGTCTCGACCTTATTGACGTTTTGCCCGCCGCTGCCTCCGCTGCGGGAGCTAACAAAACGCAACTCCTTTATCAGTTCGGTTAAATTCATCCTACATTTATCTTTTCAAAATTAACTCTAATTATGCGAGCGGTGCTTCAACGGGTCAAGCGGGCTTCGGTTACAGTGGAGGGGAATATTACTGGGGCCATTGAGGAGGGTTTATTGGTATTGCTCGGGATTGAGGAAGCCGATACGCTTGAGGATATGAACTGGCTATCTGGCAAACTGGTCAATCTTAGGATTTTTAATGACGAACAAGGCGTGATGAACCGTTCATTGTTGGAAACAGGGGGTGGGCTCTTGTTGGTCAGTCAGTTTACCTTGTTCGCGGCTACTAAAAAGGGGAACCGGCCCTCCTATAGCCGTGCGGCACCTCCGGCCATTGCTGTACCGATCTATGAAAAAATGATCGAACTTTTATCTGCTGAGTTAGGTAAACCTATCCAAACCGGTGTATTTGGAGCTGACATGAAAGTAGAGTTGGTCAATGATGGGCCCGTAACCATAGTAATTGATACAAAAAATAAAGAATGATAACAATTGAACAGGCGCAAGCACAGGTTGATCAATGGATCAAAACAGTGGGCGTTCGTTATTTCAGCGAACTGACC
>BJGL01000050.1 GCA_014190475.1 Bacteroidota bacterium
AGGAATCAAATATCTATTGGGCTACAGCAGAATTGCTCGACTATGCAAGTTTACTTCAAGAGGGAAAAGATGTTAGGCTGAGTGGGCAGGATGTTCGTCGTGGCACTTTTTCCCATCGCCATGCTGTTTTAAGAGATGAAACTAACGATAAGCCCTATAGCCGTCTGTCTGCTATTCCTGGCGCTACTGGTAAATTCCGTATTTATAATTCACTCTTGAGCGAGTATGGTGTGCTGGGATTTGAGTATGGGTACGCGTTAGCTAATCCGCAGGCACTAGTGGTATGGGAGGCGCAGTTTGGTGATTTTGCCAATGGTGCTCAAACACTGATTGATCAGTTCATTGCTGCGGGTGAACAAAAATGGAATCGAATGAACGGGGTTACCCTGTTGTTGCCACATGGGTATGAAGGGCAGGGACCTGAGCACAGCAGTGCTCGATTAGAACGTTTTTTACAATTAGCCGCTGAATTAAATATTATTGTAACCAATGTTACCACAGCTGCAAATCTGTTTCATCTATTGCGTCGTCAGTTGACTTGGCCGTTTAGAAAGCCGTTGATCAACTTTTCTCCCAAAGCAAATCTTCGTCATCCTGGTTCCTATTCTGCACTTCAACAATTTACCAACGGAAAATTTCAGGAGGTAATTGATGATGAATTGGCGCAGCCCGCCCAAATCAAAAAGGTATTGTTATGTGCTGGTAAAATTTATTTTGAATTGATCGAGAAGCGGGAAAAAGACGCTAGAAAAGATATAGCTATTGTGCGTTTAGAACAATTGTATCCTTTGCCGATGAATCAACTTGAAGCGCTACAACAGCGTTACGCAGGAGCTACTTGGTTTTGGGTGCAAGAGGAGCCTCAAAACATGGGTGCTGCGGCTTACCTGAAAATGCAATGGCGCGGGGTGAACTTTGGGGTGATAAGCAGGCAGCCCTCTGCTTCAACCGCAACTGGCTATAATAAAGTGCATGTTAAAGAGCAAGCGGAATTGTTGGAAACTGCATTTACTGTCTAATTAAGTAACCTTCTATGATAGAGATTAAAGTACCCACCGTTGGAGAGTCCATTTCAGAAGTACAACTACTTCGTTGGAATAAAAAAACCGGGGACTATGTAGAACGAGACGAAGTGATTGCAGAACTTGAAAGTGAAAAAGCAACTTTTGAGGTCAATGCAGAAAAGGCGGGTATACTGACTACTATTGCTGCAGAAGGTGATCAATTAAAAATTGGAGAACTACTTGCTACAATTGATGACACGGCTAAGGCTTCGCCTGCAAAAGTTGAAATTACGGCACCTAAGCCTCCTGCTGTAGCCACTGTTCAAGCTGCCCCGTCAGAACAAAAGCCCGCTGCTCCTAAACCAAGTCCGGCAGATGTAAAAGCAACCCCACTCGCCTCAGCTCTGTTAGCGGAGAAGAAAGTTGATCCTACACAGGTAAAGGCAACCGGCCCACAAGGGAAAATTGTAAAAGAGGACGTACTCAAAGCCCTGGAGCAGCCTGGACGAATTCCTTTTGAGAATCAGGCATTATCGGCCCGTGAAGAGCGTAAAGAAAAGATGAGCAATTTGCGCAAGACAATCGCAAAGCGATTAGTTGAGGCAAAAAATGGCACAGCAATGCTAACTACTTTTAACGAGGTAGACATGAGTGCTATTCTTGCTATCAGAGCCGCTTATAAAGACAAATTCAAGGAAGTGCATGGAGTAGGACTTGGATTCATGAGCTTCTTTGCAAAAGCTTGCTCCGTGGCCTTACGCGAATGGCCTTCTGTCAATGCTTCAATTGATGGGGATACAATACTCTATCATGATTATGCTGATATCAGTATAGCTGTAAGCACCCCCCGTGGACTTACAGTTCCTGTTATGCGAAATGTAGAAAGTATGAGTATGGCGGACGTTGAAAAAAAGGTGGCAGAGTTGGCGATAAAGGCTAGAGACAGCAAGTTGACAGCAGAAGAATTAACCGGTGGTACATTTACTATCACCAACGGTGGTGTATTTGGTTCGCTGATGAGCACACCAATTATCAATGCTCCCCAAAGTGCAATTTTGGGAATGCATAAAATTCAAGAAAGACCCATGGTAGAAAAAGGGCAGGTGGTAGTGCGTCCTATGATGTACCTGGCGCTTAGTTATGATCATCGAATCATTGACGGAAGAGAATCAGTTGGGTTTTTAGTGCGCGTAAAAGAGCTATTAGAGAATCCTGCACAATTATTGATTGGCAAAGATCCGGTCAAAACACTCCTGGAGATTTGAGTCGATATCACGCATATTTAAAAAGGGCTGTTTCCCTGTTGGAGCAATATGATGGGAGAGAGCCCTTTTCCATTTATTATAAAAAGGCGATTGCGCTTGATAAAAAAGCAGGTTCTACAGACCGAAAGATCATACGCCATTATTGTTATTCTTTTTTTCGAATTGGATTTGCTTGTTCCGCTCAAACAATTGAGGAGCGGTTACTGATTGCTGTTTATTTAATACATGGGGACACTGATCCGCTCCTTAAAATAGTTCGTCCGGAGTGGATTGCGCAAGGGGCTACTTCTTTTGAGCAGCGTGTTGCGTTGGCTTGTCCAACATTTTCTTGGCCGCAAGTTTTTCCTTTGCCTTTTTCACTTTCTATGGAATTGTCATTAGAGGAGTGGGTGAAGTCAATTCTGTATCAACCTGCTTTTTTTATACGGATCAGACCTGGCAAACAGCAACATGTAATAAGTAGATTAAAGGAAGCCTCAATATCCTTCAGAATTATTTCTTCATCTGCCCTTGCACTACCAGCAGCTACTAATTTGGACACCCTTCTTGCATTAAACGAGGATTACGTAGTACAAGATCTAAGTTCCCAACGTGTGGGGGAATTCTTGCAGCCACTTTTACCAAAAACTATTAAATCAGTTTGGGATTGCTGTGCTGCCAGTGGTGGAAAATCCTTACTGTTAATGGATCAATATCCTTCGCTGGAACTAACAGTGTCGGATGTTCGTCCATCAATCCTGCAACAGTTAAAAACTCGGTTTAAACAAGCAGGGATAAATAATTATCACGCATTAGTGCTTGATCTTTCCCAGCAAGGTTTTCCCAAAAATGCCACACGGTTTGATTTGGTGATTGCCGATGTTCCTTGTTCTGGAAGTGGAACTTGGGCACGTACGCCAGAGCAAATCACAAAACAAACGGAGGAACAACTTGTTGAATTCACCCAACGGCAGCGAGCTATCTTATCACGATTGCCCGCATCGTTAAAGTCAGGGGGCTATTTGCTTTATTGCACCTGTTCAGTATTTGCCAATGAAAATGAGGAGCAGGTAGCTTGGCTGCAACGTGAATTTGGTTTATCCCTCTGCAAGCAGACCTTATTAAATGGAATGGCTGAACAAGCGGATACACTGTATGTGGCGTTGTTGCAAAAAACTAGTAGCTAACAATCCATTCCTTACTTTCTTTTTTCTTATTGCCTATCCAGAGTGTAATTGTGTAGACTCCTGATGATGCAGGTAAAAACGGAAGTTCGCCTCGATAAATCCCCGCCGGTTTATTTAGTAGGTGCGTGGCAAGGAGTCGTCCTGCTCTGTCATGCAATGTAATCTTCACATCTGTAGCTGCTTCCGTACTGTTGATTACCACCTGGGCTTTTGATTTTCCGGGTGTGGGGTTGGGATATATCCATAGAAGAGAAGCTATATCATCGGTGGTGGTGCATCGGCTGGTCAATGTTACAGTGGTACTATCCAAATAAACAAATTGGCGAGTAGCAGTTATGGTGTCTATCACTTGCGTAATTCGGTATTGAATAATGCCGGGGTTGATGGCGTTCAATGCGTCCTGATAAGTGTACGTTTTATTAGCTAGTACGGCGCTATTGGTGGCATTGAGCTGCCCTATTTTTTGAAAAGAATTATCTGTTGGTAGTTTACGTTCAATCAAAAATTGCATGCCTGCTACATCTTTGGTGCGCCAACTTAAATCCACCTTGCAATTGGAAATGGTAGCCGATACGGTAGCATATTCTGAAAGTAAATAAGCAAAGGCATTTCTCATATCCGGGATTCCGTAACCAATTCTGTCATTGGGATTGCTATATCGACTCGCACTTCGTTTAAGTGCATCCAGTATTTTCATGTTATTGAATTCTGCGAATCCTTGCCAGAGACATGTAGCAAGGCCGGCTAAATTGGGACAAGAAAAAGAAGTTCCATTGGCCACTCCGATTGTTCCGGAAGTGGATTGCACCACTGCCTGCCAACCTACAGAAGCTAACTCAGGTTTTATACGCCCATCACTGGAGGGGCCATAACTAGAGAAACCTGCTACGGCACCCGCTGCATTCACAGCACCAACTGCTACTACGCTATCACCGTCTGCAGGAGTGATGATATATCGCCAGGAGGCAGCCCCTTCATTTCCAGCTGAGTTAAAAACCAAGAGCCCTTTTTTGGCAGCTAGATCAGCTCCCTTGACAGCAATTGTTGTTTTGCCATCCATCTGTGCATAGGTATAGTTGAATACCGGGTTATCAAAATCGTAATAGCCCAAGGAGGACGATATCAAATCAGCACCTTCGCTGTCTGCTTTTTCTGCACCACACACCCAATTGAACTCTTCAATGGGGAACTCACTATTGACATCTTCCGTTCGATAAAGATGAAAGAAAGCTTGAGGAGCTTTTCCAATGAACTGACCCGGAATATTTGCCGCAATAGTTGAAAGACATTGCATCCCGTGTGGATGATCGTCACTGACGGTAGCATTTCCGGATACAAAATCCCAGGTGCTTAGTATCTGTCCTTTACGGTTTACACTGTCAAAAGCGGGTAGGGTGTTATAATTAAAAAAGCCACCATCGAGAACCGCAACTTGCATGCCTGAACCACGCAACCCAATATTATGCAGAAACTCGGCACGGTGTAATTTCATTTCTAGCCCTGCATTCGTTCCATAATTATAAAAGTCACCCGTCATTTTTTCAGAAACCGGATTACCCATGATTGGTGATACAATCATTTGGTTAGAAAATTTATCAGGTTTAGACGGTTGTAGAGCAGAGGGCCTTGCCGCCAGTCCGGCTACTTGTTGCACATAGGGTAATGCTTGGATACTGGTCAATGCAGCAGTCGATGTAGTCTGGATACTGATGGCATTGAGCCATTTTGAAACATTCAAAATGGTAACACCAGGAATAGCACGAATCGCCGCCACATAATTGGGTGAAACGGGGAGGTCGGTACTGTCTAGTTGAATAGCATAACGCGTTCTTCTGGTAATTGATCTTGCAGAGAGGTAGGGGGAAGCATCACTGAGTGTAAAGCTATTATTACCCTTGTTCTTTAACCATACAATATGCCGGGAAAATTGTGCGCTCGCGGTATAAAGCAACTGGCTGGCTACTAGTAGCAGGACATAAAGGGGATATGTTTTATTTGTTATTCGCATGTTATTTAGTTGTATTCTATCATCCACTGTCGTATACCAAAACCAATTCGATAAGGTCCGCCACTGCCACCCGTGTTAGGCTGATATTCCCAGGACTCCCATTCTCTGTATACAAGTCCGATGTTTTTTGCAAACCGATCTACTGCATAATTGCGGAATGCGTAGGCGGTGGGAACAGTTATGGGTACATTGACAGCTTCATCAATCTGCGTTACAGAAATTACATTTTCGTATCGTTTGTTTCTGTATTGAAAGGAGGACGGCTCAGTGGAAATGGTATAAATCCAATTTTGAATATTATCATCATTGCTAAAGTCATAGGGGGGATTAAGAGGGTTGCTGGCTAAAAAGCGATTTCCATTCCATTGCGCACCTGGGCGTAATGGTCTCTGTAATTTAATTTGTCTTAAGTTATCTTCCACCCACTCCATTTGGGAAGGAGTGACAGTGATGTAGAAACTTCCATCAGGTCTCCAAGGCTGCGATTGTAGTGTATCACAGATTGTCCGAATCATGCGATAGCTTTTTCTTCCCTGGTTATCAAGAAATGAAGAATCAATTGCATATCGCATCAAGTATGAGCGCGTCACTGCCTGTCTGCCAAATTGAGTAAAAACCAGCGAGTCAACCCGGTAGGTAATTGTTTTGCCAGTAGTCAGCGGAATAAATTCGTCAATTGAAAGGCCCTCTTGAGGGGGGCTAGGTCTACAACTTACCAGTGATACGATCAACGTGATAAGCAACGAAAGCTTGGTCCATAAATGAACTGTTTGCATTTTCAATAACGGAATATGTGCTTTAGTTTTTTTCAAATGCTTCCCGTTGAATGATGCCGCCACCGAGTACATCATCTCCTTCATAAAACACGGCGCTTTGCCCCGGGGCAACTCCCTTGGCAGGTTCATAAAATTCTACGCGGACGTTCGTTGCCTGTGTGTATAAACGAGAATGTGTTCCCGTGTCTTTATAACGAATTTTTGTAGTGGCTTCGATGCCGTCCTCTATATGCGGGTATTTAATCCAATTTAATTTTGAAACCCACATTTCGTTTTTATCTAGATCTTCTTCATCCCCTAATGTGACCGTATTGTTATGGGGATCAATATTGGTAACAAACACTGGTTTTCCCAATGCGATTTCAAGTCCTTTTCGTTGTCCGATGGTGTAAAAGGGATATCCTTTATGTTTTCCTAAAATGGCTCCGTTTTTATCAATGAAATAACCCCCATTTACACGTTCTTCTAGTCCGTCTACATTACGCTTTAAAAATCCGCGGTAGTCGTTATCTGGTACAAAACAAATTTCATAGCTCTCTGCTTTTTTTGCTAATGCAGGGTAGCCAAAATCTTCTGCCATTTTTCGAATTTCCGTTTTACGAAATCCTCCCAGTGGCAATAAGGTACGGCTCAGTAAATCTTGTTGCAATCCCCAAAGCACATAGCTCTGGTCTTTGGTATTGTCCACCGCTTTGCTAATTACAAAACGTCCATTATCGTGCTTGCGAACTTTTGCATAATGCCCGGTAGCAATAAATTCACACCCCAACGCATCTGCTCTTTTTAAAAGGGCTCTCCATTTAATGTGTGTGTTACAAAGTACACAGGGGTTGGGGGTTCGTCCGGCCAGGTATTCTTCCACAAAATTCTCCACTACAAAATCTCCAAATTCGTCCCGTATATCTAAAATGTAATGCGCAAATCCATGCTCAACCGCAGCTTGTCGTGCATCATTGAAAGAATCCAGGTTGCAACAGCCGGTTTCTTTCTTTCCGCCTCCACTTGATGCATAATCCCAGGTTTTCATGGTAATGCCTACCACTTCGTAACCCTCTTGATGCAATAAAAGGGCTGTAACGGTGCTGTCAATACCGCCGCTCATGGCTACCAATACTTTACCTTTCTTGCTCATCGTTACAAAGATACGGACGGTCTTTTAAGTGAATAATCTTAACTTGAACACCCTAAAATCAATTGCCATGCGAAAAGCTTTATCTTCTTTGATTTTTATTTTATCGCTTTCACTCACTCAGGCGCAACCGCTTTCCTTTTACTTACCATCAGGTGTCACTTATGACCCTGCAGTTCCCACGCCCTCCCAGATAATTCACCACGAGGTGGGAGAGTGGCATGTTACACACGACAGGTTAGTTAATTATATGCAAGCAGTTGCAAAAGCGGCCCCAGGTCGTATCAGGATTGAGCAGATGGGATTTACTTATGAAAAAAGACCTCAGTTACTCTTGATAATCACATCTCCAAGCAATCATAAAAAATTAAATGAAATACGTACACAGCATTTGGCATTGACTGATCCTGCGGCACCCGATCCTGATCTCGAGAAAATGCCAGCCGTTTGCTGGATTGGGCACTCGATTCATGGTAATGAGCCTAGTGGTGCAAATGCATCCTTGTTGTCGGCTTACTATTTAGCAGCTGCCCAAGGACCAGCTGTTGATCAATTACTGGAGAATACAGTAATTCTTTTTGATCCCTCTTTCAATCCTGATGGACTTCAACGCTTTTCAACCTGGGCCAACCAACATAAAAGCAAGAATTTGGTTTCCGATCCTAATTCAAGAGAGTATAACGAAGTGTGGCCCGGCGGACGATTTAATCATTACTGGTTTGATTTGAATCGTGATTGGTTACCTGCTGTCCATGTTGAAAGTCAAAATCGATTAAAGTGGTTTCAGGCTTGGAGACCAAATGTTTTTACTGATCATCATGAGCAAGGTACCAATGCCACTTTTTTCTTTCAACCTGGAGTACCCTCCCGTGTAAATCCGCTCACGCCTTCTAATAACCAAGTGTTGACAAGTCAATTGGCTGCATATCATGCGCAAGTGTTGGATAGTATTGGTTCGTTCTATTTTACCAAGGAGAATTACGATGATTTTTATTATGGCAAAGGATCAACTTACCCGGATATTCATGGGGGTATCGGAATTTTATTTGAGCAGGCTTCCTCTCGGGGACATCTTCAAGAGACTGTCAATGGATATCTTTCTTTTCCTGCCACTATTCGTAATCAATTTGTAACTGCACTGTCAACTTTGCGGGGAACGCTTGCTCTTCGGAAGGAGCTATTACAACATCAACGTGATTTTTACAAGCAAGCTTCTTCAAGGGCAGCTGCCTATGCAGTTAAAGGGTACGTAGTAGGAGATAAGCAAGATCCGGTTCGATTAAAGGAGTTTGCTCAATTATTACAACGACATCAAATTAAAATCTACAGTCTTCCTGGTACTATGGCCGACAAACAGTTTCCAGTATCTAGTTCCATCCTCGTGCCATTGGATCAGCCGCAACATACCTTGATCCGTGCCATTTTTGAAAAAACGCTTACCTATCAGGATAGCTTGTTTTATGATATCACTGCTTGGACCTTACCCTTAGCTTACGGTCTTGATTTTAAAGAACTGAATGTGGTTAATCTCGCTGGTGCACAGCAAATACCAGATTTATTCAGTGAAAAATCTTTTTTATATCCCGCGCAAAATGAATTCAGTCTTCCTAAAAACGCAGTGGCCATCCTACTGGAGTGGGGCGATCTCTATGCGCCCGCTGCACTTAATCAACTCTTGAAAGCGGATATTCTGGTGAAAGTAGCCACGCAGCCTATCCGGATTCAAACAGGGAATGAGGTTCGTTCGTTTGGATATGGTTCCTTGCTGGTTCCTGTTCGTCAGGAAAAAATAAATGCAGTTGAGCTTGAAAAATTAGTGGATGATCTTGTTGCAAAGTATGGTGTACGCGCCCATGCAGTAGCTACTGGTTATTCAAGTGCTGGTGTAGATCTGGGAAGTAATAAATTTATGGTCTTGCAAAAACCTGCCGTTGCTTTGATAACAGGAGCAGGGGTTAATGCAACAGATGCTGGAGAAGTTTGGCATTTGTTGGATCAGCGAATGGACATGCAGCTCACCCATCTTGAACCTTCTGTATTTCGTCGGGCAGATTTGAGCCGCTACTCCACCATTATCATGACTGGAGGATCTTATACAGATTTGGATAAGGACAAATTGAAGAATTGGGTGCAAGCGGGTGGAACTTTAATTGCAACGGAGGAGGCGGTTGCCTGGGCAGCACAGCAAGGGATTTCAAGTGCTACTTTCAAGCGTCCTCGTTCGATTACAGACAGCACACAATTCAGGCCTTATGAAACAAGGGACGAAGTAAGTGGGGCGCAACAAGTTCGTGGAGCCATCCTAGGGGCCACTTATGATGCGTCTCATCCACTTGCATTTGGCTATTCCTTACCTGTTGTGTCCCTGTTCAAGGCCAATCGAATATTCCTAGAGAAAAGTAAGAATCCTTACGCCACACCCTTCGTATATGGAAAGCAGCCCTTACAAAGTGGCTGGATGAGTAAGGAAAATAAAGATGCGGTGGCCGGAACAGCTGCTGTTACGGTTAGCCAGTTGGGAAATGGTCGGGTTATCAATATTGCCGATAATCCTAATTTCCGTGCTTACTGGTTAGGGGGAGCAAAATTATTTCTCAATGCAATCTTTTTTGGTTCCATTATTGATCCGTCCAGTGCACGTGTGGGCAACTCTGAATAAGTTTTTTGGACGAACCCTTGCGGATCCATTGAATTCAGAGTAATTTAGTCGTTCAATCAATTTAGTAACCATAAAACGAGCACTATGATTAAAATGCAAGTCATCGGGAATTTGGGTAAAGATTGTGTGGTAAACACGGTCAATGGTAAAAATGTCATCAACTTCACTGTCGCCCACACAGAAAGGTACCGGGACAGCCAAGGAAACCAACAGGAGAAAA
>BJGL01000051.1 GCA_014190475.1 Bacteroidota bacterium
TCATCCTTAGCTGCCTGACGCTCGGCTAAACCTTCTTCAATAGCTGCCGTGATATAATTTACCAGGATAGCGATTGATTTGGTAGCATCGTCGTTAGCAGGTACAGCAAAGTCAACTTTATTAGGATCGCAGTTGGTATCCACCAAACCGAAGGTGGTAATACCTAAACGCTTGGCCTCGGCTAATGCAATGTGCTCGTGCCCGATATCAACCAGGAATAAGGCAGCAGGGATACGTCCCAATTGAGAGATACCACCCAATACTTTTTCCATTTTGTCTTTATCGCGGCTGAGTGTCAGACGCTCTTTCTTAGTAATGCTGTCGAAAGAACCATCACCAAGCATCTTTTCGATGCTCTGCATTTTTTTCACACTCTTACGAACGGTATTGAAGTTGGTTAACATTCCACCTAACCAACGCTCTGTTACGTAAGGCATGTTTACACGCTTTGCACACTCGTTAACGATGTCCTTGGCCTGTTTTTTGGTTCCTACAAAAAGGATTTTCTTACCACTGCGTGCAATTTGCTTTAACGCAGCTGCAGTTTCCTGCAAACAATCAACCGTTTTATTCAGGTCGATGATATGAATACCTTTCTTCTCAGCAAAGATGTAAGGCAACATCTTGGGATTCCACTTCTTTTTCAGGTGACCAAAATGTACACCGGCCTCGAGAAGTTGCTGTTGTAAGGATGTATTATTTTCCATATGAGGTATAAGTACTTTAAAATTGATTGAAGGCGATTAACGTTTGGAGAACTGGTAGCTACGACGAGCTTTCTTGTGACCGAACTTCTTACGCTCTACAGAACGAGGATCACGTTTCAGTAACCCAGCTGCTTTAAGCGCAGGACGAAACTCAGGATTCAATTCTACCAATATGCGGGAAATACCCAACATAGCAGCTTCTGCTTGTCCTTTTACGCCACCACCGGCCGCATTGATCTTTACATCGTATTTGCCCATCACCTCAACAGTTTTGAGCGGACGCTCTACTTGATTTTGCAAGTAGACCAGAGAAAAATATTGCTTGTAGTCTTTGTCGTTCACCGTAATTTTTCCGTCACCCTTGGTAACGAAAACGCGTGTTACGGCTTCCTTACGACGACCTACGCTGTTCTTTTGCTTTTCCATTTATTAGTTGTTTGTAAGGTTGAATCAGAATTTAAGTTCCTTGGGTTGTTGTGCGCCATGTGGATGTTCAGCACCCTGATACACAAATAATTTTTTGATCATTTTACGACCCAATCTGTTTTTAGGAAGCATTCCTTTTACGGCACGCTCAATGATTACTTCAGGACGACGCTTCAATAAACTGGAAGCAACCTCTTCTTTTAATCCGCCTGGGTAACCTGTAAAATGGTCGTACATTTTTTGATCCAGCTTGTTACCGGTCAATACAACCTTTTCGCAGTTAGTTACAATAACATAATCGCCAGTGTCAACGTGTGGGGTGTAGCTGGCTTTGTTTTTTCCGCGCAATACAGCCGCAATGCGGGAACACATACGACCCACGGTTTGATTAGTACCGTCCACAACAAACCAGTTGCGCTTAACGGTAGCCTCGTTCGCATGTTTGGTAGTGAAATGTAGTTTACTCATGATGTTTTATTTGAGATCCCGCTATCCCGGGACCTGATTAAAAATGGACCGCAAAGGTAGGTTAGCCTTGGCACACCACCTTGAAAAAGAGGATTAATTTTTAACCAAGCCTCTGTAAGAGGCTGATTATCAATAAAAATTTTGACCGACTTTTTTAGTCTTTACTGAAATGCGGTCATTGCCCGGGTCGGACGGCCGGCATTATCAAATGCTCCCAGCGTATACCCCTTCCAGTTTCCATAACATTGCGGTTCCCAGTAGAATACTCCTAAGCCCTTTTGATTAGGTATTGAACGGAGTTGCGTTTGTAATTCTTTTAGGAATAAATAAGAGGCGTCTGCCTGATCCCAAGGCATACCCACTTCGCAAACCATCACCGGCGTGTTATATCGATTAACCAGTTCCACCATGTTGGCTTTGCATTGCGATACTAATTCAGGCCAGTTTGAATGGGTTGGATAAAGAGAAAGACCGATCAGATCCCAGACTGCCCCATTTTGCTTGAGTCCATCCAAATTCCAGCGAAACAGCCCTGCGTCATATCCATTTGAGATATGCACCATCACTTTTATAGCTGGATCCACTTGCTTCACTGCTTCATAACCTGCTTTGAAAAAACTTGCATAATTGCCCATTTGCTGGGAAGCCTTTCCCAATGGCCAAAGCATCCCATCGTTGGTTTCGTTGCCAATTTGAACCCATTCAGGAGTTACCCCTCTTAGAACTAATGCTGACAAAACGCGGGTAGTATGGGCACGAACAGAATCACACATCTCCGCCACCCCGCGTCCAGACCAAGTTGCAGGCGGATTTTGTTTGCCTGGATCGGCCCAATTATCACTGTAATGAAAATCAATCAGCAACTTCATTCCAGCTTGTCTGACCCGCATTGCCTTATTGATCACATCTTGTAAACCATTCCAACCATCTGCAGGATTTACCCAAACACGTAACCGGATTGCATTCATCCCTAGTTCTTTCATTAATAAAACAGGATCTTGTTCAGCTCCATTTGCATTATAGAATTTTTTCCCAGCCGCTTCCATTTCGCTGATCCAGCTTATATCTGCCCCTTTAATTAAGGGTTGATTGGAGGCAGGAGGAACGGGGGAATTTTTTTGACCACAACCGCTGAGCGAGCTGACTAAAAATAAGAGTGGTAATAAAACAAATCGATTTCGCATCGGGAGTTGAAATAGGTTGCTGATTTAAAGATAAAAAAACGGCTCCGAGTTGGAGCCGTTTACTATGCAATAAGACCGAAAATTAGTTGATAGTAACTGTCTGCGTGTTTTCGTTCAATGTAATAGTGTATGTACCTGCTGTGGTAGGTGTTTTAAAATTCGGACCACCATCCCACTTGATTCTGCGTGGAGAACCTGTAGATTGACTTCCGCCACTGGCATCTTCGTAATCGAAGGCACCCCATGCATTACCTGCCAAGAACTTGATATCCTTATTGGCTTCGAGTGCAACGGTGATAGTCCAAACGCCATTACCGGAGTAGGTCATTTGAGGACTGGCTCCTGGGTTCCAAGCTGCCACCCCTGTTAATCCATCTCCTACTACACGCATTTCGTTAGCAGGAGAAATTTCATAACGGATACCATTCACGTTACGACCATCCCAAATAACACGGTAACGACCTGTTGCACTTACATCAGGCATATTAGGACCATTCACTTCTAAAGCTGATCCGCTTCCACCGTTAGATCCATAACTGCGGGCGTTAAATGCAGAGATATCTCCGTTATTCCAGTTATTGAAGTCAATCAACTTCCAACCGCCAGAGGAATTGAGGTTGGTCAATCCTACAAATAGATTTTTCTCAGGATGTCCCATTGCGTAATTCGGGAAGGAAGCACCTGGGTTCCAACCGGCACCGGTAGCACCACCCACAAAGCCCATACGACCTTCGCGGATATCATATTTCATATTAGCGCGGTCGATAGAAATACGGTAAACACCTGCTGTGCTCACAGAGAAGTTAGCACCATTCTGAGCAAGGTTATTGTTAGTACCACCATAGTTGATAGCCCAATCACGACCCTGCGTTACTTTAAATTCTGAGTTTGCAGGTAAATAGATATAGGTGTAGTACAACTTATTCATGGCCTCAGGACGAATGTCACGGATCAACTCAGGAGCAGTTCCAGGATCCCAGTTGTTTCCATTACCGGTTGCAGACTGATAGCCACCAGGCATATAGAAACGAAGAATTGGAACATACGTATTGATCAATACGTTAACAGTATTGGAGAAAGAAGTGGCTCCTTGTGCCGTTACCGCACGAACACGGTATTCAATTCTTCCAGGATTCCCACCGGCAACCCCTTCGTTCAAAGCCGTTTCATTCATTTCAAAATTGGTCAAGGTTACGTTCAAGCGATTTGCTCCCACTGCAAAATCACGAGGAGAAGCAAAATTCTTTCCAGCAGAATCATACTGCAGAGTATAAGTGATATCTCCTGTATAGCCTACAAAAGAACGTGTCCAGGTAAATGTGTTACCAGGATCGTTAGAAGTTGCTAAGCTTGGAGAAAGGGTTGCATTCTGTGAAACCAATACAGAAGGATCTTCAAAAGGAGTAACCGTGATACGGAGAACATTGGACTCTAACTTCTCATTGTTGTTGCCATAAGAAGAAGCCACTTTCACATCGAGTGAATGTGTCCTTCCTAGTGCAAAACCGTAGTTCAGCAGAATACCATTCAACTCACGGCCTGTAATGGCTGTATTGCGTGTACCCATTACAGTTTTAGTTACCTCGCGCGTAAAGTTGCGACCCGCGGAGTCAATGGAAAGCACATATTTATAGTTAGCAGAATCCGTTCCGTGTTGTGGATTGGTCCAGCTAAAGCTGATCACATTACGGGTACTATCCGCCAACGTAGAAGTTACGCTGGTAAAGTTTGAACTCAGTACTACTGAGTTACCGGGTTTGTAAAAAGGCAGATCAGCCACTTTAGTACAGGCTGCGATTCCCAGCACCAGACCCAGATAAAAGAGTTTACGCATATTTTTCATGGCAGTACGTTTTTAGGTTTAGAGTCTGGTTAATTTATATTTACCAGTCTGGAAGTTTACCTCAATTTTATAGCGACCAGCTCCTGGGCTTTGGAAAGCAGGATCGGCATCACGCTTTTCAAATTCGCCACCTAGTGCAGCAGCCGGTGCCAAGGCATGATACTGTGTTCCCCAAACTCCTTGAGCTTGTATTAATTTATAATAACCACCCGCATTAAAGGTTACATCGTCCAAAATGTACAGCAACGGATTGCTGGCATCTCTTCTGAACTTCTGTGTTACATTGTATGGAGCACCCATTGGATTGCTCCAACCTGATGCAAACGCATCACCAATTGCCCAGAGGCCCGCATCGTTGTAACCACCCGCTTCAGTTCCTGGAGGCTCTACGGCAAAATCCAAATAAGGTGTAATACGAACAGTGATGGTGTTAGAGAGCAAAGGAACTGTTCCGTTGATCAAAGAAGCTCTTACACGCATTTGAACATTATAAGCAGTTCCTGCACGCAACTCCATTTTACCTAACACCGTATTCAGGTCCTTCACCGTCATTCGAGTGCCCAGCTCTTTAGCTATGGCAATCTCTTGTTTGTTAGGACTGGCAAAGTTTCCTCCAACGGTATCCACTTGTAAGAGGTAAGTAACATCCTGAGAGCTTACACCCGTTGTAAAACGATAGTTAGGATTTGTCCAGTTGAGCACAAGACCAACTTGATCTCTGTTCTCTTTACGAAGAACAATAGGTGCCGTAGCTGTAGTAGACAACACAGGGTTGGTTCCACCCATGTACATGATTTGATTTTCTTCTTTGTCGCAGGAAACAATCCCCATCAAGAGGAAGGATCCTAACAGAAGTTTTGCTATGTTTTTCATGGCAATCAATTTTATTGTTGATTAGAAGCCGGGGTTCTGGCTCAGGTTTGGATTAGAAGTTCTGTTAGAGGCAGGTACAGGGAATAAATTATACTTGCTATCTACTGCAGTACCCGAAGCTACACCACCTTTCCAAGGCCAGAGGTAGGTACCCGTAGTCAAACGACCATAACGAACCAAGTCAGTTCTTCTGTGGCCTTCCCAGTATAATTCACGAGCTCTTTCATCCAACACAAAATCAAGTGTTAACTGGCTAGCAGTGATATCAGCCACGTTACTTCCGTTATGTGCACGCTGACGAATAGCATTAATGTAAGCCAATGCAGTTGCAGCATCGCCACCTGTGCCACCACGAAGCGTTGCTTCGATGTAGATCAAATGCATTTCAGATAAACGGAAAACAGGAAAGTCAATATCAGACCAGTATCGCGTAGCATCAGAAACAGGCTGTGCATCAGAACGGATATTTCTCCATTTGATAACGTGTAATCCATTGCTGAAATCCGCTACATCATTGATAGCGATTTGAGCAGGACTAGTACCGTACAAGGAAGTGGTAAACATAGCACGACGGTCTGTAGCGCCCGTCAAATCGGGAAAGCGATCGGCTAAACCTTTTGTAGCACGGTATCCGAACCAACCTTGGTTGGTTCCAAAATCTGCAAAATCACCACCGGCTGCAGCGTGAATAAAGAAGGTAGTATTACCGTAAGAGCGTGCTCTCAATCCATCGCAAGTAATGGCAAAGATGATCTCGTTGGTACGCTTATCGTTATCCGCCATAAATAGTTCGCGGTAGTTACTATGCAAAGAATATCCGCCTGCAATTACTTTACTCGCGTAAGTGATAGCATCACTCCAGCGGGCAGAACCGGTATAAACTTGAGCATTCAAATACATTCTAGCCAATAGCGCCCAAGCAGCCGCTTTGTCTACACGACCATACTCGTTGGTGCGAGGATTCTTGAGTTCGTTCTCAATAGTCTTTAGCTCAGATTCGATGTAATTGAACAAATTAGCACGAGAAATTTCTTGGGGAAGTTTTGTACCTACCACATTAGCTTCTGTGATGAAAGTAGAACGTCCGAACAAATCCATCATTACCCAGTAGTTGAATGCACGGAGGAAACGAGCTTCAGGGCGGGTTGCCTTGATTGCGTTTACTTCATCTGCACTCAGTTTACGAGCAGCTAACTTCTCGTCTGTTGATTCACGGAGATACTCGTTAGCGACCATGATGTTATAGATAGGACGAGCATACATTCCTTTCAAGAAAGGATCGGCACTTGAGTAGCTAAGATTATGGAAATCTTTAATGGTTTGGTCATTCCAAGAAACCACAGCCTCGTCGGTAGTGAGTTCTTGGCAGTTAAAGAAACCGCGCAAGAAAGGAGATTGCGATCCTTCGTCCAAACCTTGGATATCGGAAGCGCCTGCAGGTCCACTATTACCTGTTGTGGCCAATCCACCATATACTTTCGCTAATACCTGACGATACCCAGCTGCTGAAGAATACACATCGGCAGAGGTAAGGTCATTCTGAGGGAATAAGTCCAACTTTTTAGCACAGGCACTGAGTAAAAGAACAACGCCCAGCAGCAGTGTGTTTTTGATGACTATATTTTTCATAATGCGATGATTTTTTAAAATTAAAAGTCAAGATTGAAACCAAGTGAATACACGCGAGGGCGAGGATATAAGTTGCCATCCACACCACCATCTCCTGCATTCTCCGGATCCAGTCCACCATACTTTGTAATCAAGAAAACATTCTGAATGCTGGCATTCACGCGCAAGGTTGCTCTGTCGTTGAACACGCGGCCTGCATCGTAACCAAAGTTGAGGTTATCGATACGGAAGAAAGAAGCATTATCCAGATAATAGTCGGACAAGTACCAGTTGTTATTAAAGTTCGTATTCAAAAAATCACGAGTAGCATTTCCAATAAACTGAACGGGGTTCTTAATTGAACGCATCGTTGCGTTATTGGAGTTTACGTTGTTGTAGAGATAGTTCCCTAACATACCGTGACCAGCAATTCCAAAAGAAAATTTCTTAATGCTCAAGGAAGTGCTAAAGCCCAACAGAACATCGGCAGCTGGCTTCTGACTAATTTGACGATCATCGTTGTTGATCAAGCCATCACGATTTGTATCCTCGAACAAGCCTTCAATTGGCTTACCATTTTGATCATAAATCTGCTTCAACATGTAGAAGCTGTTAGGTGCATAACCCACGGCATGGATACCGATTGTATTACCCGTACCACCACCGATACCGGTAACCTCTTGACCCTTGAACTTTGGATCAGGATTACGAAGCAGGTTAGTGATAGTAGCCTTGTTGTAGGTGTAGTTCATGTTGATATCCCAGGTAACATTTTTGTTACGGATAGGAACCAAGTTCAAGGTTACCTCTACCCCTTCACTATTGATATTACCAACGTTGGTAACAATTTCATTTACAAAATTTGCTCCGGAAGCTACAGCTACGTTAGCCAATAGATCTTTGGTCTTACGCTTATAATAATCAACCGAACCACTCACACGGTTATTAAAGAAACCATAGTCCAAACCGATATTGGTAGTAGTGGTAGTCTCCCAGCGAATTGAAGGATCGTATCCTGCTGGACGGAGATAATTTACCCAAGCACTACCAAACTGCTGCATAGCTGTATTATTACTAACAGTGTAGCGAGGTAAGTAAGAGTAGTAGCTGATTCCATCTTGCTGACCTGTAACCCCCCATCCAAAACGGAATTTCAAATCAGTGACTTTGCTGGAGTTACGGAAAAAGTCGTCACGCGCTTTCCAAGCAAATGCCAAAGAAGGGAAATAACCGATACGGTCGTCAGGGTTTAGCTTAGAACTCGCATCACTACGAATGGTGGCAGTAAGCAAGTACTTATCCATCAAGGTATAGTTAATTCTTCCAATGTAGGACTCTAGTCTGTACTCAGGACGATCAGTCAGGAACACAGGCTCTGTACCAATGATGGTATCTTTCTTAGCAGGGTTAGTACGATCAAAAATTGGACGATAGCTCAATGCTGGGAAATTAGATACATCAGTTGCAAAACTTTGGTAGCTATGCGTTAGCAATACATCGATTTTACTCTTAATGCTCTTAATTTCTTTTGCATAGAACAAACCTACATCAGCTAATTGGTTAATCTTTTGTTGCTCGTAATATTGACGACGACCTCCTGTAATAAAGTTAGTGGCCGCTACAGAGTCAACATTGTTATTACCACTACCTGATGCAAAATCCATACCTACATTGGCTTGGATTTTTAGGTCAGGGAGGAAGGGAAGTTTATATTCTGCTTGCACATTACCGATCATACGGTTTACAGTAGAACGGTTATCACGCAACATCAATAACGCAACGGGGTTACGATTGGATAAATCGTTAGGAACGTTTCCATTTAACCACTCATAATATCCGCCCCAGTTGTTGTTACCGCTAAGCACTGGCTTTGTAGGATCAAAGCTCACCGCGTTTCCGATAGCGCCCTCATTGGCAAAATTGTTACGGGTTTGCGTAGCTTTTACAGACACGTTCAAAGAGAGATTATCGTTCAAAAGTTTTGGTGAAAGATTGATAGCGGTAGAGATACGGCTGAAGTTGTTGGTACGAAGAATACCATTTTGATTCAGATAGCCCAAAGAGGCACGGAAAGGAATATTACCAAGACTGCCGGATGCGCTGATAGTATTGTCTACTCCTATCGCAGCCTGATAGATCTCTTTTTGCCAGTTGGTATTTGCAGTGCCCAACATGTTTTTGTACATGTTATTTCCAGTGGCCGCTGCGTCCTTATTAACAATGCTACGAACCTCATCTGCAGTTAGCACATCCACGTAATCAGTAATTGTACCTACAGAAGTTGTATTATTAAAATTAAAACGTAGCGCTCCTTTAGTACCTCTCTTGGTTGTTACAATGATTACCCCGTTAGAAGCACGAGATCCATAAAGTGCGGTAGCAGAGGCATCTTTAAGGATAGTCATTGACTCAATGTCATTGGGGTTAATTGTATTGAGTAGGTTGGCAGAACCAGATACACCATTACCATCAACAGGTACTCCGTCAATTACAATTAAAGGGTCATTGCTGGCATTAAGGGAAGCACCACCACGAATACGAATGCGGCTTCCACCTCCTGCAGCACCACCTCCCGTTGTAATAGAGAGACCCGCTACTTTACCCACGAGGAGTTGCTCGGAAGAGTTGATATTACCCTTCTGAAAATCTTTTGCAGTTACAGCAGTAACAGCACCGGTAAGGTCTGTTTTACGGCGTGTACCGTAAGCAACCACCACTACATCACCCAATGTACTGTTAGCACTGGCCAGCACAACATTCACAGTATTTACACCCTGTACTGAAACTTCCTGGGCAGTAAAACCAACAGAAGAAAGTACCAGTGTGTTTACAGAAGATGCTACACTGATTCGAAACTGTCCCTGTGCGTCGGATTGAGTGCCGGCATTACTTCCTTTGGCTGCTACACTCACACCTGTAAGTGGCGCACCATTAGCATCAGTAACTTTTCCGGTAATCACTCTATCCTGCGCAAAAGAGAATTGCGCAACGAGTGTCAACACTATCAGGCTGAACACCCTCGAGAGTTTAGATAATGACATAAGCAATCATTAATGGTTAA
>BJGL01000052.1 GCA_014190475.1 Bacteroidota bacterium
GCGTGAATGGAGCCAGTATTACTTACTCTGCTACTAGCCGTGCAACTGACCTTAATCTGAATAGTTTTCCTAATCATATCCATGTTCACTCTGCTGGGAATTCTCAAACTTCCTGTCCAGGAGGCTGGTACACCGTTACGGGTAGTGGAAAGTCTGCAAAAAACAACATTTTGGTTGCTGCATTAACTTCTACTGATGCAATGACCTCTTTCAGCAGTTTTGGTCCTGTACAGGATGGGAGAGTGAAGCCCGATGTCTCTTCCATGGGGAATAACGTTTTTTCTACAACAACACCTGATAACAGCTACACATATATGTCGGGTACCTCCATGGCTACGCCGGGTGTAGCTGGCTCAGTTACTTTATTGGTACAGCGATATCGCCAGTTGAATTCCAATGCAAACCCTCCCTCTGCATTAATTAAAAATGCGGTTTTAAATACGGCGCAGGATCTTGGAAATGTGGGCCCTGATTACAAATTTGGGTATGGAAGAATTGATGTATTAGAGGCTGCTCGAGTCTTAGAGCAAAACCGATATGCTGTTAATACTATTGGAAATGGTGCTAACCAAGAAATTACAATTACCGTACCTGCCGGGGCCACCCGCTTGAATGTGATGTTGGTATGGAATGATCCTGCCGGCACCGCGAATGCCGCGATTCCATTAGTTAACAATCTTGACCTGACAGTGGTTAATGGGAGTACAACCAATTTGCCCTGGATTTTGGACAAGAATAATCCTGCTAACCCGGCCACTACGGGTGTAGATGTGGTCAGCAATGTAGAGCAAGTGACTATAAATACTCCATCCGCTGGTGTTTATACTGTTAGAGTGACGGGAAGTGCTATTACAACGGCTTCTAATCAGGAGTACACATTAACCTGGACCATTGATCAGCCACGCCTTGAAGTAACTTATCCTAATGGTGCCGAAAATTTTGCTCCTGGTACAAGCGAATTGATTACTTGGAACAATCTCGGAATGACAGGTGCCTATACAATAGAGTATTCGTTGAACAATGGAGCTACCTGGAATCCAATTGTGAGCTCGTTGGCTCCTACTGCTACTCGTTATAATTGGACGGTACCTGCTGGAGTACATAGTTCACAGGCTTTAATTCGAATTTCAAGTGGTTCCTACGTGGATCAAAGTGATGCTGTTTTTCACATCATGGGTCCAGTAACAGGTCTCACAGGGGATGGTAATAGTTGTGCTGCAGGGGAAGTTAATCTTTCGTGGAACCCCGCAGCAGATGCTGTTGCTTACGACATTTTGCGACTGGATCCTGTAACGGGTCAATTTGTTTTACAGGCTACAGTTGGAAATGTTGCTGGCTACACGGTAACAGGACTAACACCCGGCGCAAGTACCTGGTTTACGATCAGTGCTAAAAGTAGCACGGGTTCCACAAGCCGTCGGGCGAATGCGATTAATGTTACTGTATCTACTGGTGGGGGTAATATGGGCTCGCTTGGAGCTATTAGTGGAACCACCACTGTTTGTAATACCTCTACTCAGTACACTTATTCAATTGCTCCTGTATCAGGGGCGAGTAGTTATGTTTGGACAGTTCCAGCGGGTGCAGCAATCCTTGGAGGGCAAAGCACCAACTCAATTACTGTATTATTTACTAGTGGAAACCAGAGTGGCGATATTGCAGTTTACGCCACGAATGGATCTTGTCAGACTCCCTCGGTGCGTATTGCAGTGGCTGTTGGAAATGCCAACCTGGTAGCACCGACTAGCGGTGGAAATCAAACAGTGCAAGTTTGTCCAGGAGCCTCCATCCCACGTTTAACAGCCTCCGCTACCACTATTCCTGGTAGTACGGTGGTATGGTATAATGCGTCTTCTGGAGGTGTAGTGGTGTCCGATCCCTTTTTGAATACAATTGGATCAGCTACCTACTATGCCGCCGCTAAAGAAATCGCAACTGGTTGCGAAAGTGTTAGTAGAACTTCGGTGCAGTTGCAATTAGTGGCTGTTCCGGCTGCAAGTATTTCTGCCAGTGGTCCAGTTACATTTTGTCAGGGCGGCAGTGTGGTTTTAACGGCTAACGCTGGAAATAGTTATTCATGGAGTAATGGCTCTACCGGCTCCTCAGTTACCTTAAATAGTACAACTAGCTTATCTGTTACGGTTACCACGGGTACGTGTGTTAGTACATCACCTACAATTCAAGTAACCGTTAATCCATTGCCTACAGCCACAATCACGGCATTAACGCCCACCACAATATGTGATGGAGATAAAGTTTTGCTAGCTGCTTCAACGGGTTCAACTTGGTCCTGGACTAATGGGGCTACTACCCAATCTATTTTGGTAGGGGCTTCTGGTTCTTATCAAGTTACTGTGACAAATGCTTTTGGTTGTAGTAAAGTTTCTCCCGCCACCACGGTTACAGTAGAACCAAATCCGGTAGTCACGCTTGCTTCATCGCCTTACACACGTATCTATCCAGGATTAAGAACAGCCTTGAATGCAAGTGTAACGCCAATTGGTAGCTATGCATATTCTTGGCAATTAAACAACCAAACCCTACCAGGCGAGTTGACTGCGCAGCTTGATTCTATTGGGTTGAAACATCCGACAGGAAGTTATACGGTCACTGTTCAAAATTTACCTCCAAAATTGCCTTGTGCCAGCACTAGTGCTCCTTTTGTAATCGGAGATTCTGTAACAGCCCGCTTATTTGTTTTTCCAAGTCCCACGCAAGGGCAATTCAAGGTATCATATTATAGTGCAGCTGCTGATCAGTACAATATTTCCATCTACGATGCCAAAGGCTCGCGTGTGTATACAAAATCATACGCTATTGCAAGTCGTTACCAGTTAATGGAAATCGATCTGCGTACGGCTGCGAATGGAGTCTATTTAATCCGCTTAACAGATAAATCAAATCGCCTACTGGCTACTGGAAAGGTGGTAATAGCACACTAAATTCATTTCTTATTTATTCTAGGGGGTGATCAGGATCAAAAATAGCCTGATTACCCCCTTTTCTTTTTTGTTGACGAAGTTTAGATTATTGATATCAGTCATCAAAAAAACATTGATAGACAGCGCATCTTGCAACTATCAACGTTGAACAGATCCGGATGTAGTAAATCAATTTTTTAATTTCAAATTTTTTTTAAATGAAACGTTTATTCTTCTCGTTACTGGCTGCCTGCAGTTTTGCTGTTGCCAGTGCACAACCTGTGGCAGACGCTTCTGTCATTATCTCAAAATTGCATCTTGATAATGTTATCCTGATGATCCCTCCTGTAGATTTTGTTCAAACACATTTTGAAGATGCGGGTGATTATTTAGATCCCAACGGTAGGGTACTGGAAGATATCTTTGGTAACCAAACCAGTCCTTTCTTGGTTTTCTCAAACCGTAATTTCAATGTGGCTATCAAATCTGCCACTGCAAACTTTGCATATCTAGGATCTGGAACAGGTAATAATGTGATGCCTTGTAGTGTATTGCAGTATAGCTTGGTGAGTAACGGTACTGGAGGTACTAATGCTACTCCTTCTACTTGGAATAGCTTGAGTACCAGTACAGCTCCTTTGATTACGGGCGGTACATATGGTGCTGCACGTCCGTTTGGTCTCAAGATGCGTGCTAAACCAGGTTGGAGTTACACAGGCGGAGTGTATCTGCTTGATGTAATTGTTACAGCAACACAACTGTAAGTTTAGCCAATTTTATTAAGCAGGTTGCTCACGAAGCGTAGTGAGCAACCTGCATTTTTTACCGCCATTCATTGCAGGTGATGAAACGGATTATCATTTTGTTTTGCTGTGTCCATTTTATTATTTTAAATAGCGCAGCTCAAAATTCAATTTCTCCTATTCTTTATTTTGTAGATTCATTACAAGCAAATGATTCTTCCTCATTGCTTCATGCTGAATTGAAAATTAAATTTTCTACTCCTAATCCGTTCAACTATTCCATACAAATCCAGCCTCCTACGGGATGGCGTCCCATAGGAGGTAGTATACTTTCTTTCAAGCGCATAGCTGATACGCTTGTTCGAATCACGTTGTTGCGGACTCGGTATGCGCAGTCAAAATGGTCTCCCGTTAAAGTGCAGGTATTTGATTCAGTAAGTAATAGCTGCCTGGATACATTTTTTCATATTCGGGCACCCTGGCGATCTGACTTTCAATTGGTCTCTTCCGATTCAATTATTGAACTGGCCGATACGGTTCGATTTGCAGCAGTTAAATTTCGGCTGATTAACAAGGGATCGGTGGAGGGGTTCTACCGGGTTTTTATCAAAAAAAATGCGCAGGTTATTTCTACATTAACTATCCCCTCCATTTTGCCTGGTTCAGATACCTTGCTTTATGTCCCCTTATTATTGCCTCGTACTATTTTAGAAAGTCAGGTTCGGTTTCAAGTCTATGTGGTGGATAGCTTATTGCAGAGTCGTACTTTCCCTTTTTCAGTGGTAAGAAGATTTACTAGCTTAAAAGTAAATCCCAGTTCATATGGCCTTCAGCAGTTAACAATTGAGTCAGGTTTATTTCTTTTAGAAAAGAAAATGTACCATTTTCATGAAGCTCGGACTTTGATTCATTCCGATAAGGGGGATCTGCAATTTTCATTTCGAACAAGGGCATTTGGTCAAACGCTATCTGTAGAACGGAATATTCTTACGCTTGGTTTTGTAGGTAAAAAAGCTCGTTTATTATTTGGGCAACTTTCTGATAATACACATTTTTTTTCATTAGGTCGAGGTATCAGTATTCAGCTTAATCCAACTGCCAAGCAAGAATGGGGCGGTAAGTTTATTTTGCGAAATGATAAAACTGTGTACACTAATAATTCCTTTCTTTTCTATACCCGTCACCAACAGCGTTCATTTCGATTTTTACACCAACTGGCAATCGATTTTGATAAAATTCGTGGGAATTATGGCTATTTGATGCACCATGAACTTGATTGGCATCAAACAGAAAGGTTTACTGTTAAGGCAATCTTTGCAGCAGGAGTCGAGGAGTTTAAAAAACGCAGGGTCTTCCACAGTGGCGATTTGGGGATTGGCTTAGGAGCATCTTCTTTATTAAAATTACCACAGTGGGAGCTTGGGGGTGATATCCAATATTATCAGAAAAGCTTCCCAGGCATAAATAAGGGCCTTCGTAATTATCAGCTAGATATCCGGCGAATATTTAAGAAATATTCTACTGGACTGTTTTACCGATACAACTACGTTTCTATCCCTATTTTATTTGATTCGGTCTATATCATGGACGCGTTCAAGTTTAATATGGAGCGAATGGGCTTTCGTTTTAGTCTACACAAAGCCACTTATCATTTTTCACTAAGTGGCGGACATTTTAGACAAGTTGGACTTACAGCTGGTCAATTAGATCAATATCTTTTTTTGGATAAAAGTATTGGCTGGCAATTCGCAAAAAAGATTCGTTTACAGCTTTCTGCGTTAAGTGGAATTTCTCGAACTGCAATCAAAGGGAAGGAGATTTGGTTTACTAACACATCTTTGGATATGAAATGGCAGCGTGGGGGTGTGAAGGGGTTTTTTGTCAGGCAACCGATTTTGAGCGATAGTACAGTGAAGGTGCTGGTTCGTAATGTTGAAACGATGATTCTTTCGCCTTATTTTAATTTTAAGTTCTTGAAGCGAATTCCTGTTTCACTTCGCTACACGATTTCAAAATCATTGTATGATAAAACTGTTACGCAAGGAATTGGGTTTTCTCTTCAGTACAAATCCAAGATTAGTAATTGGCAAATCCAATGTAATGGTACTGTGCCGCTAACCACCACCACCGCTAATCAAGCTGTCCTAGCGAGTTTTCCTTATGTAACATTATCCCTTCAAAAAGCAATCAATGTTCCAACTATATTTAAGAAAAAATATTACACGTTGCGTGTGCTCGTTTTTGAGGATGTAAATTCAAATGGAGCTTATGACCTTGGTGAGCCACGCCTACGTGGAATTCGTTTTGCTGTGAATCATTTGCGTTTTCTGACAGATTCTATCGGTTGTTTTACCATTTCAAACACAAATGCCGGTCCATATGAAATTATGGCTGAGTCTGGTTACGCTACGCAGGGATTAACTCCGGTTGCTGTTGTAACCACCATCAAT
Source organism: Bacteroidota bacterium (assembly GCA_014190475.1). GTDB lineage: Bacteria > Bacteroidota > Bacteroidia > Chitinophagales > Chitinophagaceae > JJ008. Next base: position 6,115 of record BJGL01000052.1, read on the forward strand.
TTAACGTCATCTCAGTTGGTTTATATTTCTTTTCGTAAGGGTCATGCCATTGGGGGATTGGTTAAATTTGATTTAGATCCCTATTCTAGAAAGCAAATCACTCCTGAAAATATTCTGATCAATTTTGTTGATCAGGCGGGTAAAAAGTTTTCTACTTTAACGGACACTACTGGAAAGTTTTATATTAAATTACCGGCAGGAGTTTACAGCGTTTCGCTGAATGAAACATCTTTTACCGGGCCTATTCGTCCCGTTGTAAATTCCTTTCAGGTGGATATTCAGCAAAATGCGTACCAATTTATTGAATTTGAACTTCGGGAAAAGCGCAGAGAAATTCGTTTGCGAAATCACTAATTAATTTCTACTTCTATTTGTGCTGCTTCCAATGGAATATCAGTTCCTGCATCCAACACGGCTGTGAGTCGATATTTTCCAGGGGTAAGTGTAGACGGGAGTTCATAGTCGATATATCGGATTTGAGCTGGAAAGAGTGGAAATTCTCGCCGGGGGAGACGAATGGGTTGGTTTCCATTCGAGGAACTTATTTCTAACTGACTCGCGCATTGTAATTGAACTTCACCCTGATTTTGACAGACTACCCTTATTTTTTTATTGTCTGTTCCCATTGCCATAAAGTCTATCAGTTTTACTTCTTTTTTAGTGGCCTGAGGGGGTGTTTGATAAACATGTATGCCTACACGGAATTTATTGGCAATAGTAGTGGTCATGCCCGAGGTGTCTTTTATTTTCTTTTCTTGCGTGGTTTCAACAAATAACATACACCAAGTCATTCGTTCCCTTCGGATGCTATCTGATGGATGTTGCATTGTTACAACAAGTTCCTCTGTTTCACCCGGGCCTAGTTCAAAAAAGTTTTTGTTTAATTGAATCCATCCTGCACATGATCTTTCGATTTCACCTGGAGGCGTATATACATGTGCTCCTGTTGTATCTCTTAGCCAATCGGATAAGTAAACAACAAATTGCTTTGTTTCATCTAGTGCATTGGTAACCCTTACCAATTGTGAAGCGGACTGATTGGGGGATAATCCGTATTCCAATGTGACAGGCCTTACAGCGATTCCTTTTGGTTTTTCGTCTGGTTGTGCCTGGGCAAGGAGGGTAGCGCAAGCCAAGAGAAGCCAAAGACTATATTTCTTCATGATTTTTTGCGCAAACTATTTGTTGGTGATCAATACGCCAATGACTAAAATTTGTTGGAGTTTGATTTTTGTTTTGTAAAAACGAAAAACGCCCTTCCAGTTTCCTTGGAAGGGCGTTTGTGCCCGAGATCGGAGTCGAACCGATACATTCTTGCGAACGGCAGATTTTGAGTCTGCTGCGTCTACCAATTCCGCCACCCGGGCAGGGGATTGCAAAAGTAGGGGAAATTAAGATTTAACTCAAGTTCAATTGAATCCTCTCTTGGATTCTGTTCAAGTATTTTTGTTGGTAGTAATATTCTTTTATTTTTTCCAAATCTGTATCGGTAGCAACTGTGGGAGGATTTTTTAGTATGCTTTTGATGCCCTCATACAGTTCTTTTTCGTAACGGTTGATTTCTTCTTTTAGCTGCAGTTGTTGATCTTGATCCCCCTCAGTTAAGCGCTCATTTAATTCCATCATTTCCATTAAAAAATCAGCGGACAACACTGGATTCTCCTGTTCTTTTATTTTTCCTAATAACTGTAATACATAGTGGAGCGTTGCCAAGGGTTCTTGGAATACTTGCCATCCCTTATTAATTAAGGCGCTTTGCTCCATCACCTTTTGCTGATTCACTTCATTTTCTTGCGAGTGAAAATCAGGGTGGAAACGTCTGCTCAGCTCCAAAAACTTGGGTCTTATTTTTTTTGCATCAACCTCAAATTGAAGCGGCAATTCAAATAGTTCAAAATAGTTCATTTGTTAGCCCTCGTGGGGGTTAAATTTGCTAGATCGATTGCAAAGGTACACGCCTATGGCTACTATTGGAATTATACGTGAGGGCAAAATACCGGCAGATAACCGGGTAGCTTTAACGCCAGCTCAGTGCAAGTGGCTTCTAAAAAGCTTTCCTGCCTTGCGCATCTATGTTCAACCCTCTGCCACGCGTTGTTTTGCTGACAGAGATTACGAGCGAGCGGGTGCTGTTTTGTCGGAGGATCTTTCTGCCGCCGACTATCTTTTTGGTATAAAAGAAGTTCCCATTCAGTCCTTGCTTGATAATAAAACCTATTTGTTTTTTTCCCATACCAAGAAGCTTCAGCCTTATAATCAATCATTATTTCATGCTTTAATTCAAAAGAGGATTACATTGATAGACTATGAGTGTTTGGAGCATGAAGACGGTCAACGCATTATTGGATTTGGTTTTTTTGCGGGTGTTGTTGGAGCGCACAATGGTTTACTTGCTTACGGGAAAAGAACCGGATTATTTAATTTAGAAAGAGTTTATAAGCAGCGGAATTTCAAGGAGTTAATTCATAATTATTTTGAAATAAAACTGCCACCTATCAAAATTGCGGTCACGGGTTCCGGCCGAGTAGCACATGGAATAATGGAAGTCTTAAATCTAATGGGAGTAAGGGAAGTTGAGCCGGACGAGTACCTTGCTAAAAATTTTTCCTATCCTGTTTATACGCAGCTTAAGGGAGGGGATCTTTATCGAAATCGGATCACAGGAGGGTACAATCGCGAGGAATTTCATGCCAGGCATCAGGATTATGTTTGTCTCTTTCGTTCTTATCTGTCCAGTACTGATATCTTATTAAATGGTATTTATTGGGAAGTAGGCATGGATCGACTTTTCGATGCAACTGCAATAAACCAACCTGATTTTAGAATAGCTACTATTGCGGATATCACAGATGATGCGTTTGGATCTATCCCTATCAATCTGGGGGATCAAACCATAGAAGATCCCGTGTACGGAGTTGATCGAGCAAGTTTACAAAAAACGGCTCCCTATCTTTCTGGATCGGTTGATTTGATTGCGGTAGGAAATCTGCCCAATGAATTACCAAGGGATGCCAGCCGCTATTTTGGCGAACAGTTAATAAAGTTTATTCTGGAGGATCTGCTTATAAAAGGTAGTTCTCCACTTCTAACGCGTGCTACTATTTTAAAGGAGGGAGTGTTGACTGACTCCTTTGCGTATATGCGAAATTATGCAACCTCCCTATAGCCTTTCATAGGTTTAGATAATAGTCTTTAAGCAGCTTACTAGCGTCTTCGCTATATCCATTATGCTGACCTTGTATTACAAGTAGGCTATCGTCTCTTACTGTTGTATTTGCTTCTACTCTCTTTCTGCATTCAACCAGAATTCTTGAAACACTTTTATACTCGCTTGGCTTAATGCTACAACAGGCTGTTACCACAAAGTCCAGCGATTCACAGCTCCTCTCTAAATCATTTTTTCTGCTGGCAGGTAATATTAGATAAAGGTGGCCCATTGTTTTCAATAATGTTCGGCTTGCCATCATTAAATCAGCTAAGGTGAGACTGCTGTCATGAAA
>BJGL01000053.1 GCA_014190475.1 Bacteroidota bacterium
CTATTCCCGTAACCTGAAATCGGTAGGGAAGTAGTTGTACAAATACTTTTCCTGTTACTTGTTGCTGGCTATTGGTGAAATAAGCTTCTATATCGCGCATAACCGGATCTAATATTTGGCCTTCATGCAGCCAGTTGCCGTAGAATTGGGCTAATTGATCCTTCCATTGCAACTGCCATTTACTAAGCACATGTTTTTCCAAAGCATGATGAGCTTTCAGGATAATCAACGGTGCAGCGGCTTCAAAACCTACACGCCCTTTGATTCCAATGATGGTGTCTCCTACATGTATATCTCTGCCGATGGCAAATCCACCTGCAATTTCTTGCAATGTTTTAATCGCTTCTACAGGATGTTTGAATTCTTTTTCGTTAATACCTAATAGTTCGCCTTGCTTAAAGTGAAGTATTACTTCCTCCTGTCCTTCTTTTGTTAAGGGAGTAGGCCAAGCTTCTTCAGGTAACATACCTTTTGAGTGCAAGGTTTCTTTTCCGCCCACACTGGTTCCCCACAGCCCTTTATTGATGGAATAAACGGCTTTTTCAAAATTCATTTCCACACCCTTACTTTTCAAGTATTCTATTTCCTGTTCACGGCTCAATTGAAGATCTCGAATGGGGGTGATAATTTCTATACCTGGAATTAGGATTTGAAAAATCATATCAAAACGAACCTGATCGTTTCCAGCGCCGGTACTTCCGTGGGCAACCGCTTCTGCTCCTAATTGTTTTGCATGTTCGGCAATATGTAATGCCTGGCTAAGTCGTTCCGCTGATACGGAAAGCGGATAGGTATTGTTCTTCAATACGTTTCCGTAAATCAAATAACGGATAATCCGGTTGTAGTAGTCGGTGGTTGCTTCAATGGTGGTGTGCGTCTTCACCCCTAACTTTTTGGCATGTGCATCTATTCTTTCCAACTCCTTTACATCAAATCCGCCCGTATTAACCAGGATGCTGTGCACTTCATATCCTTTTTCCTCTGTGAGATACTTGACACAATAAGTGGTATCCAGTCCTCCGCTAAAACCTAAAACAACTTTTTTAGACATAGCTTATACGATTTATCGAGTAAAAAAATGATGAAGGAATCCTACACTCTTACTGCCATTACTTTTTTTTAAGAATGGACGAAGAAGTTTCCATTCTTTAAAACGAAGTAGCCGTTCAAAGCCAGTTTTGTTCTCTTCAAAATATTTTTTTGTTTCTTCTGGCTCATAATGATCTGCAGGATCATATAGCATAGCCGTGCACATGCAATTTTTTCGGTCCTTACTCATCAGGATGTCGTAATTGACACAACTTTTGCATCCAGCCCAGAAATCTTCATCTTGCGTGAGCTCAGAATAAGTGACAGGTTCGTATCCTAATTCACTATTAATTTTCATCACTGCCAGTCCGGTAGTTAAGCCAAAGATCTTTGCCTTTGGGTATTTTTCTCGGGAGAGTTCAAATACACGCTTTTTGATAGCTCTTGCTACACCACTTTTACGATAGGCTTGTGCCACAATAAGACCACTGTTTGCTACATACTCGCCATGGCTCCAGGTTTCGATATAACAAAAGCCCACCCATTGATTATCGTGTGTAAGTGCAATAACAGCCTTTCCTTCTTCCATTTTTTTTGCAACGTATTCGGGGCTGCGTTTTGCAATACCTGTGCCTCGGGCTGCGGCAGAGATGGCCATCTCCTCAGTAATGATAGTGGCGTAGACCGAATCGGCCAACGTGGCCACTCGAATTATGAATGGTACACTCAATGTAGAAATTTGGTAAAGGGTTGGATCACCAGTCCAGATAGGGTTGTCGGGAGTCATTCACTGACAGGGACCGGGGTGAGAGGTTCGTCCTGTCAGCAAATACGGAGCAACCTGGATAAAAGAAAGAAATTGATTCTTTTCATTTTTGATCCTTTAGTTTGTAAGGGATGCAAATCTAAAGTAATAATTTAAATATGAGTCCTTTTTTTAGCTGGCTTTGAAAGCAAATATCACCAGCCGTCGGTGTAGGTCAGGCGGCTCTTTCCTCCAACCAACAACTGTTCGTGTGGCAACCCACTCCGAAGGGCTGGTCAAGTCAGCTGCAATACAAAGCTGTGTGTTGGGAGAAAGGCATTTCAACAATGCTTTTAACATGGGATTGTTACGGTACGGGGTTTCTATTAAAAGCTGTGTGCACTGGTCTTTACGAGATTGTAGTTCCAACTCCTGGATTGATTTTTCCCGTTGCTTGTCCTCTATCGGCAAATAGCCGTTAAACTTAAACTGCTGACCATTGAGACCGCTAGCCATTAGTGCTAACAGGATGGAATTGGGCCCCACGAAGGGACGAACAGGGCAGCCTGTTTCATGTGCGAGCGCCACGATAGCTTGTCCAGGATCTGCAACCCCTGGACAACCGGCCTCACTGACTAAACCAATTGTTTTTCCCTCTTTGAATAATTCTTTGCAGCGAGGAATTGCATTGGGATCTTCCACATTGATCCACTCGTAATTATCAATGATGATGTCTTTGGAAATACTTTTAAAATAACGACGCGTGGTGCGTTCGTTTTCTACCACAAAAACCTGGCAGGAAAGAATGGCATCCCACACATAAGCCGGTAAGGCTTGGAGACCTTCTTCATGCAAGGGTGCGGGTATGAGCAGTAGTTGACTCATGCCTTTTTTACTTGTCTTACACTAAAAGTAGCCGCAATGATTGCATAAGCCGGAGCTAGCAAAACAAATAAGTGCATGGCAAAAAATAATAACCCGTTTCCAATAGCCAGCCCCTTGTGATGGCTGCAAAAAACAGCACTTTGTGCCGGGGTTAATTGATTACGTGCAAAAGAGTAATCCAGCATGGAAAAGCCAAAGTAGTAGCCCTGCATCAATAAGCCAATCAAGGGAGTGATCCAACCAACCACCGGAATCAAGGCAAGTAATATCAGACCACTAAAATAAAGTGCTTCCAGCCCTGTATTTCGAAGGGCTAGCTGAATTCCTCGTTGTGCATCTTTCCAAACTTCATCCCATTGAAAATGATGTTCTTTTTTTTCTAATAACGCTTCAGTTTTTTCGCTGAAATAGGCAAAACCCGGAGCGCCTATAATCAGGATTAAGTTTTTGAAAAGTGCAAAATAAAATAGGAGAAGAACCAAGCGCAACATCATTCCATTCATTACAAATAAAAAGCTGAGCCATTCGCTTCTTTCTTTTTGTAACCATTGCTCTATTCCAATGGTTTCGCTCATCCAGCTTACAGCATCATTGGATGAAATCACAAAAAGAATCAATCCTAAAACAGAAACTAGCGTGTATAAAATTCCTGGCCACAGAATTCCCCGCAGCAGATTTTGCTGCTGAATAAAATGGCGTGCTTCCTGCCAGGAGCGAAATGCGATTACAATTTCTTTCAAAACTGTATTTTAAAATTCAACCTTAGAACTTAGGACAGTTGAGACGTTTGAGACTGGGATCGGATGGCTTTTTGATATAGATCAGTGAAATTTCTAAACCACCCCTTGAATTGGAAGCAGGTTTTAGCAGGGAAGTGTTGGCATCATAACTGGCTCCTAATCTGAATCCACTGAATTCAAGACCAATGTAGGGGATAACCGCATCATTCAATCGGTACCAGCTACCTAAATAAACGTTTACCGGATTGTCTTCATTTCTGTTTACACTATAAGAAAAGGCAGCACCCACAATCGTATTTGTTGCCTTTGCTTGCATGCTATGGTTGGCCGCGAGGTGGATATAATGATAGCCTCCCATGGGAATGCGACCCCCCGCTTGCAGTGTTGTACGTGTATTGAGAATGTACTGACCACCCTGAAAGCTTTCCTTGGGTCGGTTCAGGTGATACATTGATGCACCCAGATAAAAATTGTTATAACCATTAGTGGTACCACTATAGAGTAATCCCGCACTTAAATCAAAGTAGCCAATACTTAATTGTCGGCTATCAAATATTTCGTTGGTTACTCCTGTAAATCCAAGTGGAGTTAGCTGGTCAGCAAAAACCACTTTGCTCACATCCAGCCGTTTGTTTACAAAAGCTCCTTGAAATCCTACCCCGATCTGGTGAAAACCATCCTCATCAAGTCCCTTGTGGTAGGAGAAGGAAGTTCCAGCATAGTTTGTAACCAAAATTCCATCACCCGCTACATCAGTCATTCCTAAAAGACCTACTCCCATATTGTCGGAGCTGATCAATCGGTTCCTCATGAGCCCAAAATCAACGGATACGGTTTTAGTTACGTAAGCATTTTCTATGGTAGGCCATTGATTCCGGTAGTTACCCGCAACACGAACTGAACCATCAAATTTTCCAGTAAGCGCAGGGTTTAAGGTAAGGGGAGAAGCAAAAAATTGTGAAAAATTAGGATCCTGAGCCCTGATTATCAGGACTTGAGCAAAAATAAGGGTCAGACTTAGAATAATTTTTCGCATTCGTCTATTAAAACGGTCAAACAGGGTGATTCATTGTGAGACTGGCAAGTTACGATTTTTGGGGCAAAATTACTGCTGAAGCTTTGTCCCAAAGGCCAGGTCGCCAGCATCGCCTAACCCAGGCACAATATAGCTTTTAGCCGTTAGCTCTTCGTCAATATCTCCACACCATATATGGGCATGAGGGGCAAGTTGTTGTACATGCTCAATTCCAGCTGTACAGGCAATGGCCACTACAATATGTACCGCACTGGGTTTACCCTGTGCTTCTAATTCATGAATGGTTTTAACAAGAGAGGCGCCAGTAGCCAACATAGGGTCTGCAATAATGAGCACTCGGTTATTTAGGTCTGGACAGGAAACATACTCCAAGCTAATCTCGAATGTTCCGTCTTTATGATGTTTACGATAAGCACTGATGAAAGCATTATCTGCCTTGTCAAAATAATTCAGTAGCCCTTGATGCATGGGCAAGCCGGCCCTTAAAATAGTTGCTAATACGGGCTGTGTTTCCAATACCTGATGTGTGGCAATTCCCAATGGTGTCTGCACCTCTTTTCTTATAGCGGGGAGCGTTTTGCTGATTTCATAGGCTGCTACTTCACCGATACGCTCCAAATTTCTTCGAAACCGCATCCGATCTTCCTGAATGGACACATCTCTGATTTCACTGATCCAATTACTAACCAAGGAGTGATCTTTACAAAGATTAACTAGCATGCGATTTGTTTCGGGTGAACACTTTACATTTACCTGCCGAATTTAATTTGTTTTTATGGTTTATCACGCATTGGGTATCATGAGTGGCAGTTCACTGGATGGACTCGACCTTGTTTTTGCTCATTTTCATGAACAAGGGGGGCAATGGTCCTATGTAATCGAGGCGGCCACCTGTTATAAATACACGGACCAGTGGGAGAACCGTCTTCGAAATGCAACCCAATTAGATGCACGTGCTTATTGTCAGCTTCATGTTGATTACGGTCATTATCTGGGCAATGAAGTCAATCGATTTATCGAGGAGCATCAGCTTGAGTATAAGGTCAGTTTAATCGGAAGCCATGGGCATACTGTTTTCCATTCTCCTGAAACGGGTCTTACCACACAAATAGGAGAAGGAGCTGCCTTAGCTGCAGCAACGCAATTACCTGTTGTAACGGATTTGCGCACGATGGATCTTGCATTGGGTGGTCAAGGAGCTCCCTTGGTTCCGATGGGAGAACAACATTTATTTCCGGGGTATTCGCTTTTCTTAAACCTGGGCGGTATTGCTAATATTACACGTGCCGCTGATTTATATGTTGCTTTTGATTGTTGTCCCGCTAATCGGGTACTCAATTTATTAGCCTCTAAATTAGGTAAGCCTTTTGACCTGGAGGGGCAGCTTGCTGCGAGCGGACAAATCAATACGGCGCTGCTGGCCAAATTGAATCAACATCCATACTACCAGAAACCTTTTCCAAAATCACTGGCAAATGAAATGGGTACGGACGAACATTTTCCATTACTGCTTGAAAGTGGTTTATCCATTCCTGATTGTTTGGCAACCTATACCCAACATATCGTTGATCAAATTAGTTTATCAGCACAGTCGCTTATTTCCACCGATGCGAGTGCAGCAACAAAATGTTTAGTTACAGGTGGAGGCGCATTCAATACACACTTGATTAAATGCTTGGAGGTTGCTTTTCGTAAAAGTGGAATTATATTGGAAGTGCCAGCTGCTGATTTAGTAAATTATAAGGAGGCCTTGATCATGGCATTTTTGGCAGTATTACGCTGGAGACAAGAAAATACGGTGATTCCCTCTGTTACGGGGGCGCGTCGGGCTAGCATTGGTGGTGCATTATGGAATGGTCAAGATGCTTAACTCAATATTGGTTGTGTACGAGATTTTAGCAGCGCAATAGCTTCTTCCTTGCTATTAAACATATTATCAATATTCACCAACTTGTCTGCAAGTTTATCGTAGCGCTTTGTCATGAGCCAAACAAAAATATGCAGGTAGTGGATGCCTTCAAACGTGAAAATTTTCTTTTCAGCGAGCTTGCTTTTTATTCGTAAAAATTCGCCAGGAAGATCTGTGTAATGCATGGCAGGTCGGTCGTGATGTATTGCATGATACCCGTCGTTCCAGCAAACATGATTATACTTGGTATTAATGCAATTGATGGTATTTTCCTCTGGATTATCGGGATCTACAAACGCATGTTGCGCCCAGTTACCCAACATCATTACAATACGGGCAAAGAAAAAGGGAATAATGAAGATGAATAAAGCAGCTTTCGGATTCATCAAATAAAGCAGCACGCAGACCATATAAAATGTGATTTCACCTGCAGTCAACCGCAGGTAGAATCGTTTTCTTTTTCTGGAAAAGAAATAGAGGAATGTATCACGGAAGCCCAGGAGCAAAAAGCGAGAAACATAACGAACAAAATCCCAGATTGAATCGCGTCTATATCGTAACGTACTACTGGCATCTTCCTCCATGTTATTCTCCACGTGATGCATCCCCATATGATGTGCAAAATAGGTTTCCGGCGTATGCCCAAAAAAAGGACACACTACCCAAATTACCCAGTGTTGCAAAAATGATACTTCCTTCTTGAATAAACGACGATGAACAATACAGTGAAGCATCAGGCCAAAGCGACCTTTAAAATAAAGTTGTGAGATGTAGAAGTAAGGGACATATGCTATCCACCAATAAATTCCCTGAAAAAGAGGAGAGAACAAAAGTATGGCTACAGGGATCACTAACAAGTGTATACCTGTCAGTAAATGAATAAATGGTAAATCCCTCTTATCGTTTATATAGGAAAGCCAAAACCGTTCGTACGCAGTGAAATGATCGGGTAGTTGATAAATAGGGTCGTTGATGACGTTTAGCGTTCGCATAGTAGCAATCATCAAAGTTAAATCCTTCTTCTTACATCTTCAGCGTAGGTTTGTTAGTACGAACGCCCGTAGTGGCTCCCCCATCTAGCGTAAGGTTCACCGGCTGGTTTTGTTTCCAATTACCTCTAGTAAAATCGGGGATATCAACTGTGCGTGATCTTTTTTCTGTAGAGAGTACACTAAGTGGCACAATACTACTCCAGGAAGCCGCATCATATACATCCTGATCCAGGGGCAGCCCATTTCTTAAGCAGTCTATCATTCTCCAATCCATGATAAAATCCATACCCCCGTGTCCGCCCACTTCTTTGGCAATGGCGCCAATATGTTTGACGATGGGGAGTGTATATTTTTCCTCCAGCGACTTCATCTCTTCGGTTTTAACCCAGCTATGTCCAAAAGCAATTCGTGCAGGTCCAGGCCATTTTTGTGCCATTCCTTTTGTTCCACTCACAATATGAATGCGGGAATAAGGGCGGGGTGTTGATACATCGTGTTGGATCAAAATTGTTTTTCCTTTCACCGTACGGATAATTGTGTTGTTCATGTTTCCGCGATAGGATTTTCCAACATACGGTTGAAAGAAAGAATCTTTGGCAGCCATCTCAGTGGCTAAGGGAGCCAGGCTAAAGTCTCCGGTACTCATACTAACCAGGTGCTCCATTAGATCGCCACGATTGATATTCATACACTGCGCAACAGGTCCTAGTCCATGGGTAGGATAAAGACTTCCGTTCTTGCCCATGTTCTCCTTGATACGCCACATATCGGCATAGGCTTTTTTATTAAAAAGCCATCCGGTAGAAAGATCATGTATATAAGCTCCTTCGGCATGTACGATATCACCAAACAAGCCTTGTCGGCTCATGTTTAAGGTCAGTAATTCAAAAAAGTCATAACAGCAGTTCTCCAGCATCATACAATGCCGTTTGGTTTTTTCAGAGGTATCAACTAATTCCCAGCACTGCTCCAATGTCAACGCAGCAGGTACTTCTGTGGCGGCATGTTTACCATTTTTCATGGCATACACGGCAATGGGTGTATGCAAGGACCAGGGGGTGGTAATATAAACCAAGTCAATATCATTGGATTCGCAAAGTGCTTTCCATCCTTCTTCTCCACTATATTCTTTTGCTTTGGGTCGATTAACAGCTGCTAAGCTTTTTTGTGCACCGGCTAGGCGCTCAGGATATTTATCACACACCGCAACAATCTCAACACCATCAATGTAGGATAAACGTCCTACGGCATCAGATCCTCGCATACCAATACCTACGATTCCAATTCTAACTATCTCCAATTTTGGTGCGGCATACCCACACATGTTGAAGCTAGGGGCTTGTTTGAGCATTGCTGCGGAGTGGGCGAGTGCCTCTTCATTGGGTGCAGCAGCAAAAACCGGAAGACCGGTGGCCAATGCAGAACCCCCAAGGGTCATCGTGCGAATAAAATCTCTTCTGGGTGTGGACATAGGTTTATTTTAATCGTTCAATAAATCAGGTCTTCTATCTTTTGTTCTACGTATCGCTTCTTCATATCGCCAATCGTCAATGTTTTTATGATTGCCACTTAATAGAATGTCAGGCACCTTCCATCCTCTAAACTCTTCGGGTCGGGTGTATACGGGGGGCGATAATAAATTGTCCTGGAATGAATCTGTTAATGCGGATGTTTCGTCATTCAATACGCCAGGTATTAATCTTCCTATGGCATCTACCAAAATGGCTGCTGGTAATTCTCCTCCACTTAGTACATAGTCTCCAATGGAGATTTCCCGCGTTACGTAATGGGTTCTAATTCGTTCGTCAATCCCTTTATAATGTCCGCAGATCAATAAAAGATTTTGTTGTAATGAAAGTTTGTTGACATGCGACTGCATTAGGCGTTCCCCATCGGGGGTTAAATAAATAATTTCGTCATACTTCCGCTTAGCAGCCAAGGTGTCGATGGCATTGGCCAGCGGTTCACACATCATGACCATACCAGCGCCTCCACCGTACTGGTAATCGTCTACCTGTCCGTATTCATTTACGGCCCATTGTCGTAGGGAATGCACTTCGATGGTAAGCAAGCCCTTTTCCTGTGCACGCTTCAGCATGCTATGTTGAAAGGGGCTTTCCAGCAGTCCGGGCAGTACGGTTAAAATATCGATGTGCATAGTACAAATATAACCTACTGCTTTTTTGTACCCTACACAAAAAACCCCCATCCACTTGGACAG
>BJGL01000054.1:0-7063 GCA_014190475.1 Bacteroidota bacterium
TACAAGTAAACTTAGGCAGCGCATACCATCTTACACGTACCATACTGCCTTCCATGCTACAACGCGGCACCGGACATATTTTTAATATCTGCTCCATTGCCTCACTACAGCCCTATCCAAATGGAGGCTCCTATAGTATTAGTAAATACGCACTGCATGGGTTCACACAAAATCTACGGGAGGAACTCAAACCCACGGGTATTAAAGTAACTGGTGTTTACCCGGGAGCTGTTTTCACGGATTCCTGGGGAGATTTTGATAATTCATCCGGTCGAATTATGGAAACAGGTGATGTAGCTAAAATGGTAGTACAGGCTGCTCAATTATCACCACAAGCTTGTGTAGAGCAAATTGTTTTACGTCCTCGATTGGGAGATCTCTAGTTTTTTATTCGGCGTATTTATATCCAACCCCTCGAACTGAGTGAAAGTAGCGGGGATTACGGCTATCTGTTTCAAAGTACTTTCTAAAATTCAGGATAAAATTGTCAATGGTGCGGGTGGTAGGGTAAACCTGGTAGCCCCACACGGTCTGCAAAATTTTTTCTCGGGGAACCACCTCGTTTTTATTCTCAATGAGCAATTTCAATAACATGGTTTCCTTCTTGGAAAGCTGAATACGTTCGCCCGTTACCCCAATGGCTTCCTGTGCCTTAAAATCAATTGTATTAGGACCAAACTGGTATTGTTCATCTACTGAATTTCTATCCTGCAGCTTCTTATTTTTATCAATGAGCTTGTGGACACGTAATAAAAGTTCCTCTAGGTTAAAAGGTTTGGTGAGATAATCGTCCGCTCCTTTTTTTAATCCACTTACTCGATCCGCACTGGTATTTTTAGCACTCAGAATTAAAATGGGGATTTCGTTATTACTGATACGAATTGATTCTGTAACCGCCAACCCATCCATTTCAGGCAGCATTATATCCAGGATAAGCAAGTCAAAATATTCGTTAGCGATTGCTTTTAAAGCAGCTGCACCATCGAAGGCTGAACTAACACCATATCCTTCTAACTCCAGGTTGAGTTTGAGTGCTTCATGTAAGTTTTCTTCGTCCTCCACTAAAAGAATGGATCCTTTTTCCGGTTGATTCATGTAGCAAAGTTAACACGGAACACACTGCCTTTTGGAGAATTATCCCTGACACTCAGGGTAGCCTGGTGGTGACGTGCAATACGCTCGCAGAGATATAGCCCAAGACCGGTTCCCTTTGTAGTGCGAGTAGCTTCGTTGCCAATTCGATAAAATCGTTCAAAGATTTTTTTCTTTTCTGTATCGGGAACCCCTTCTCCCTGATCGGCTACTTCCAGCAACACCTGCGTACCTGTTTTTTTCAACTGAACCGTGATAGTAGTTTCGGTTGGGGAATATTTGATTGCATTTTCTAGTAGGTTGTTTAATAGAATTTGCAGTAATAAGGGATCTCCCTGCAAATCAAGTTCAGGTTCGATACTAGATTCGATAAGCCGGCCCGGAAAACGGTTACCCATATCTTTTATACAATCTGTTACCAGCAACGAAAAATCAAGTTCTTCCTTGGCTCCGGCAAAACCTTTGTTTTCTAACTGAGACGAGACCAAAATATTGTTAGTCAAAAAATTCAATCGACTGGTTTCGTCCAATGCAATTCGGATCAGTTTTTCCTGTTTCTCTGGTTCCAGCTTGTATCGTTGCATGGTTTCCAGATTTAGTCGGGTTACCGCAATCGGCGTTTTTAACTCATGGGTAACGGCCATCATAAATTGCTGTTGTTGTTGTTGCGCCCGCAACTGTCTCCGAACAGCTCGATAAACGCCAACAGCTCCAATCAGAATCACAATTAAAAAAGTAATTCCCTCACTGACATATTTTGTGCTGTTGCGGCTGGCCAGTGATTCAATGGCTGCCACTCTTTTATCTTTTTCAAGCGGAGCTAATTCTGGTGCTTGCAATTCCAATAACTCTAGTTGTTCTGCACGTATTCGCTGATTCTGTTTTTCAAGCGAGATCAGCCACCATAATAAGGCGGCAAGCACATAAAGCAACAAGGACCAATACAGAATAGTGGTACGACGAAGTTTTATTTTTAGGGCATCTGCTGGCATCAGGGTCTTTTTTCAATTCGAAGACCTATGTTCATCACTTGCTCTAGGGGATCCTCGCGCATAATTTGTTTGATAACCAGTGTATACTTCCCTTGTTTACGCAGCGATACTGCATTTTCAAGTAGTTCTTTTTGTAATGAAATCCGATGTTCATAAATATCGTCCATGCCTGTGCCCAGCCATCCTGATTCGTTGGTGCCCAGCTGTTTTTCAGTCTTGAACTTATATTGTTTTCCATCTGGACTTAGAAGGGTTATTTCCAACCAAATATTATTGTAATGATAAAGATCCCGATGACGAAGCGTGATCGAAAGATCATATCGAGCGGTAGTATCCTTGATCACAAAAGCAAACTGGGGCGTAAAACTACTTTTCCATCGGTGCGCAGGAATAGCAATGGTTCGCTCGTATAAGTTGAGCGGGGCACAAGAAAAATTACCTGTATTGAGCAGGAGGAAAAATCCCAAGTAAAAGAGAATACGCGATTTCCGCATCCAGCAAAATTAAGCGGAAAACACAGGGATTTGCCTGCTAGAGTATGTTTAACACCTGTTCTTTTGCCTTTTCCAGTTCGTCTTTCATTTCTACAACTAGACGCTGGATACCTGCATCATAGGCTTTGGAGCCCGTGGTATTGATTTCGCGGCCTATTTCTTGAAGTATAAAGGAGAGTTTTTTCCCTTTTCCCTCCTCGGCGGTTGCTACTTGCTCCCGAAAATAACTGCAATGATTACGCAGGCGAACCAATTCCTCGGTAATATCCATCTTCTCGATATAATAGATCAGTTCCTGCTCCATCCTATTCCGATCTATGGCTTCCTCCTTGAGATGCTCTTGCATCGATTTATTCATGGAATTGCGCAGTTTTTCACGACGTACTGGATCTAGCGCTGTAATTTCTACTTGTCGATTCTCAATTTGATTGATGCGCTCCATTAAATCTGCTTCCAGCGCTTTCCCTTCCTCTTTTCTGTGCTTGTTAATAGCGCTAATCGCTTCTTGTAATCCTTTTTTAAATAATTCCCACTCCGTTTCACTCAAACCATCACTGCCAGAGACAATTACATCTGGTAATTTTAAGAGTGAAGGCAATAGCTGGGTTTTATCTAAGCCTAGCTCATCAGCTAACTGTGCTAACGGTTGGTAGTATGAACGTGCTACCTGCGTATTGATTGATACGGGGATAGAGGGTCCTGATTCTTTCAGGCTGATCTGACAATCTACAGTGCCTCGTCCTAAATTTTCTGCTAAGCATTTTCGAATTTCAAACTCATAAGGCCTGAGTAGGCCTGGCATCTTTAACTGTAATTCAAATTGTTTGCCATTGAGTGATTTGAGATCAATAGAAAGAACTTTATCTCCTACGGAAACAGAAGCTCTACCAAAACCGGTCATGGATTTAAGCATAGAATTGCTTTATGTAAAGGTATCAGAATTGGCAAATAAAAAATCCCCCCGAAAACGGAGGGATCTATATGGATGGGTTAGTAAGTACTGGGAAACGAATTTCCCTTCACAATATTAAGAACTTATTTGTTTATTAAAAAAATTTTTTCTCATCCATTTTATCAACATTTTAAAAATCCATGTGGATAAGCGTAATCAAAAGCCTGCATTGCTATCGCTACTACCTTTGTAAAAATTAAATCACATGCAGTTTGAAAATCCCATTCCACTGACAACAATTGCACAGTTAATTGGTGCAACACTCATAGGAGATAATGGATTTACAGCTAAAGGCATCAATGAAATTCATCGTGTGCAAGCTGGTGATTTAGTTTTTGTCGATCATCCTAAATATTATAACACCTGTATTCAATCTGCAGCGAGTTATATCATTATTAACCAGGAAGTGGAAGTACCAGCAGGAAAAGCGTTGCTGGTTGTAGAGAACCCATTTGAAGCGTATCTCCGAATTGTGGATACATACCGTCCATTTAAACCCTCCGCGCAACCTATTAGTACCACGGCGGTAATTGGGAAAGATACCTTATTGCTTCCGGGAGTTTATATCGGTAATCATGTTAAGATCGGTCATAATTGTATTATTCATCCGAATGTTACTATTCTGGATCATTGTGTGATCGGTAACAACGTGATCATTCAAGCAGGTTCAGTGATAGGTAGCGATGCCTTTTATTACAATCGGAAAACAAATCGTCCTACCCATTACAGGAAAATGAAAAGTTGTGGACGTGTATTGATAGAGGATGAAGTAGAAATAGGAGCCAGTTGTACTATTGATAGGGGCGTAACATCCGATACCATCATTGGGGCGGGAACTAAATTGGATAATCAGGTTCATGTTGGACACGATACTGTTATTGGCCGTAATTGTTTATTGGCAGCACAGGTAGCTATCGCAGGAGCGGTTACTATCGAGGATGAAGTAACCTTATGGGGTCAGGTGGGTGTAAACAAGACCCTTCGAATCGGGAAAGGGGCTACAGTGTTAGCACAAAGTGGAGTACCGGGTGATCTGGCCGGAAGTCAAATTTATTTTGGTACTCCTACCGAAACTGCCATGGAAAAGAAAAGAGAGCGAATCTGGATCAAACGTATTCCTGAAATCTGGGGAAAAATCAAAGGCACTCAGGAATAATGCTCACGGTAGCGAACACAGGCCTGTTCAATGGTTTTAGTGAGCGAGGTATATTGAAAAGTAGGAAAAGCAGCAAGAAGCTTTCGGTTATCAAATGCTGTTTTACTAAGTGCCACTCTTGCACTTTCCCGAGTAAGTAGCGGCTTTTTGCCTGTGATAAAAGAACGAACGGCCTCAATTCGCCAAGCCAATCCTAGGATAAATGCATTGGCTTTTAAACGAGGAGCCGGTTTATGGAAACCTTTTGCAATTTGTTCTTGTAATTGCTGAAAAGGCCAGGTATCTCCATTCACCACATATCGTTCGCCATTTTTCCCTTCTTCCAATAATAGAATAGTAGCTAGGGCCACGTCTTGTACATCCACAAATCCGTTGAGTCCGGGCGTATACCATTTGAATCCGTCATGCATTTGCTTAAAAATTGCACAGCTACTCTTGGTCCAATCGCCAAACCCGAGAATAGTACTTGGGTTGAGAATAACCGTATCGAGTCCCTCACAATGACCTCGCCATACGTGCAATTCCGCTTTGTATTTACTCCGTGCGTAATGGGTTTGTAAGGGATTTTCCTCCCATTTAGCTTTTTCGTCTACAAGACCGCCGCCTACTTTTCTACCCAGTGCTGCAACCGAGCTGACATGCACCAATCGTTTCACTTTTTTTTCAAGACAGGCATTGACTACATTGGCGGTGCCTTCAACATTCACCTGATAGAGCTCTTTTCTTTCACTTGCATTAAAAGATACCATGGCTGCCGCATGAATAACAGCATCCATTTTATCCATGGCTTCTTCCAGTCCTACAATATCCAGTATGTCTCCCGAAATCCATTGCACTTTTTCCAATAAGGCATCATCAATCCAGTGCGGAGTAGTTGAACCACGGCGTATGGCATATACAGTATAACCACGTTGTACTAAGGCTGCTAAAATATAAGAGCCAAGAAAACCGGTACCGCCAGTGAGCAGAATTTTTTTTGTCATGAGTGGTAGGTGTAATAGCCTTCTCCGGATTTTTTACCCCATTTACCTTGCTGTACTAATTGTTGTTGTATCCAGGATGGTTCCAACCGAGAGGGTTTCCCGAGTTGTTCATACACCGAACAGCTAACGGCATAATTAATATCGTTCCCAATTAAGTCCATCAGTCGAAAAGGCCCCATTCGGAAACCAGCAGATTCCAACAAACGATCAACTTGCTCAAGGCTACCTGCTTTCTCCTCAGCCAACCGTAAGGATTCAATGTAATAAGGACGGGCTACTCTATTTACGATAAAGCCTGGGGCGTCCGCACAGACAACGGCTGTTTTCCCAATTTGTTGGATCAATGCGATTGCTGTATTGAGAATTTCAGGTTTGGTAAATGGAGTTTGAACTACCTCCACCAATTTCATCAGGGTAGCCGGATTGAAAAAATGTAAACCAATTACCCGTTCCGGGTGTAAAATTTGTTTGGCCAGCTCGGTAATGGACAAGGAAGAAGTATTACTTGCAAAAATGCAATCACCATGATTCAGCTCTGCCAGTTGGTTAAAGAGAGCCACCTTAGCACCGGGCTGTTCTACAATCGCTTCAATAAATAATTCTGCTAAACATTCCTCCAGCTCCGGAGTATAGCGGATCAATGCCAAGGTTTTTGCTTTTTCAGCCTCGGTAATCTTTCCTTTTTCAACTGATTTTGCTAACTCTTTTTCATGCTCCTGCTTGGCAAGCTCCAGCGCCTGTGGATTTAAATCAAAAAGAAGCGTAGCAAAACCAGCACGAGCCATGGTGAGTGCAATACCTCTTCCCATGGTACCGGCTCCACAAACTCCAATAGTATGGATATCCATGCGCAGAAATTTATCAGGTAGCGGCCGTAAACTGTTTCAAGAAGCGTACGTCATTTTCACTGAAGAGTCGGAGATCATTCACGCCATATTTCAACATGGCAGGGCGCTCAACGCCCATTCCAAATGCAAATCCGGTGTATTGTTCCGGATCGATACCACAATTAGTTAAAACATTAGGATGAACCATACCGCAACCCAGAATTTCAACCCACCCCGTTTTTTTACAAACATGACATCCTTTACTCTCACAAATAAAACAGCTCACATCCATTTCAGCACTGGGTTCTGTGAAAGGGAAATAAGAAGGTCTAAAACGAACTTTTGCTTGTGGACCATACATCTCTTGCACAAAAAAGTAAAGCGTTTGTTTGAGGTCTGCAAAGGAAACATCCTTATCGATATAGAGTCCTTCGATTTGATGAAAAAAGCAGTGACTCCGTGCACTGATAGTTTCATTCCGATAAACACGACCAGGCATCAGCATACGAATTGGCAGTTGCCCTTTCTCCATTTCCCGAATTTGAACACTACTGGTATGCGTACGCA
>BJGL01000054.1:7604-8803 GCA_014190475.1 Bacteroidota bacterium
GTATGTCCGATCAGCTTGGAATTGCCGATTTTTTAGCACCGGTTAATAAAGCCTTTCTTTCGCAGGATGCGGGATATAAAGAAGGTCAGATAGGGTATTCGATTGCTACCTATGAAGAATATATGCCCGAGTTGGAGGACGTTTCCTTTGTATTGGTAGGATGTCCTGAACACCGGGGAGCTGGTATTGAGCAACAGCAAGAGGCGGCTCCCGATGCCATTCGTCGGCAGTTTTATGAATTATATTATTGGCATGCAGATTTAAAGCTTGCTGATGTGGGGAATGTTCGCATGGGAGCCAGCATTACTGATACCTATGCTGCACTTCGAACCGTTGTACAAGCCCTCATTGCAGAGGGGAAAACTGTAGTTATACTGGGTGGTTCACATGATCTTACACTGGCACAATACCAGGCCTATGCCAGTACCCGTCAGTTGATTGAGGCCACCTGCGTGGATGCATTAATCGATCTACATCCGGATGCGGTTTTACCTGTTGAACATTTTTTGATGGAAATGCTTACGGGCATGCCAAACTATCTCAAACATTACAATCATATTGCTTTTCAGAGCTACTATGTTCATCCTACCGTATTGGAGACGCTGGATAAACTCCGATTTGATTGTTATCGGGTAGGGAATGTAAAAGAAGCGTTGGACGAAATGGAGCCGGTGATTCGTAATAGTCATCTTTTTAGTTTTGATATGAGTGCATTAAGCAATGCACATTCTCCAGCCAGCACTATTTCCCCCAATGGATTAACGGGCGAAGAAGCCTGTACCTTATTCCGCTATGCGGGGATGAGTCCTACCGTAAACACGGTGGGGGTGTATGGATATGATCCTCGTTTGGATCGTCAGGATCTTACGGCTAAACAAATTGCACAACAACTCTGGTATTTATTAGATGGAAGAAGCCGTGGAAAACGAGAAGCTTCACTTACCGAAAAGGATTCTTTCAATGAATACTATATGGCTTTTGCGGAGGTAGAAACGGTGTTTTTGCAAAGCAAAAAAACAGGGCGTTGGTGGATGCAATTACCCGACAAAAAATTTATTGCTTGCAGTTATAAAGATTACCTATTGGCAAGTAGTAACGAAATTCCAGAACGTTGGTTACGCGCGCAAGAAAGAGGATAATAGTCCCATGAAAAAATACACGTTACAATTTTTAGTACTCCTGCTGAGTGGTTTTTTAGT
>BJGL01000055.1 GCA_014190475.1 Bacteroidota bacterium
TTCCTCAAATGGCAAGAAGGAATTCTTAAAACGATTCCTTGATCTCTTTTTGATCTCTAGTTCATCTTTTTCTGCAGACTCGATACTTGTTGTTGCAAGTCAGAAACTACATTCGCCAGCTGGTTCATGTCCCAACGATGTTGAGAGTTGGCCTTTGAAATCACCACCTGCGCCTGCCACATTTCAATCACCTCCTCCGTATTCACGGTATAAGGATGAAAGACTGGGTTATCACTGATGAGGGTGAGCTTATCTTTTTGTTTTCCATTTTTTTGGACACGCTTATATACAATCCCTTCATTCCGAGAAACCACAATACAAGGTGTGTCATTTTTTATTTCCTCAAGGTCGTTTACCTTTTCTCCAACAATTACAGAACCGCTGGGAGTAGGCAACATGGAGTCTCCAATAATCTCAAAAGCTCTGAAATTACCACCCGTTAACATGGGTAGAGTGAATGTATTTAATTCATCGATAAACTCAGGGTCAGCATACCCTGCCAGATAACCAGCTGCAGCCTTCATCGGTACAAATGGAATCTCCGCCGGACCGGATGACATTTTCATGGCTCTGCGCTGACTCAAATAATTAGCTTCTTGATTACTCAAATCTTTCCGAAGCAAATCATCCATGGTCAATTTGAATAAATCACATACAGCCTCCAACACCTCATAACGGGGTTCAGCTCTTTCCTCCTCGTAGGCTCCCAACAAGGATCTTTTGATATTGAGCTTGGTGGCAAACTCTTCTTGTGTCCAGCCCCGCTGTTTGCGGAGATACTTAAGATTTTGATTGGAGTAGGACATAGGACTCTAATTTATTTAGTTGCAAAATACTAATATTTTTAGATTTTCCAAATTTTTTAGCTCCCATCTTGGTCTGCGCCTAAAAAAAGGGGAGTTTTACAGCGCCATGAGTACAAAAAAATCTAGTCCCCGTACCACAAAAAAAGCCACCAAAGTAACTGGAAAGGAAAAGCCTATCATCTTGATCACCAACGATGATGGCATCACCGCTCCAGGTATTCGCAACCTTGTAGAATCCGTAAAGGATATTGGAAAAATTGTTGTGGTGGCACCCGATAAGCCACAATCAGGAATGGGACATGCCATTACTATTGGCGAACCCCTTCGTTTACACAAAACCCACAATTTCGAGGGCATTGAATCTTATTCTTGCTCCGGAACCCCGGTGGACTGTGTGAAGTTAGCCGTTGACAAAGTACTACATCGAAAACCAGACCTCTGTTTAAGTGGGATCAACCATGGTGCCAATCATAGTATCAATGTAATCTACTCCGGTACGATGTCTGCAGCCGTAGAGGCTGCCATTGAGGATATTCCTTCTGCTGGCTTCTCTCTATTGGATTATAGCATTGAGGCTGATTTTTCAGGAGCGCGTCACTATGCCCGACAAGTGGTAGAATTAATGCTCCAAACAAAACTAGGCAAGCATACGGTGCTCAATGTGAATATTCCAGCCAAGCCGCTTGAATTATTGAAAGGAATAAAACTATGTAGACAAGCCTATGCAAAATACGAGGAGAACTACGTGCAGCGAAACGATCCGCATGGTCGTCAATACTATTGGTTGACCGGCGAATTTCAGAATTTTGACAAAGGAAAAGACACGGATGTATGGGCGCTGGCCAACAACTTTGTTAGTGTGGTACCTGTACAATATGATTTGACCCATACCGTTTATCTAAAACAACTAAAGTCCAACTGGGAAAAATGATTTTTACAAAAGACAATTTAAAATTGGGGCTAGCATTAGGATTTGGAGGCCCCTTGGTAGGACTCATTTTTCTCTACTACTACCTATTTCCATCTTTTACACTTTTGGAGTTCTTGGATTCTTTTATTCATGAAAATAGATTACTAACCTCAATTGGGTCACTCAGCTTGCTGGTCAATGCTATTCTTTTTACTTTTTATGTGAACACTCATCGCGACCTCACCGCAAAAGGAATTTTTATCATTACTGTGCTTTACGGCATTGGAATTCTTTTGCTGAAGCTGCTTAATTAATCCCATGCGTTACTACATTATAGCCGGAGAAGCCTCAGGAGATTTGCATGGAGGAAGATTAGTAAAGGCAATTCGGGAAAGAGATACAGCTGCCATCATTCAAGCCTGGGGAGGCGAACAGATGGAGCAAGCTGGCGCTACTCTTGTTAAACACTATAGCCAGTTGGCTTTCATGGGTTTTGTAGAAGTAGTAAAAAATCTCCCGGCCATCTTTCGCAATATTCAATTTTGTAAAAAAGATATCGAAGCATTCAATCCTGATGTAATTGTGCTGATTGATTATCCCGGGTTTAACTTAACTATTGCTCCATGGGCAAAAAAGAAGGGCTATAAAGTAGCTTACTATATTTCGCCACAGGTCTGGGCCTGGAAAGAAGGACGCGTAAAAAAAATGAAGATCTGTATTGACCACCTAATGGCCATCTTACCTTTTGAAAAAGATTACTTCCAAAATCGATGGAATTGGGAAATAGAGTATGTGGGCCATCCATTATTGGAGGCTATTGACCAAGCCCAACTATACCCTCCTACTCCTATATCAACCACTCGGCCGATTGTTGCATTATTACCTGGAAGCAGACAACAAGAGATCAATCAAAAATTACCGCTTATGTTGGCCGTAAGTGAACACTTTAATGACTACCAATTTGTGGTAGCAAAAGCACCAGGGCTCACGGAGGAATTTTATAGTACATGGCAGTCTCAGTATCCAAACGTATTGTTTGTTACTGGTAAAACATACGACTTGCTACGCCAATCGCAGGCAGCGTTGGTTACCTCCGGTACGGCCACCCTAGAAACCGCGTTATTACAAATACCACAAGTGGTATGTTACAAGGGATCAGCCCTGTCCTATGAAATTGGGAAGCGCGTAATTAAGATCAAATACATCTCGCTGGTGAATCTAATTTTAAATCAACCCCTCGTAGAAGAGCTGATTCAGTACAAACTGACTGTTCCCGCACTCACTGCTTCGTTACAGAAAATTCTTTCTCCCTCTCCTGCCCGCAATACTATTTTGGAGGGATATGCAAAACTCCGTACACTTTTGCAGCAAGAAGAACCTGCTTCCAAAAAAGCAGCTACTTCCATTATTGCATTGGCTAAAAAATAAGCTTAATAGCCAGGATGATCAGACAGAGTAGAAAAATAAAAAGACTGATTCGGTTGATGCCGTGCATATAACCAATCCAGGCCGACTTAGGTCTGGAAGGATCCTTTTTCCGCAGGTATAAATATTCAGCTAGTTGCTTAAGTACGCTCATGAAATAGCGTGAAAAATTGTTGGTGGAGAATACCGGAGTCGAACCGGTGACCTCTTGCATGCCATGCAAGCGCTCTAGCCAACTGAGCTAATTCCCCGAGGGCGGCAAATATACCGATAATCCTTATTCGCCCCAGATCTGCTCCTTACCATCCAACCACTTCTTAACGGCATCGGTTGTAACAGATTTTGGACGCTCGATAGATAAGCCCAGTGCACGATCCCAGCATAAACTGGCAAGTACTCCCAATGCACGGCTCACGGCAAATAATACAGTATAGAATTCGTATTCAACCATTCCATAATGCACCAACAATGCACCACTATGTGCATCAACATTGGGCCAAGGATTTTTTACTTTTCCAAGATCTTGTAGAATCGGTGGTACCACTTCATAAATATTCCAAACCGTATTGACCAATTTATCATCAGCCATATGCTTCTTGCCAAATTCCATTTGTGCTGTAAAACGAGGATCTGTTTTACGTAATACGGCGTGCCCATAACCGGGCACTACTTTACCGGCACTGAGTGTACTTTTTACGTATGCAGCAATTTGATCTTTTGTAGGCGCCTCTGTATTCAACTCTTTTTGCATTTCAAAAATCCACTTGATCACTTCCTGATTCGCTAAACCATGCAGCGGACCCGCTAATCCATTCATTCCTGCTGCATAAGCCAGATAAGGATCGCTTAATGCAGACCCCACTAAGTGTGTGGTATGAGCCGAAACGTTTCCACCCTCATGATCAGCATGAATGGTCATGTACAAGCGCATCAGCTCTTTAAAGCTTTCATCCTCATAACCGAGCATGTGTGCAAAATTGCCTGCCCAGTCCAACAATCCATTGGGCTGTATATGATCTCCATTTTTATACTTTCTACGATAGATGTAGGCAGCAATACGAGGTAAACGAGAAAGGAGTACAATACTGTCGTCAAAAACTGGTAACCAATAATCTTTCTTATTGATTCCCTCCGAGTAACGCTTTTGAAAATAACTTTCTGTTTGAAGGGCCATCACGCCTATCACAAACATGGTCATAGGGTGCGTGGTGATTGGCAACGCATCAATCGCTTCAAAAACATGCGAAGGCACATGGCTTCTTCGCTGTAAAATATTCGTGACATGATTAGCCTCTTCTTCTGTTGGCAATTCGCCAATCAACATCAAATAGAATAACCCTTCTGGCAAAGGTTCGCTTCCCCCAGGGGCCTTGGGCAATTTTGTTTGTAATGCTGGTATGGAATAACCACGGAAACGAATCCCCTCCTGTGCATCAAGCAAAGAAGTCTCCGTTACAAGTCCTGTAATACCACGCATACCTTGATATACCTGGGAAAGGGTTACTTCACCAACTACCTTATTACCGTGTTCCTTCAATATTTCTTTTATCTCAGCAGAGAGAGAAGTGGCCTTCTCTAAAAATCTATCCTTCATGATACCCATATGGCTGCAATATTTAAGAGTGAAAATGAGATGTGCAAAGTTAAGTCAGGACAGCGGCCATACAAAAATTAACAGGGCTATAAAAGGCAAAACCTGGTTTATTTAGGAGTAGTACGGTATAACCGAAGGGCAACCAGGGAAAAGACCAAATTAGGTAGCCAGGCGGCCAATAACGGATGCAGGTTTCCCTTTACGGCAAATACCGTAGAAAACCGGTCTGACATGATAAAAAGTGAGGCGATGATAATTCCCAGTGCCAGGTGCATACCGCTACCCCCCCGTGTTTTTCGGCTGGCTATGGTTACGCCGATCAGTGTGAGAAGCACTACGCTGAATGCCCCCGCTGTTCGCTTGTATCTTTCCACTTTAAGTGTATCCAGCCCTTCTGTTCCTCTTAATTCTTCTCTGCGTATATGGGCCACTAACTCAGGTGTACTCAGTTTGTCTTTAAGATATTCGTCTCTACGTAACTCCGCTGGATTAAGATTGATCGTTAAAAGTAGTGTATCGTGAAAACTTACCCGCTCTCCAACCGAGTCGAGCTGTCGCTCCGTAGCCCGATATAATTTCCACTTTTTGGTAAGTGTATCCCACATCATATTTTCAGCGCGAAGATTATATACCAATTGACCGTTTCTTGTTCGCTCTAAAAAAAGACCACGTGCACTTTTACTGACCGTATCATAGTCCCTGATTCCCACAAAAGCATTGGTATCGATCCGCAGGTAATAGCAATTGATACAATTCGTATAGGTAACAAACCGGGAAGGATCATTACGATCCAAATAAGTGGATTGAAATTGTCCTCGTATCACATTGGCCTTAGGGATCCAGTATCGATTCCCTACCCACCACAATAAAGCCAGGAGTAATCCTCCTATAAAATACGGACGTAAAAAACGATTATAACTGGTTCCACTGGATAAAATGGCAATAATCTCGGACTGGGTAGCCATTTTAGAAGTAAAGAAAATAACAGCAATAAAAACAAATAAAGGGAAAAGCAAGCTCCAGATATGAGGAATAAACCCAATATAATACTGATCAAAAAGTTGTCGAGCATTCAAACCCGATTGAACAAAATCATCTGTTTTTTCGCTGATATCCACCGCTACCGCCACTGCAGTAAACAGCAACATGCAGAAGACAAACGTCACCAAAAACTTTTTAAGAATATAGCGATCGAGTTGCTGCATAGTCAAAAGTAGGTAAAGTAATCAGCACCGCTGTTGTAGTTTCACCATCATTTCTTTTTTCCAAGCAGCAAAATCACCTGCAAAAATCCTGTTTCTCGCTTCGGTTACCAGCCACCGATAAAAAGCCAGGTTGTGAATACTGGCAATGGTATACCCCAAAAATTCTTTGGATTTAATCAAGTGACGGAGATACGCTCTGCTATAATATTCGCTAATGGGTGAATCAATTCCCGTATCCAGCGGAGAAAAATCTGTCTCCCATTTTTTATTATCGATATTAACCACTCCTTCTTTTGTAAAAAGCATTGCATTTCTCCCATTGCGGGTTGGCATCACACAATCAAACATGTCAACCCCTAAACTGATACACTCCAAAATATTCCAAGGAGTACCTACACCCATGAGATAGCGGGGCTTTTGCGCAGGTAATTGCTCGCAACACCACCCGCAGATATCATACAAAACCGCCTCGGGCTCACCCACACTCAAGCCACCAATGGCATGACCTACTGCTTCTTTGGCTGTGATATACTCACAGGATTGTTTACGCAGGTCTTTAAATGAAGCCCCCTGTACAATGGGGAACAGATTTTGCGTGTATCCATAGTGAGGTGCTGTTTCATCAAATCGTTTAAAGCAACGATCCAACCAGCGGTGTGTTAAGGCTAAGGATTCTTTTGCATACTTGTAATCGCAGTCACCCGGTGGACATTCGTCAAAAGCCATGATGATATCGGCACCAATACTCCGCTGAATATCCATCACTGACTCGGGTGAAAATAAGTGCCGGCTTCCGTCAATATGGGATTGAAATGTAACGCCCTCCTCGTTGATTTTACGTGTGCCTGACAATGAAAAAACCTGATAACCTCCACTATCTGTCAAAATGGGCCGGTCCCAACCCATGAAACGATGTAACCCTCCGGCCGCCTCCAACACATGCATCCCCGGACGGAGATAAAGATGGTAGGTATTACCTAAAATTATTTGAGCCTGTACGGCTTCACGGAGTTGTTGCTGTGAAACCGCTTTTACACTTCCCACGGTACCCACCGGCATAAAAACAGGGGTGGTGATATTGCCATGGTCGGTTTTAATAAGACCAGCCCGGGCACTTGAACCCGCATCTGTTTTTTCCAATGTGAATTGTAAGGCCGCCATTGTTCGCGCAAGATACAAGTATCTTATTATCTTCGCCGCTATGTTGATGATCGACTGGAGAGATTTACTTTTCTATGCGTTTTCGGCCGCAGCCCTCGTTCAATTGTTTTATTACACTTGCTTTTTTAGTCGGCTTGCTTTTTTTAAAAAGAAAGAAAAACCCACCCAACGGCAACATCCCGTTTCAGTAGTAATCTGTGCCAGGGACGAGGATGAAAATCTTGCCAGAAATCTTCCTGGTGTATTAGTCCAGCAATACCCCAGCAGCAAGGAAGTGGTAGTGGTCAATGACAATTCCGTAGATGACTCAAAATTCATTTTACAGGAATTAAAACGAACATTTAAAAACCTGCAAATTGTTGAATTAACACAGGAAGCAAAATTGATTGCTGGTAAAAAGTATCCACTCTCCATTGGCATCAGGGAAGCAAATCATGAGATTCTGTTACTCACCGATGCAGATTGTGTGCCTTCCAGTGAACATTGGATTCAAAAAATGCAGGAAGCCTATGGAGAAGATACTGAAATTGTTCTCGGCTATGGAGGTTATCATAGAAGAAAAGGACTCCTAAACAAACTCATTCGTTTTGAAACTTTTCATACAGCGCTGCAATATTTATCCTATGCCTTAGCGGGTATTCCTTACATGGGTGTGGGCAGAAACCTCTCCTACCGAAAAGATCTTTTCTTACGCAACAAGGGATTTTCCTCTATCAATCACATCCCCAGCGGGGACGACGATCTGTTTGTGAATAAACTAGCCAATAAATATAATACCGCGGTAGTCGTAGATAAAGAAGCCATCACCAGATCCATTCCTAAAACAACCTGGGGAAGCTGGCTGAATCAAAAAGCCCGTCACTATACCACGGCCAAATACTATAAGCCACTCCACAAATTTCTACTGGGCCTTTACTTCATTTCACAATTTTTATTTTATCCCTTGCTCGGGTTGGCGCTTGTTTACGCAAATTGGCAATGGGTAGCAGGAATGGCGGTACTGAAATTACTACCGCAAGCAGTGATCCTTTATAAAGCAATGAATAAGCTGGACGAGAAAGACCTCTGGCCTTGGTTTATATTCTTAGACATGTGGATGTTTTTCTATTACCTACTCTTCTTTCCCGCGCTGTGGAGAAGACCTACAAAAAATTGGAATTGATATGGCAGAGGATCTTGCTACTACTCCCTCCGGCTTATCCATGCTACAACAGTATTTTACTGAATTCACACCGGTGCAACTTCGTCAATTTGAACAACTGGGTCCCTTGTACTACGATTGGAATGAAAAGATCAACGTAATTTCTCGAAAGGATATTGATGCCTTGTATGAACGTCACGTATTACATTCACTCAGTATAGCGGCTGTAGGAAATTTTGCAAAAGGCAGCACGGTGATTGATATTGGAACGGGAGGCGGTTTTCCCGGTTTACCACTTGCTATTTTTTTTCCGGAAGTAGAATTCCATTTAGTAGATAGCATTGCTAAAAAATTAAAAGTGGTAGACGCCATTGCAAAAACAATCGGATTACATAACCTTACCACACAACATTCCCGTGCGGAAGAAATCAAAAACAGAAAATTTGACTTTGCTGTTT
>BJGL01000056.1 GCA_014190475.1 Bacteroidota bacterium
CGTGCTCCAGCGGTCCGCCTTGCATACCTGGAAATACAGCCAAGTCCAATAAGGCGCTCATGGAACGAATATTTCCTTTAGGATCTTTTACGCCCATCGGGTTGTCAAAATCATCACGCATCATGATAATGCCCCCACGAGGACCCCGTAATGTTTTATGTGTAGTTGAAGTTACAATGTGACAATGTGATAAGGGGTCATTTAGTAATCCTGCAGCAATTAATCCTGCGGGGTGAGCAATGTCAGCTAATACCAATGCACCAATTTCATCGGCCACCGCACGGATGCGTTTATAATCCCAGTCACGGCTGTAAGCAGAAGCGCCACAAATGATCATCCTTGGTTTTTCTCTTCTGGCAACTTCTTCAAGCTGATTGTAATCAACCAGCCCTGTTTCGCGGTCCACTCCATAGAAAAAAGCTTGATAATTTTTTCCACTGAAATTAGCAGGACTTCCATGCGTGAGGTGTCCTCCCATGCTTAAGTCAAGTCCTAAAATTTTATCTCCTGGTTTTAAGCAAGCCAGGAATACAGCGGTGTTGGCTTGTGCCCCACTGTGTGGTTGAACGTTTGCCCAACTGGCATTGAAAACATTTTTTAGTCGGTCGATGGCGAGCGATTCAATTTGATCAACAATCTCACAACCCCCATAATATCTTTTTCCAGGGTATCCCTCTGCGTATTTGTTAGTAGCTACAGAACCCATTGCTTGCATTACTGCTAGCGAAGTGAAATTCTCTGATGCAATCAGCTCAATTCCTTCTCGTTGTCTTTTAAGTTCTTGGTTGAGTAGATCAAAAAGTACGGTGTCTTGCGTGGCCATGGGTAAATAAAAAATTTTCACAAAAGTACGTGCTGTATAGGAAGGGTGGTGAACTCCAGGGATTAAGTTTTCCTCAAAAGAACTACATTCGTGGTAAGCATGAAAGCGATTATACCTGTTGCCGGGGCCGGTACCAAATTGCGCCCTCACAGTTATACCCAGCCTAAGGCGTTGATTCCGCTGGCGGGTAAAACCATATTGGGTATTATTATTGAACAACTTCAAGCGGCCGGAATCCAGGATTTTATTTTTGTTGTTGGATATTTAGGCGAAAAAATTGAAGACTTTGTTCAACAACATTATCCAACCTTACATGCGCATTACGTTCACCAGACTGATCGGCAGGGCGTTGGACAAGCCATTTTATTAACGCGGGACTTAGTACAGGGAGATGACATTTTTATTGTGCTGGGTGATACTATCTGTGAATACGATATCAAAGCTGTAATGGCAGAATCCCGTTCTATGATTGGTCTTCGAAAAGTGGAGGATCCACGTGATTTTGGGGTTGCTGAAATTAATGATAGCGGCTTTATCGAGCGCTTGGTGGAAAAACCACAGATTCCAAAGTCGAATTTAGCACTGGTGGGAATTTATCGAATCAAAGAAAGTGAACAGTTATTCCGTTGTTTGGAAAACAATATTAGTCAGGGTGTACGTTCTCATGGAGAATACAGTCTAACGGATGCCTTGGATTGTATGATTGGACAGGGTATTGCACTCAAGTCTTTTAAAGTAGATAATTGGTTTGATTGTGGTCGCAAGGAAACGTTGTTGGAATCCAATGCTTTGTTATTAAAAAAGTTTGCTGGAGAAATTCCTACTGATCACTTTGAAAATACTGTTTTTATTCCTCCTGTGGTAGTGGGGGCGGGTTGTTTGATTCGTAATTCTATAATTGGACCCAATGTTGCCATTGGAGAGAATACCGCTATTCAGTCCAGCGTAGTGAAAGAATCTATTATTGGATCCTATACCACACTACAAGATATAGTGGTGAGTGATTCTGTAATCGGCAGTGATACCTTGTTACGAGGAGAAATTCGTTCACTGAATGTGGGAGATAATACCAGTATCGATTTGGGTTAATATCCTATGCAACCATTTTCCAATCGTGTTACACAGTTATTAGAAATTGAATACCCCATTATTCAAGCGGGTATGATTTGGACCAGCGGATGGCGTTTGGCGGCGGCCGTTAGTAATGCTGGAGGCTTGGGCGTATTGGGAGCAGGTTCTATGACACCGGAGCTATTACGAGAGCACATTCAAAAATGTAAAGCGGCAACTTCTAAACCTTTTGCGGTTAACCTTCCCCTACTATACTCCGGCATTCAGCAACAAATTGAAATTATTGAGGAGGAGGGAGTTTCCATTGTAATAACTTCTGCCGGTAATCCCGCTGCGTGGACACATTATTTGAAGTCAAAAGGAATCAAAGTGTTGCATGTAGTTAGTTCTAGCAAGTTTGCACGTAAGGCTGAAGCAGCCGGGTGTGATGCGGTTATTGCTGAAGGTTTTGAGGCTGGTGGACATAATGGTCGCGAGGAAACAACTACGTTGGTATTGATTCCTGCTGTTTGTAAAGCGGTACATATACCAGTGATTGCAGCGGGTGGAATTGCAACGGGTCGTCAGTTATTTGCCTGCATGGTGTTAGGAGCGGAAGGAGGACAACTAGGTACTCGCTTTGTAGCCAGTGAGGAAGCCTCCAATCATCTTGACTTCAAAAATCGTGTGATACAAGCCGGCGAAGGTGATACACAATTGAGTTTGAAAAAGTTGACTCCTGTTCGTCTGTTACACAATAAATTTTTTGAGCAGGTTCAAGAGGCAGAAGAACGTGGAGCATCTGAAGAAGAATTGTCTCAGCTCTTAGGGAAAGGGCGTGCAAAAAAGGGAATGTTTGAGGGCGACATGGAGGAAGGAGAACTTGAAATTGGTCAGGTTAGTGCTTTGCTTGACAAAATATTACCGGCGCAACAAATCGTCAATGATGTATGGGGAGAATTTCAATCGGCCTGCCAAGCACCTTTCCATACCAGGCCTTAATTAGCCCTTGGTAAATGCCCACCGAATCATTTCCTTCCAGGTTACTTTTTTACCATACATTAAAATACCTGTTCTGTAAATTTTGCCCGCAAACCACACAGTAAATAAAAAGCCAGCAATGAGTAAAGCCATGGAAAGTCCTAATTGCCACAAGGGAACTGTACCCGGTACGCCATAAGGAATACGAGCCATCATTACAATAGGAGAGGAAAAGGGAATAATACTGCCCCACACTGCAACGGGCCCAGTTGGGTTGGCTACCGCAGCGGTCATTATAGCGATTGATAAAATTACCAGCATGGTTATTGGAAAACTCAATGACTGCGCCTCGCGCATATCCTCATTAACGGCGCTACCAATCGCTCCATAGAGGGAAGCATAAAAGAAAAAGCCACCCAAAAAGTAAAAAGCGAAACAGCCTAAAATCAACGGCACATTAACAGAGCCAATCATACGTTGTACGCCACCCACCGCCTCTGCCATGAATCCCATGGAAGTACCTGATTTAATTCCCACGTTATACACTACAAAAACAAAAACGATCCAGATGAGAAATTGTGTAAGCGCTACAGCCCCGATTCCTAAAATTTTGCCTAACATCATTTGAAAGGGACGAACCGAAGAGACAATTACTTCCGCGATTCGATTTGTTTTTTCCTCCATCACGCCCATCATCACTTGCGAACCATAGATCAATAAAATAAAGTACACCAAGAATCCTGCGAAATAGCCAATGCCTTCGGCAGTAGCACTGTTGGCTTGTTCGTCACTAATATTTTTTGTAACAAGCCCAATTTTACTTTGGGCCATAATCATTTGTTTACGCATATCTAATTGTAAACTGTCATTTAACAAGCGTCTCCAGATTCGATTTAGTTTGGCTTCCACTACGCCTGTTGAGGCGCTTCCATAGGATTTATACGTTTTGAAAACTAGAGAGTCATTGCCTTGTTGCCAATTCAGCGAAGGAATTTCAATATAGCCATCATAGCCACTCTCTTCATCCTGCTTGCTTTGCTCCGGCGCATTACTTAAAAGTACCAGGGATGAACTGGGATCAACTTGATTTTCTGCTTCAATGGCCTCTTTGGTAAAATAGCCAGAGGAGTCAATCACGGCAACAGTTAGCGTTTCTTTACTTTTTTCAGCAATAAAACCCATACCGCCAATCAAGGCTACGTATAACAGAGGAAATAAAAGGGTAGAGATCACAAATGTTTTTTTGCGAACTCTTGTAAGGTATTCTCGCTCTATAATGATCCAAGTTTTTTTCATACGCTTAAATTTTTTCGAATGTGCGTGCGGTGGGTGTATTTCCTACCAACTGAATAAATATATCGTTCAGACTTGGTAAGAGTTCGTGAAAGGCACTGATTTCAACGTTTTGCTCTAACAAAAATCGTAGCACTGTGGATGAATTATGTTGAGCGGCAATCTGTATAATCAATGTGTTATCTTTTTGACTTACCACGGTAAAGGGAGCCTGGTTCATTGATAATTTATTCAACCCCTCTCCAGAAACACTGTATTGATGTTGTTTGTATTGCTGCTTTACAGCTTGAACAGTACCATCCAGGATTTTTTGTCCTTTATTGACCAGCGCAATATGATTACAGATTTCTTCCACTTGCTCCATACGGTGCGTACTGAAGATAATAGTAGAGCCTTCCTGCGCTAATCGAAATATTTCGTCTTTGATTAAATTACTGTTTACGGGGTCCAGTCCGCTGAAGGGTTCGTCCAAAATAATTAAACTAGGATCATGAAGCACCGTGGTTACAAACTGTAATTTCTGCCCCATTCCTTTAGACAGATCCTCTACTTTTTTATCCCACCAACTTTCCATTCCAAATCTTCCAAACCAGTTTTCTATCTTTTGTTTAGCGGCTTGTCTGCTAAGCCCCTTTAACTGTGCCAGGTACAAAGCTTGCTCACCTACTTTCATTTTTTTGTAGAGTCCTCTCTCCTCAGGCATGTAGCCAATCTTTGCTACATCCACTAGCGGGTCAAACTTTTTTCCTTCAAAAAATATATCGCCCTGGTCCGGATAGAAGATTCCTGTAATCATACGGATCAACGTAGTTTTTCCAGCTCCGTTGGGACCTAGTAATCCAAAAATTTGTCCGCGCTCGATCTCAAGGCTGATGTCATCTACAGCTTTCTGTGATTCAAAATGCTTTCTTAGATGCTTGAGTGATAAAATAGAATCCATAGTAGTGGGTTGCATTCAAATTTACGTCCAATCAGTGCTCGGAATAGCTGTACTACACCGATGGCACAGCAAGGGGGAGAGTGGTTGCTAATCCACATTGGTGGAGAATGGCAACCGCTACTCTTTCTCCATCCATCGCGGCACTGACAATACCGCCTGCATAACCCGCGCCTTCTCCGCAAGGATATAGGGTAGAAATTTGTGGGTGGTGTAGTTTTTCTGGGTCGCGAGGAATTCTAACCGGCGAGGAAGTGCGAGACTCAGTGGCAACCAACACGGCCTCATTCGTGTAGTAGCGCTTCATTTTTTGTGCCACTTGTTTAAATCCTAGTTGTAGTCTTTCTTGAATAAATAAAGGAAGAATTTCTTTTAAGTTGACGGGCACAATGCCTGGAACGTATGAGCAGGGGGGGAGATTTGTACTAGAGCGATTCTCGCAAAAATCAATTAAGCGTTGTGCCGGTGCTTGCAAGTTACCTCCTCCTGCTTTGAATGCTGTTTGCTCTACTTCTTGTTGAAATCGAAGTAAAGACAGCGGATCCTTTGTTTTATTTTTTGTCTTTAAATCTGCTAGCTCCACACTGACTACAATTCCGCTATTGGCGTAAGGGTTGTTTCTCTTGGAAGGACTCCAACCATTCACCACCAATTCCCCCGGTGCCGTGGCAGCAGGCGCAATAATTCCACCCGGACACATGCAAAAGGAGAATACTCCCTTCCCATTGACCTGCTCCACCCATGTGTAAGCGGCTGGAGGAAGAAAAGGATCACGAACCTCGCCATGATATTGTGTTTTATCAATCAGTTCCTGGGGGTGTTCCACACGAACGCCGAGTGCAAACGGTTTTGCCTCGATTTCCAACTTGTTTTGATGGAGTAATTCAAAGATGTCTCGGGCGGAGTGGCCAGTAGCCAATATATATGCATCTCCCGAGTAGCTTTCACCTTGTTTTGTGCAAACAGCCGTTAGTTTTTCTCCAGCAATTTTTAGTTCATTGATACATTGTTCAAAATGAATTTCACCTCCAAATCCTAAAATGGCTTCCCGCATGTGCGTAATAACATGAGGCAACTTATTGGTGCCAATATGCGGGTGAGATTCATAAAGAATCCGTTCATCAGCCCCGAAATGAACAAAAAGTTCCAATATTCTATTTACATCTCCTCTTTTTTGACTTCTGGTGTATAGTTTACCGTCGCTATAGGTGCCGGCCCCGCCTTCACCAAAACAATAATTGCTATCTGGGTTTACAACACCTTCCCGGTTCATGGCAGCTAAATCTCGTCGGCGGGCTCTGACATCCTTACCCCTTTCTAGGATAATTGGTTTGATCCCCCCTTCAATAAGTCGAAGCGCAGCAAATAAACCTGCAGGTCCGGCTCCTATTATTATTGCTTGTTTAGATGCTTTGGAAACATCCTTAAACGAAAAAGTCCGTAATAGCCTTTTTTCTACCGGTTCGTTGATAAAAGCTTGAAGGGTAAGGTTCACCCAAGGCGTTTTACCCCTGGCGTCAATTGATTTTTTTAGGATGGTATAGCCTTGAACGCTGTTCAATGGCACCCCCTTTTGTTGGGAAATGAGCTGTTTTAAAAAAAGATCAGTGCCCGCCTCTGCAGGCTTGACTCGGATTTGAATGGTTTGCGGCATAGGTCAGGTTTTTATCCTGAAACAGATACAAAGGTGCGCTATTTTCAGACGAATCAGGTCTAAAATTTGGGGGATGGTGTTGGGGATGAATTTTCCAAATTTTCCCACTGATTTTTTTATAATTTGAAAGAAAAAAATTTTTCCAAAAAAAGAGGCCCCAAATTTTTTTTTGTTTGGTAGGGTTTAATGATATTCGTTCCCCTGCGCAAGTTTTTTTATTGACAATTGTGGAAAAGCATTGAAACCTGCGTGGAGATGTGAATAACTCCTATTAAATCGACATAAACCTGCTTGTAGTAAAGATGGATAAGAACGCGGAAAAAGTCTGGGGAAATTGCTTAAAGATCATCAAGGATATCGTGGAGTGGCAGCATTTCAAAACCTGGTTCGAACCCATTCAACCCGTTTCCCTAAAACAAAATGTTTTAGTCATTCAGGTTCCCAGTCAATTCTTTTTTGAATACCTCGAGGAGCACTACGTGAATCTTTTGGCCAAGACACTGAAACGTGAGTTGGGCAAAGAAGCCAGATTGGAATATCGAATCATGGTAGACAGTGGTAGCAGTCGCACAAAGCCCATGACGGTGGATGTGAGTGGACAGGGGTTCAAATCTTTTTCCAACAACGAAATGGATTTTCCGTTGGTGATCAATAACCCGGTAAAAAATCCTTTTGTTATTCCTGGTCTGAAAAAAATGCAGATCGATCCGCAGCTTAATCCTACCTATACGTTTGATGCATTCATAGAAGGAGATTGTAATCGAGTGGCCCGTCGTGCAGGTAAAACCGTAGCGGAAAAACCCGGTGCTAATTCTTTTAATCCTTTAGTGATCTACGGAGGAACCGGTTTGGGTAAAACCCATTTGGCACAAGCCATCGGTAATGAGGTAAAAAGACTACACCCTAACAAAGTGGTTTTGTATGTGAGCTCTGAAAAGTTCATCAACCAGTTCATGGATCACAGCCGTAACAATGCCATTAATGACTTCATCCATTTTTATCAGTTGATTGATGTATTGATTTTGGATGATGTTCAGTTTTTCGCAAAAGCAGAGCGCTCTCAGGATGCCTTCTTTGCTATTTTCAATCATTTACATCAATCGCAAAAGCAATTGGTGCTGACTTCTGATAAATCTCCCAAGGATTTAGAAGGTGTACAAGACCGATTGTTAAGTCGTTTCCGTTGGGGCTTGAGTGCCGATTTGCAAGTACCCGATTACGAAACACGTATTGAGATTTTGGAGAAGAAAATGCGCAATGACGGGTTGGAGATGCCAAAAGAAGTTGTCAAGTATATCGCTTATAACATTAACAATAATGTTCGTGAGTTAGAAGGGGCCTTGATTTCCTTATTAGCACAATCCTCCTTAAATCGCAAGGAAATTGACCTTGATCTGGCTAAGAAGGTGCTACGTAATTTTGTGAAGTCCTCCAGCAAAGAGATTACAATTGATACGATTCAGAAGATGGTATGTGAATATTTTGATGTTCCTTACGATAAGTTGCTTCAAAAAACACGCAAGCGGGAAATTGTACAAGCCCGTCAGATTACCATGTATCTAGCCAAAGCGTTCACAAAAAATTCTCTCAAAACAATTGGTGAACATTTTGGAGGCCGGGATCATACCACCGTTATTCACTCCTGCCAAACAGTCAAGGATTTAATGGATACGGACGGCATTTTCCGCGAAAATGTGCTGGAACTTCAACAGAAAGTCCAGTTGGCAGCCATGTAATTTCTCTTTAATTTTGTCCTCCCTTTTAAGGATCGTTTTAGGAGAGGTGCCTGAGTGGCCGAAAGGGCCGGTTTGCTAAACCGTTGTACGGACTTAAATCTGTACCGAGGGTTCGAATCCCTCCCTCTCCGCA
>BJGL01000057.1 GCA_014190475.1 Bacteroidota bacterium
AACATTCCTTGCACAGCCGTTTGATTATCTAAGGTGGCATAACATAACGTATCGCGTGTATCGGCTACTTGTTCTTCCTTGCCTTCCTTTTCTACAATTGTTTTTTTCAAAAAGTCAGCTATCGCCTGCGTATCACTGGCAAGCATGGTAGTTTGATTGACTACTCCAATACGTTTTAGATCTGCAACCGGATCAAAGTTTGGAGAATATTGATTTTCAAAACTTGAGAAAAAATCAGCAATTGGTTTATCGCCACGGATAAAGGCAGCAAGTAGTATGGCCTCTTCCATGTCTTTGATCACCAGTGCTGGTCCATGCGCTGCGGCATGTGAAAAAGTGGCTCTTGTTTCTTCATGCGTTGGTTTGCCGTGGATAATAACCGTAAAGCTCTTTTTTGCAATAGCCTCGCTTCGGTTCCATACTTTCTCTACAAAAGGGCAGGTTGTGTTATATGCTTCTGTTGTAATTCCTCTTGCTCGAAGCTGCGCTTCAATTGCCAGGGTGGTACCAAATGCGGGTATGAGTACAATATCTTCTTTGTTAAGTTCTTCAAAGGGAATGAGCGTTTGTCCCGATGTGTCTTGTAAAAACCGGATACCTCGTGCTTGTAAATCAGCATTTACCTGTGGGTTATGGATCATTTCACTAAGGAGAAAAATACGCTTTCCAGGGTGCTGATCCAAGGTCCGAAAAGCAATTTCAATTGCATTTTCTACACCGTAGCAAAAGCCAAAATGTCTGGCAAGTGAAATGTGGAGCGGTCCAAAATCAAGCAGGGTAGGAGTGAAATCTTTTTTCATTCGGTCCTGCTCTTTTCTTTTTCTCTTGATCGCACTAATCAGCGGACTACGATATATGATTGGTACGTCAAAGCTTTTCATACTGCAAAGATAGGGTCCCTCTTTTTTGTATATTGCTAAAAATAACGCTATGTATTTCCGTTTGTTTGCACTAGTGTTTTCATTTTCCTTGCTTTCTTGCAAGCTTATGCCCCGCCAGGAGGCCGTACCCGAAAAACCAATTAATATGAATGGACCATTTGTGACCCCGGACTGGGTGAGACACACCACAATTTATGAGGTAAACCTTCGCCAATATACCCCGGCTGGAACTATACTTGCTTTTATTCAGGAGCTTCCTCGTTTGAAAGAATTAGGGGTAGAAACATTGTGGTTTATGCCGTTAACTCCTATTGCCAAGCAAAATAGAAAAGGAAGTTTGGGTAGTTATTATGCATGTGCTGATTATGTGAGTATCAATCCAGAGTTTGGAACGGCGGAAGATTTTAAATTATTAGTTACACAGGCACACCAAATGGGCTTTAAAATTATTATTGACTGGGTGGCAAATCATACAGGCTGGGATCACCAATGGACAAAGCAATATCCAGACTATTATTTAAAGGATAGTACAACCGGAACTTTTCAGATTGCTTCCGGAATGGATGATATCATTGAATTAGATTTTTCTAACCCCGCGCTGCGTCGCGCCATGATTGACGCTATGAAATACTGGGTCACCAATTTTGACATTGATGGATTCCGTTGCGATTTAGCGTTTTGGGTAGAATTAGATTTCTGGAAAGAAGCACGTGCTGAATTAGATCAATTGAAACCCTTGTTTTGGTTTGGTGAATATGATGAATTAGAAAAGCCTGAATATGGCCAGGCATTTGATGCAAGCTATACCTGGACTTGGATGCATCGAGCAAAAGATTTTTACCAACAAAAATGGTCACTAGACTCCTTATACACGGTGTTAGATCGGTATGACCAAGTGGGCAACTCCACGCTACGTGCTTGGTTTACCACTAACCACGACGAAAACAGCTGGAATGGGACTGAATATGAAAAGTATGGTGAAATGGCCCGTGCATTGGCAGTGTTCAGCATTACTTGGAATGGTGTTCCCTTGATTTATTCTGGCCAGGAGTTAGGAAATAGAAAACGTATTCTGTTTTTTGAAAAAGATTTATTTGAGAAGGGAACCGATGCTGATTATTTAAAATCTTTTTATAGTACACTTACGCAATTAAAAAAAACGCATCCAGCCCTGAAGGGGGGTGATCCAGCTTGTAAAACTTACCGTATAAAAACATCTGCTCCCAATCAGGTATTTGCTTTTCTTCGGAAAAACGGTCAAAAGGAGGTGTTAGTGGTACTAAATCTATCAGGCCAAAGCGATTTTCACTTTGACCTGATAGATGCAAACGTTAGCGGCGTGTACCGAAATGTGTTTTCGGGTGCTGCCAATCAATTCAACGGGGGAACACCTTTTGAAATGCAGGCTTGGGAATATCTTGTTTACGAAAAGTAATTACTCCTCCTCCTGCGCAAGCATAACTGGGTAACGATACAGGCCTTCATAACCATCATAAAATCCTTCTAAATTCAGGTTTTCGCCTCGCGTAGAAGCAATGGCCCTACTTAACTCCTCTATTGTTGTAACAGGAACACCATTTATGCTGGTAATAATAAATTCTTCCTGCATTCTTGTACGGCTCAGTGGGCCTCCTTTTAAAATACGTTTCACTCGGATGCCACCCTCCGCATCGTTACGTTGCGTTACCTTTTTGTCCGCATTTTCCAACTCAGCTCCTAATAATTCACCCAGTGAGTTGGCGGCAATATTTCCATAGTTGCCTTGATCTGCTTTTAATGTAGCGGATGTAGAATAGTCTTTTCCTTCTCTTTTATATTGAATGGAAATTTTTTCACCTGCATTCAAGGAGGCAATAGTTCCTTGTAATTCACTCCAGGACGAAATTGGGATCTCGTTGATCTTTTTGATTACATCTCCTTTTTTCAAACCAGCCGCTGCTGCTGCACCATCAGGAGCAACAGTGCCTACGTAAGCTCCATCAGTTGCATTTACATTTCTGCTATCAGACATAATGCCGAGGTAGGGTCTTTTTACATCCCCGAATTTAATGAGGTCATTCACTATTTTCTTAGCGAGGTTGACAGGGATAGCAAAAGAGTATCCTGCATAGGTACCGGTAGGGGCATAGATGGCTGAATTAATACCAATTAATTGGCCGTCGGTAGTTATTAATGCGCCGCCACTATTTCCTTGGTTCACCGCTGCATCCGTCTGGATGAAAGACTCAATTGGAGTTTGACTTTGACGTCCATTTACTCCGATGGAGCGGCCCTTTGCACTCACGATCCCAGCGGTAACTGTAGTTTCCAGGGTTAAAGGATAGCCAATGGCTAAGACCCATTGTCCTAATTTCACATTATCTGAGTTGCCGTATACCAAGTAAGGGAAACCGGTTCCGTCAATTTTCAAGACAGCAATGTCGCTACTGGGATCTTTCCCAATCACTTTTGCTTTATAGGTTTTTTTATTATTTAATGTTACGTTGATTTCTTCAGCAACACCCGTTCCTCCATCAGAGATCACATGGTTATTGGTTACAATATACCCGTCATCACTAATCAATACACCACTACCAGACGCTCGCTGCTCTGGTTGAACTTGTGGGTAATTGAAAAACTGATCAAAAAAGTCGTCGAACATTCCGCCTCGATTGCGCGGTAGTTGATTGGTGATTTTTTTAGCCGGCGTTTTAGTTTTAATATGAACCACTGCTGGTACAGCAGCCTGTGATGCTTTCGTAAAATCCGTAATCTCTGCACCCGGTGCCGCATTAAAAAACCCAGCATAATTTGCCGGTGTTTTACCATCTGTAGATTGTGTAAATGAAGTAGCGCGGGAATTGGCGTATTTCCCATAAAGCCACACACTGGTGATTGACGTCAGGGCGCTTATACCCACGACCAGTAGTATTTGTTTCCATTTCATAGCTAGAAAACGATTTTTAAATCCTAAACAAAATTTGTACCTGTTTTGCAAAATAACAAACTGTCAGTCCTCCCTACGTTTAGAGGTGCCAGTTTAACATTTTTTTGTTCAAAAAGTCCAGCGTGTTAACCCCGTCTGCATAGTCAGTAAGGGAGGGATGCTGACTTTTCCCAAATGGTAAGAAATTCCTGCCAACAACCGCTTGAATATCGGGATGCGTTGAAATTTCCTGAGAAATGGTTTCAAAATTTTCTACAAATTCATAATTGAGCTGAC
Organism: Bacteroidota bacterium; assembly: GCA_014190475.1. GTDB lineage: Bacteria > Bacteroidota > Bacteroidia > Chitinophagales > Chitinophagaceae > JJ008. Next base: position 4,084 of record BJGL01000057.1, read on the forward strand.
TGACGGGTGCAAAACAATTTTTCTCCTCCACCAGCAATATAGATCCATTGGTCATATAGTACTGTTTATTCAAGATATACAACGCTAAGTTGTAGTCGTAATTGTTTTTGTATTTGTGAAAATCTGCCAGCCAGTTGAATTTTTTGAAGGCTTCCAAAAGGGGTATGAAGTTGTAATCGGTTGGCAGGAACAATTTTGTAACATTTCTACACCCCAAACCAAAATACAGATGTACATCCGTTGCCAGTTGTTCAAGTTCCTCCTGCGTTTCATTCCCGTGCAACACACCCACTGAGGTCTTGTTTTTTCGTATGATATGTGGGTATTTGCCAAAATAATAGTTAAAATATCGAGATGAATTAGTACTGCCCGTAGCAAGGTAAGCGTCACAACCTGTCAGGCGTTCTGTCATTTGGTTACTAGCGGCTAACGGGGGCGCCCACTCCAACAGTTTATTGATTAAATGAGAAATCAATACGTTATCCTTTGACGATAGTTTGAGTTGAGCATGATGACCCGTTACAAAAACACATAACCAATCATGAAACCCAACTAAGGGGATATTTCCAGCCATTACCAGCCCAACATTGTAGGGCGTAGTTTGTTGATTGGGGATCTCGGCCGATTCCACCCAAGTTGTCAAGGCCTTTTGGGTTAGCCAGTTACTTGCAATTGAATTGACTGCTGTGGTTATAAAAGATGGAATAAACCAGCCATTTTCTCGGGATGCCCTTTCCTGTACGGCCAGCCACTCGGGTTCTTGACTTTGCATATAATCGCCTAGTCGGGTAAGTAAAGAAATTCGGTCTTGTAATTTCATGCTGGTCCGTTAAATTTGTAGGGTACAAAATTACTCCACATCTAATTACTATTTTATGGCAATAAAGATTACTGAAGAATGTATCAATTGCGGTGCTTGTGAACCTGAATGTCCCAACAATGCCATTTACGAGGGCGGAGTAGAGTGGGCTATTGCTGACGGCACCACGGTGAAGGGAAGTTTTACTTTAATGGATGGGACGCAGGTTGACGCCAGCCAAAAGAATACACCCATTGCCACAGAAACCTACTACATCTCACCTAACAAGTGTACCGAATGTCAAGGGTTCCATGAAGAGCCGCAATGTGCAGCAGTTTGCCCGGTAGATTGTTGTGTTCCTGATGAGCTCTATCGTGAAACAGTGGATGAGCTGCTCAGTAAAAAAGACAAACTTCATATCTAATCAGCCGCATGTCGCTTATCCATATTGCGCTGGTAACGGGAGGATATTCGGGAGAATCGGTTATTTCTTATCGTACGGCCCGCACGATACAACAGCAACTTGATCCGGCAAAGTATTGTACTTATTGGGTAGATATTACAAAAGAGGGTTGGTTTTATCAAGATGATGCTGCCAATCGTTGGCCCATTGATAAAAATGATTTTAGTATCACCCTTTCCTCAAAAAAAATCGTTTTTGATGTAGCTTTTATCGCCTTGCATGGTACCCCCGGTGAGGATGGAAAGCTGCAAGGTTATTTTGATATGTTGGGTATTCCCTACACCAGCTGTAATGCGTTGACCTCTGCTGTTACTTTTAACAAAAGAGTAGCTACTGCAGTAGCGGGTGCCGCTGGGATTCCAGTTGCAAAATCAATATTGCTTATTCGTGGTGAGGACGTTGGTTGGGAAAAAAATGTAGAATCGCTTCAATTCCCAGTTTTTGTAAAACCCAATAATGGGGGCTCGAGTATTGGTATGTCTAAAGTAGATCAACCCGGTGAAGAGCTTCGAAAAGCAGTTGAAAAAGCTTTTGTTGAAGATGCCCAGGTTTTGATTGAGGAGATGATACAGGGACGTGAATTTACTGTTGGTGTTTTTAAAGCTAATGGTGCAATAAAGGTGTTGCCAATCACCGAGGTTAGCGTGAATGCTGACATGCCTTTTTTTGATTTTGAAGCAAAATATCAGGGGAAGTCAACTGAAACAACGCCAGCAGCAATTTCTCTAGACTGGGCAGATCGTTTGGCTGCCATGGCTAAGTTGGTTTATCAAACCTTTCAGTGCAGAGGAGTTGTGCGTATTGATTTTATTTATAACGAAAAAGAACAGCGGCCCTATATGTTAGAGTTGAACTCTATCCCGGGTCAAAGTGAGGCAAGTATTATTCCACAACAAGTGCAATCTATGGGATGGGCTCTGGGGGAATTCTATGATCTATTGATACAAGATTGCTTAATTAATAAAGAAGGATAGCATACCATCATGTTTGCGTTTATTACTAAGAAGCCACTGTGGATGAACCTGATTGCGGGTGTTGTAGTGGCTATTCTTTTGTTTGGACTTTTTTTGCTGTCGTTGGGGTGGTTAACCGATCATGGGAAAGCAGCTACGGTTCCTTCCTTGACTGGTAAAAGCTTGGAGGAAGTAAAAAGATTACTGGATAGCACTGGATTTGACTGGGAAGTGCAAGATTCTGCCTATGTGGATTCTATTCCTCCCTTACAGATAGTCAAACAGTTTCCTGATGCTGATGAGGTTGTAAAAGCAAATCGAACTATTTTTTTAATTGTCAGAAGTGTGGAACCGCCCCTGGTGGAGATGCCCAATTTAATCGGGTACAGTTTTAGGAATGCTGAAGTTGTTTTAAAAACCATGGATCTAAAAGTAGGCGACACGCTGTTCAGGCCTGACTTTGCGCGTAATGCTGTATTAGAACAGCGGATGAATGGTCTGCAGATTTCCGCGGGGACAAAAATAAAAAAAGGAAGTAGCATCACGCTGGTATTGGGAGATGGGATAGGGGATCAACCCATTCCAGTACCCAGTCTTATTGGACTTAATTATCTCGAAGCAAAATCATTATTAGATAGTAGCGGTTTATCTTTTGGAGCGATTGTTTTGGAGTCGGGAGTTCAGGATACGGCCACGGCGTGGATCTACAAACAAAGCCCTGAAAAATTGAATGAGGACAAAGTAGTACAAACCATTCGTCCTGGTCAGTTAATTGATATTTGGCTACAATTGGCTCGCCCGCGCATCGATACCATTCGTTAGAAATTTTATCTTTTCATATTGATGGTAAACATGTAATTCCTTCCTGCCATAGGAAAAAAATAATTCTCTGTAATTATATTTCCGCCATAGAGGTAGCTGAAGGTATAGCCATTGGGCTCATAGGGGGTGTTGGTTAAATTATTTACCTGTGCGATGAGCATCACCTTTCCCAATCCTTTTACGTTTAATGAATAATTAAATCGAAGGTCCTGCACAAAAAAGGCATCTAGGGATCTATGAATAGTAGCCGTATTGTCAAGATATTGTCTGCTTACGTATCTACTAAAAACGGATATTTCAATTTTATTAGCAGGTGTGATGGTCATGAAGTGGTTTAGTAAAGTTCCGGGTGAGAAGGCAAGGGTAGAGCGATCGTAAAACTTTCTTATTTGTCCACCATTGTCATAGTCATCAATGTATTCTTCCAGGTTTTTTACAGTATTCCGGCTTAGTGATACGTTACCGCCTGTAGTTAGCCATTTATTGACGGCGTATGCGGCTTCAATTTCTACACCAAGTCTTCTGCTGTTAGCCACGTTGGTGCGCGTATACGCTCCCACATCATTGATTTTACCTGTCAAGATTAACTGGTTTCTATAATGCATGTCATATAGGGTGATGGCCGTGTTCAGTTTTTTTGTTTTTCTTGCTAAACCAAGTTCCAGATCGTTTAGCTTTTCTGGTTTTGGCTGCGTGGTAGTACTTGCCTCAAAGTCGTCCCGATTAGGTTCTTTGGCGCCTCTACTAAAGGAGGCATAGGCCTTCCAGTCTCCTTTGCGGTATGTAACCCCCAATTTTGGGTTAAAGAAGGTGTAGTTGTTATCAACAAAAAGCGAGGGGTTGTTTCTGAAACCATTAATTCGATAGTGTACTTGTCTTAGTTGTAAGTCATAAAACAAATAAATCGAGTTGCCTATTTTAGTTTGCTGCTTTACATAGAAGGCGCCTTCAGATTTTGTAGCGTTGTTGTTGTACCAGGTGTGTGGATTTTTCAATGGGGTGATGGAGGACCATATCAATTTGCCAAAGTGATCGCCTTGATATTGAGAGAGGGTGGTTCCTATTGTCCACTCGGTATTATTCTTTTGTAGTTGAAGCGTGCTGTTGTTGCCGTAAAAATAATTATCCAACCAGAGTTGTCTAATAAAGTCTGATTTTTCAATGACTACTCCATTCAAAGTTGGAGAAGCTAATCCATATTTGCTAAACCGTTCATCTGCTTTGTATTGCTCATAATATCCTTTTCCGCTGGTTAAAAAAAGCGCAGTACTGAATCGAATCTGTTTTTTGATATTTTTTTCCCAG